>NZ_JAILXP010000038.1 GCF_020740895.1 Streptomyces sp. UNOB3_S3 | reverse complement strand
GTGCACCTGGGGGCGGGCGGGCTGCTCGCCCTGGGGATCCTTCCCAGGCTCTCCGCCCTGGCCCTGGCCGCCAGCCTCGTGCCCACGACCCTGGCGGGTCACGCGTACTGGACAGAGGAGGACCCGGCGAAGCGGATGCAGCACCGGGTGGCGTTCTTCGCGAACGTCTCGATCCTGGGCGGCTTGCTCATCACGGCCGCGGACCGGGGGCACGAGGGGGCGAAGCTCCCTCGGAAACGGTGAAAGGGCGGGACCGGGGCCTCACTCCGCCGCGACGGCGCGCAACCCCCGCCGGGGTGGTCGGCGGTGCCGAACCGGCATCCGCCCTCAGCGCGCTCGGCGCAGACCGACGAACGCCGCCACGGCCACCACAGCGACCACGGCCGCGTCGACCCCGACGCCCACCCGGACGCCCCCGAGCGTCGCCTCCGCGAACGAGGCGCCCCCGTCCCGCAGCGCGGACACCCGCGCCGACGCCAGCGCGCTCAGCAGCGGGATGCCGATGGTCAGCCCCACCTGCTGGGAGCTGGTGACCAGCCCCGTCGCCAGCCCCTGCGCACCGTCCGGCAGCCCCGACGTCGCCGTCACCCCGTACGCGACGATCGCCCACAGATGGCCGACGCAGCCGAGCGAGGAGCCCACCAGGGCCAGCCAGGCGCCGGCCGGGCCGTCGCTCAGGCCCAGCAGGGCCGCCGTGCACACGGCCTGCACCAGCAGGCCCGTCACCAGCGTGGCGCGCGCCCCGAAACGGGCGATGACCCGGGGCGCGGTCATCCCGGCGAGGGCCGCCGCCACGCCCGTCACACCGAAGATCAGGCCGGTGCGGACGGCGGAGAGCCCCAGGACCTCCTGGAGGTACAGGGTGAGCAGGAAGATCACCGAGGACATCATCGCGAACGTGGTCAGCCCGGCCAGGTTCCCCCAGGCCACCGTCCGCCGGCGCAGCATCGGCAGGGACACCAGCGGCTCGGCCGCCCGGGACTCGACCACGACGAACGCCACCAGCAGCACCGCGCCGGCGACCAGCGCGGTGACGACGTCCGCGCCGCCGAAGCCCCGCTGGGCGGCGGTCGACAGGGCGTAGATCAGCGCGAGCAGGCCGCCCGTCACCGTCACCGCGCCGGGCAGGTCCAGCCGGGGACGGTCGGCACGCCGGGACTCGGTCAGCAGGCCGGGCGCGGCGAGGAGGATGCCGACGCCCGCCACCGCCAGCAGCCCCATCGTGGAGCGCCAGCCCAGCGAGTCGGTCATGACACCGCCGAGGACCATGCCGATGGTGAAGCCCAGGGACATCAGGGTGCCGCTGATGCCCAGCGCCCGCTCGCGGCGCGGGCCCTCGGTGAAGGTGGTGGTCAGCAGGGACATCCCGGTCGGCACGAGCACGGCCGCGCCCAGCCCCTGGAGGGCCCGCCCGGTGAGGAAGGCCGCCGGGTCCCAGGCGACGGTGGCCAGGGCGGAGGCGAGGGTGAAGAGGACGAGCCCGGCCAGGAAGAGCTTCCGGCGCCCGTAGAGGTCGGCGATCCGGCCGAAGAAGAGCAGGAAACCGCCCGACGGCAGGGCGAAGGCCGTGACCGCCCACTGGAGGTCGGCCTGGCCCATGCCCAGGTCGTCGCCGAGGACGGGCAGCGCGACGTTCAGGATGGAGAAGTCGAGCGCGACGATGAACTGCGCCGCGCACAGCACCATCAGGATCAGCTTGTCGCGGGTGGTCATGCCGGGGGACACGGCCCCGGCCGCGGGGGTGAGAGGAGGGGAGTCGATCGCCATGCGTTCACCCTCCGCCGGGCGGAACAACCCTGGGGAGTGCGCGCTTATGGTGGTGGCCGCACCACCAGGCAAGGGGGAGAGTTGACCGTAGCGACGCAGGAGAAGCCGCGCCGTCGTCATGAGCTGCGCGAGTTCCTGATGAGCCGTCGGGCCAGGGTGTCCCCGGCCGAGGCGGGGCTGCCCGACGGCGGGGGCCGCCGCCGGACGCCGGGGCTGCGCCGGGAGGAGGTCGCGGTCCTCGCCGGAGTGGGCGCCTCGTGGTACCAGTGGCTGGAGCAGGGCAGGGACATCACCGTCTCGCCGCAGGTCCTCGACGCGGTCGCGCGGGTGCTGCGGCTGGGCGGCGCCGAGCGGCGGCACCTGTACGTCCTGGCCGGGCTGAACCCGCCGCTGCCCGAGGCCGAGTACGACGCGGAGTACCTGTGCGACGGGCTGCGCCGGCTGATCGACGGCTGGCTGCCCTCCCCGGCGCACATCATGGACCCGTACTGGAACCTGGTCGCCTACAACGAGTCCGCCCGGGTGATCCTCGGGTTCCGCCCGGAGAACCGGCAGAACTGCCTGATCGACTTCTTCACCGACCCCGTCTACCGCTCGCGCGCCGGGAACTGGGCGGAGAACGCCCCGCGCGTCGTCGCCTCCTACCGCGCCGCCTGCTCGGACCGCCCCGGCGACGAGGGCTTCGAGGCGGTGCTGGCCGAGGTCTCCGCCGCGAGCCCGGAGTTCACGGAGCTATGGGCGCGCGGTGACGTTTCCCCGGCGGGCCTGGTGCGCAAGGCCCTCCACCACCCGCTCGTGGGCGACCTCCTCTTCGAGAGCGCCCAGCTGCGCGTACCGGCCCGCCCGGATCTGACGATCGTGCTGCACAACCCCGTCCCGGGCACCGGCACGGCCGAGAAAGTGGCGTGGCTGACCTCGCCCGAGGGCCGGCGCGGCGCGATGTACTCGGTGGCCGGCTGAGGCCGCCCGGGGGCGCCGCCGGGGGCGCCCCTATGCTCCAGGGCATGACGGATGCCCTGGATGCCCTGGACCCCGAAGACCGCAAGCTGATCACGCTCGCCCGCGCCACCCGCGCCCGCAACGCCGTGCCCGAGGGCGCGGCCGTCCGTGACGAGACCGGCCGTACGTACGTCGCCGGGACGGTCGCCCTGGACTCGCTGCGGCTGAGCGCGCTCCGCACGGCCGTGGCCATGGCCGTGGCCAGTGGGGCGAAGTCCCTGGAGGCGGCGGCGGTGGTCTCCGAGGCGACGGCCGTCACCGACGAGGACCGCGCCGCCGTGCGCGACCTGGGCGGACCCGCGACGCCCGTGCTGCTGGCGGGCCCGGACGGGACGCCGGGGACGGTCGTCACGGCCGGCTGAGCGCCGGCCGGCACGGCCGGCCGGGCGCCGCGCCCGGCCGCTGGTCGGAGGCCGCCGGGGGATCGGGGAGAATATGGGGTATGGATAGAGCTTCCTCCCCGTCCCCGGCCCCCCACCGCGCGGGCTTCGCGTGCTTCGTCGGCCGCCCCAACGCGGGCAAGTCGACCCTGACCAACGCACTGGTGGGGACGAAGGTCGCGATCACCTCCAACCGTCCGCAGACCACCCGGCACACCGTGCGCGGCATCGTCCACCGCCCGGACGCCCAGCTCGTCCTGGTCGACACGCCCGGTCTGCACAAGCCGCGCACCCTGCTGGGCGAGCGGCTCAACGACGTCGTCCGGACCACCTGGGCCGAGGTCGACGTGATCGGCTTCTGTCTGCCCGCCGACCAGAAGATCGGCCCGGGTGACAAGTTCATCGCCAAGGAGCTCGCGGGGATCAAGAAGACCCCGAAGATCGCGATCGTCACCAAGACGGACCTGGTCGACTCCAAGCAGCTCGCCGAGCAGCTCATCGCGATCGACCAGCTCGCCACGGAGCTCGGCTTCGAGTGGAAGCAGATCGTCCCGGTCTCGGCCGTCGGCGACAAGCAGGTCTCCCTGCTGGCCGACCTGATCGCCCCGCTGCTGCCGGAGAGCCCGCCGCTCTACCCCGAGGGCGACCTCACCGACGAGCCCGAGCAGATCATGGTCGCCGAGCTGATCCGCGAGGCCGCCCTTGAGGGCGTCCGCGACGAGCTGCCGCACTCCATCGCCGTCGTGGTCGAGGAGATGCTGCCCCGCGAGGACCGGCCCAAGGACAAGCCGCTGCTGGACATCCACGCCAACGTCTACATCGAGCGGCCCAGCCAGAAGGGCATCATCATCGGCCCCAAGGGCGCCCGCCTGAAGGAGGTCGGCATGAAGTCCCGCAAGCACATCGAGGCGCTGCTGGGCACGCCGGTCTACCTCGACCTGCATGTGAAGGTCGCCAAGGACTGGCAGCGCGACCCGAAGCAGCTCCGGAAGCTGGGCTTCTAGCCGAACCGGCACCGCCGGCCGGAGGCCGGCGCAGCCGTCCGAAGCCCGTGAGGCCCCCCAGGGCCGAGCGGTGCGAGGGCGGCGGGCAGGAGGGGTCCCGAAGCAGCTCCGGAAGCTGGGCTTCTAGCGGTACCGCGCCCCGTAAGGGGCGCGGGGAACTGCGCGATCAGCCCACGACGGCCCGCAGCCGCTACGCGCCTTCCTTCAGGACCGTACGGATCAGTTCGCGCTGGTCCTCGGTGAGGTGGGGGTCCGCGAGGTGGACCGAGCGGCCGTCCACATTGATCTCGTAGTGGAAGCCGTCCGGGACGCCCCGGGCATGTCCGGGGACGTCCCGGCCCGGCGCCAGGGCGCGGTGGGCCAGGGCCTCCAGGTGCGTGGCGTCGGGCCGGCCGCAGGTGTCCAGCTCGGCCCGGCGCTCGATGCCGGCGAAACCGCCGGTACGGGTGATGACGATACGCATGCCGTCATCCCTACCCCGTGGCTCGCGGTCACTCCCGGTCCGGGAGGCCCCCATCGGGGACCGGCCGGCCCTATGCCGTCGGGACGCCCACCTGGCTCCACGCCTTGAGCACCGCCTGGACGGCGTCCCCCTCCCCGTACAGGGTCCGGGCCGAGGCCGCCGTCAGCCGGGCGAAGGCCGCGAAGTCGGCGTCCGGGGCCAGCTCCCCGCCGGTCAGCGTGGCGTACCAGATGTGCCCCGCGCGCTCCCAGGCGTGGCCGCCGAGGGCGGTGGCCAGTAGGTAGAAGGCGTGGTTGGGGATGCCGGAGTTGATGTGCACACCGCCGTTGTCACGGGGGGTGCGCACGAAGTGGTCCATGGTGGCCGGCTGCGGGTCCTTGCCGAGCTTGTCGTCGTCGTAGGCGGTGCCGGGCGCCTTCATCGAGCGCAGGGCCTGGCCGGTGACGTCCGGGCCGAGGAGCCCCTGGCCGATCAGCCAGTCGGCCTGGTCGGTGGTCTGCCCGAGGGCGTACTGCTTGATCAGCGAGCCGAAGACGTCCGAGACGGACTCGTTGAGCGCGCCGGACTGGCCGTAGTACTCCAGGTTGGCGGTGTGCTGGGTCACCCCGTGGGTCAGCTCGTGGCCGATGACGTCCACGGGGAGGGTGAAGTCCAGGAAGAGATCGCCGTCCCCGTCGCCGAAGACCATCTGCTCGCCGTCCCAGAAGGCGTTGTCGTACTTCTCGCCGTAGTGGACGGAGGCGTTCAGCGGCAGGCCGGCGCCGTCGATGGAGTGCCGGCCGTAGACCTTGAGGTAGAGGTCGAACGTGGCGCCGAGCCCGGCGTGCGCCCGGTTGACCGTGGCGTCCTTGCTGGGCGCGTCGGCCTCGGCGTGCACCTTGTGGCCCGGCAGGGTCTCATGGTGCCCGGCGTCGTAGATCGTCCGCTGCGGCTTGTCGGACGGGGCGCCCGCCGAGGAGTCCACGGTCGCCCGCAGCGCGGTGATCCGGCGACGGGTGCGCAGGACGCCGTCGTGCTCGAGCGTACGGCGCGCGGGCTCGTGGTGCCGGGGGTCCTCGGACTGGGCCAGCCGGTCGAGTACGTGCGGCGGGACGATGCCGCAGAAGATCCCGTGGTTCTGGGTAGTCATGGGCCGAATCTGGCACCGGGTCCCCGCCTTGTCAGCGCCCGGCGCGGGGATTAACACAAACGAGTGCGGAGGTTCCGTGTCCCCCCGGACCCCGTCCCGCATGCTGAAACGCCCCTGCCGCGTCCCGGACGTCTCGGCTAATCTGCTGAGCACCATGCGTGACGTGCTGCTTCTTCTTAGCCGCCGCGGCGAGGGTCTGTAGCGAAGGCCGACCCCCTCCCCGCGGAGTCCGGTGCTGCGCGCACGTCGATCAGCAGCCCCGTCGGCCGTCCCGCAAGGACAATCCGAGGAGCCTTCCGCGCCATGCCCGACCACTCCGTATCCGTCGGCCGCCCCACGCCCGTCACCGCCGCCTCCGTCACCCAGCGGCCGTCCGGGATGCCGGTGCACAAGTACCGCCCCTACGACGCCGTGGAGATCCCCGACCGCACCTGGCCGGACCGGCGGATCACCAAGGCGCCCCGCTGGCTGTCGACCGACCTGCGCGACGGCAACCAGGCGCTGATCGACCCCATGTCGCCCGCCCGCAAGCGCGAGATGTTCGACCTGCTGGTCCGCATGGGCTACAAGGAGATCGAGGTCGGCTTCCCCTCCTCCGGCGCCACGGACTTCGACTTCGTCCGCTCGATCATCGAGGACGACGCCATCCCCGAGGACGTGACGATCTCCGTCCTCACCCAGGCCCGCGAGGAGCTGATCGAGCGGACGGTCGAGTCCCTGCGCGGCGCCCACCGCGCCACCGTCCACCTCTACAACGCCACCGCGCCCGTCTTCCGCCGCGTGGTCTTCCGGGGCTCGCGCGAGCAGGTCAGGCAGATCGCCGTCGACGGCACCCGGCTGGTGATGGAGTACGCCGACAAGATCCTCGGCGACGGTACCGTCTTCGGCTACCAGTACAGCCCGGAGATCTTCACCGACACCGAGCTGGACTTCGCGCTGGAGGTCTGCGAGGGCGTCATGGACGTCTGGCAGCCCGAGGCGGGCCGCGAGATCATCCTGAACCTGCCGGCGACCGTGGAGCGCTCCACCCCCTCCACCCACGCCGACCGCTTCGAGTGGATGTCCCGGCACCTGTCCCGCCGCGAGCACATCTGCCTGTCCGTGCACCCGCACAACGACCGGGGCACCGCCGTCGCCGCCGCCGAGCTGGCGATCATGGCGGGCGCGGACCGGATCGAGGGCTGCCTGTTCGGCCAGGGCGAGCGCACCGGCAATGTCGACCTGGTCACCCTGGGCATGAACCTCTTCTCCCAGGGCGTCGACCCGCAGATCGACTTCTCGCAGATCGACGAGGTCCGCCGGACCGCCGAGTACTGCAGCCAGATGGAGGTCCACCCGCGCCACCCCTACGCGGGCGACCTGGTCTACACCGCCTTCTCCGGCTCCCACCAGGACGCCATCAAGAAGGGCTTCGAGGCGATGGAGGCCGACGCGGCCGCCGCCGGGAAGACCGTGGACGAGATCGAGTGGGCGGTGCCCTACCTGCCCATCGACCCGAAGGACGTCGGCCGTTCGTACGAGGCCGTCATCCGCGTCAACTCCCAGTCCGGCAAGGGCGGCATCGCCTACGTCCTGAAGCACGACCACAAGCTGGACCTGCCGCGCCGGATGCAGATCGAGTTCTCGAAGACCATCCAGACGAAGACCGACGCCGAGGGCGGCGAGGTCACCCCGCAGGAGATCTGGGCCGTCTTCCAGGACGAGTACCTGCCGGTGCACGGCAACGCCTGGGGCCGGATCGCGCTGCTGCGCTCCACGCAGACCTCCACCACCGCCGACGGCCTCGACGCGCTGACCGTCGAAGCGGTCGTCGACGGCGAGAGGACCGCGCTCACGGGCACGGGCAACGGTCCGATCTCGGCCTTCTTCGACGCGCTGGCCGGTATCGGCGTCGACGCCCGGCTGCTCGACTACACCGAGCACACGATGAGCGAGGGCGCCAGCGCCCAGGCCGCCTCGTACATCGAGTGCGTGATCGACGGCAAGGTGCTGTGGGGCATCGGGATCGACGGCAACACGACCCGGGCCTCGATCAAGGCCGTCGTCTCGGCGGTGAACCGCGCCTACCGTCCGCGCGGCGTCTGACACCCCGTTCCCGTCCGTCAACCTGGCGCCGGTGAAAACACCGCATCCGGTGGGCTCGCCGGCGCCTTAGGCCAGTACCCGCCCCAACTCGGCCGTCGGGGTACTGACGCGGCATCAACGATGTGGCTAACATCACGTCAACGCGGCGACCAGGCCGTGGCGTTATGGAGGTGCGCCGTGATGCACGCGCAAGGCCGACACAGCCCGGACCGGTGTGTGGTGGGCGTACGCACCGTCTGGCGCACTGTCGGAGACGGCGAGTTCTTCTGCCCCGGTTGCGGTGGCGACCGCAATTACCACCGTCGCACGGGGCGCCGCCGCCTTGTCGCGTTCGGGGTGCCGCTGCTGCCGCGCGGCCCGGTCGGGCCCATCGTGGAGTGCACGGCCTGCCGCGGCCGCTACGCCATGGACGTCCTCGACCACCCCACCACGACCCGCTTCTCCGCGATGCTGCGCGACGCCGTGCACACGGTGGCCCTCGCGGTGCTGGCCGCGGGCGGCACCGAGGCCCGCACGGTCCGCCGCGCGGCGGTCGGCGCGGTCCGGGCGGCCGGCTTCGCCGACTGCAGCGAGGAGCAGCTCGTCACCCTGATCGAGGCGCTCGCCGCGGACACCGGACGGCTGCCCGGGCGGTACGCGACGCCGCCCGGCGACGCGAGCCGCGACGGCTTCGACCCCTGCGGCACGGCCCTGGCCATCGAGCTCCACGAGGCCCTGGAGCCGCTGGCCCCGCACCTGGCGCCCGCGGGCCGCGAGCAGATCCTGCTCCAGGGGGCCCGGATCGCCCTGGCCGACGGCCCGTACCGGCCTGCGGAGCGGGAGGTGCTGGCCACGGTGGGGCGGGCGCTGCTGATCTGTCCCGAGGACACCGACCGGCTCCTCGCGGCGGCGCGCACGCCGTCCTGAGCGTTTCAGGTCTCCGGTAGCGGCCTGCCGATCTGATCGAGCAGGCCGAAGCGGCGCACGAACCACGCGAAGTCGTGCGGGAGCGTCGCCGCCAACTCCTCGCGGCGGCGCCAGGCGCCGCGCTCCTCCAGCATGACCAGCGCCTCGCGGATGTGCTCCGGGAACTCCAGGGCGTGCAGCCGCACCATCTCCAGGATCATCGACTCCGGCAGATGGGCGGTGCCGAAGCGCAGGCAGTTGTGGACCAGCGCGGTGCGTGCCGCGCCGACGAAGGAGGCCGCCTCCTCCCTGGGCTTGAACCGGTGGGTGATCTCGATGTCGGTGGTGTGGACGATCTCGGCGCCGGCCCGCCACGCCCGGACGCTGAACTCGGGCTCGAAGCCGCCGTAGTGCACCATCCCCTCGTCATAGCCGCCGAGACGGGCGAAGAGCGCGCGTTCGACGACCGTGCCGGCCGAGGACGCGACCTGGACCCGCCGGTCCTCGGGCGTGGGCCCGGGGACGGCCGTGTTCCAGCGCGTGCCCATGTACGGGACGACGAGGCGGCAGCCGTGGCCGCGCCAGGCCGAGGTGCTGTCCAGGATGGTGACGGACAGGATCCGCTCCGGGGCGAGCAGCCGGGTGGCCGCGCGGTCCCAGCCGGCGGAGAAGCGGGTGTGCGCGTCCGTCACGAACAGCACCCGGCCCCGGGCGTGCCGGGCGGCCAGATTGCGGGCGGCGCCCACGCCGAGGTGCCGGGCGGAGCGGACGATCGTCGTACGGCGCCGGGCCGCGGCGTCGCCGACGACCGGCCGTCGTCCGGGTGCCGAGCAGTCGTCCACGACGACGAACTCGACGCCGTCCGGCCCGGCGGCGGCGTCCAGGGCCGAGGCGATGGTCGCCCCGACCCTGTCGCCCTCGTCCCGCGCGGGCAGGACCACGCTGATCGCGGGCGGGGTGGCCGTCACAGGCCGATGCCGCCGGTGATGGTGATGGTGTGGAGGGTGATCGTCGAGAGCGCGTACCCGTCCGGTGTACGGGGGGCCAGCCGGTCGGCCAGGGCCAGCCGGTCGTGCTCCTCGGGGGACAGGCCGAAGCGCTCGGCCAGGGCGGCGGTGTCGTCGCGCAGCTCACCCAGGGCGGTGGGGTCCTCCGCCACCGCCGTCATGATCTGCCGCAGTTTCTGGCTCATTCCGGGTTCCTTCCTCTGCTGGATCTGGATCTTCTGCTGGATTCGGGGCGGAAGAGGTACGGGGACCGCGCCAGCGGACGGTCGGCGGGAGCCGGTCGGCGTGGGCCCGTACGCGGTCGGCGTGCGGCAGCAGATCGCCGATCATCTGCCGCAGCTCGGTGCCGATGGGCGCCGAGGGCTTGAAGCCCAGCTCCCGCAGCTTCTCGCTGTCGGGGTTGTAGTGGTGGGCCTCCGCCTCGTCGCGCGGGTTGTCGACGGCGGCGATGCGGGCGTCGAGGCCCAGACCCCGGGCGGCGTCCCGGACCAGCTCGGCGAGCCGGCCGATGGACAGCACGTCGCGCAGCTGGTTGACGACGCGGTACTCGCCGGGGGCGGGCGGGTGCTCCAGGACGAGCGTGAGGCACTGGAGGCAGTCGGCGAGCGACAGCAGGCCGCGGCTCTGGGTGCCGTGACCGTACGGGGTGATGGGGCGGCCGATCACCGCCTGACAGCAGAAACGATTGACCGCGGTGCCGAACGCCTCGTCGAAGTCCAGCCGGCTGTTGAGCCGGGGGTCGGCGGGCGGGCACCAGCTCCCGTAGACGACCCCCTGCATGACGTCGGTCGCCGCGAGCCCCCACAGCCGGCAGGCGAAGCCGACGTTCTGCGAGTCGAAGACCTTGCTCCAGTGGTACCAGGAGCCCGCCTGCCGGGGGAACGGCAGCCGGTCGCGCCGGCCGCGGAACTCGACGTCGAAGAAGCCCTCGGGGATGTCCAGGTCGGGCGTGCCGTACTCGCCCATGGTGCCGAGCTTGACCAGATGGGCGCCGGGACAGTGCTCGCGCATCGCGAACAGCAGGCTGAGGGTGCCGGAGACGTTGTTGCTCTGGACGAAGTCGGCGTGCCGGAAGTCGATCATCGAGTACGGCGCGGACGGGCACTCGGCGAGGTGCACCACGGCGTCCGGGGCGAAGCCCGCCAGGGCCCGGCCCAGGGCGGAGTGGTCCCGCAGGTCCAGGGGCGAGAACGGCAGGGGCTCGCCGGCCAGCTCACGGAACGCGGCGAGCCGCTCGTACACCGGGGCGATCGGCACGGCGCTGACCGAGCCCCGCTCGGCCACCCAGCCCCGGCGCAGCAGCGCGTCGGCACCGGCGACGGCGTGGCCCCGGGCGGCCAGATGCTGGGCCAGCGGCCAGCCGAGATAACCGTCGATCCCCGCGATGAACACGCGCACGCGCCGGCACCCCCCTCCCCGAGGCGGGCCACGATGTCGTGGCTTCTCCTCTCAAGAGAGCACATATCGGGCGGGCGCGGGAGGGATTTCACCACATCGTGTGTATTGCGGATTGAGGACGGGGGCCCATGAGGCTCCGGTGACGATGGCATCCGGCACGTCGCCCGTACGGGAGAATGACTCCATGAGTCTGTTCCGCGACGACGGCATCGTGCTGCGCACCCAGAAACTGGGCGAGGCGGACCGGATCATCACCCTCCTCACCCGCGGCCACGGCCGGGTCCGGGCCGTCGCCCGGGGGGTACGCCGCACCAAATCGAAGTTCGGGGCGCGGCTGGAGCCGTTCTCCCACGTCGACGTCCAGTTCTTCGCACGCGGCAGCGAGCTCGTGGGGCGCGGGCTGCCACTGTGCACCCAGAGCGAGACCATCGCTCCGTACGGTGGCGCGATCGTCACCGACTACGCCCGCTACACCGCCGGCACCGCCATGCTGGAGACCGCCGAGCGCTTCACCGACCACGAGGGCGAGCCCGCCGTCCAGCAGTACCTGCTGCTCGTCGGCGCGCTGCGCACCCTCGCCTCCGGGGCCCACGCCCCCCACCTGGTGCTCGACGCGTTCCTGCTGCGCTCCCTCGCCGTCAACGGCTACGCGCCCAGCTTCGGCGCCTGCGCGAAGTGCGGGATGCCCGGGCCGAACCGGTTCTTCTCCGCGGCCGCCGGCGGTGTGGTCTGCGGGGAGTGCCGGGTGCCCGGCTGCGTCGTACCCTCCTCGGAGTCGATCGAGCTCCTGGGCGCGCTGCTCACGGGGGACTGGGCGACGGCGGACGCGTGCGAGGCGCGCCACGTCCGGGAGGGCAGCGGGCTCGTGGCGGCCTATCTGCAATGGCATCTGGAGCGGGGGCTTCGCTCGCTCAGGTATGTCGAGAACTAAGCGAAACAGGGATCAAGGAGTAGTGGCACCCATGGTTGTACGCGGGATTCTGGGCCGGCCCCGACGCGAGTACCGCATCCCCGACCCGCACCCTTCGGGCGCCCGCCCCCCGAAGATCCCCGGCGAGCTCGTCCCCGAGCACGTGGCGATCGTCATGGACGGCAACGGCCGCTGGGCCAAGGACCGCGGCCTGCCGCGCACCGAGGGCCACAAGGTCGGCGCCGAGCGCGTGCTCGACGTCCTCCAGGGCGCCATCGAGATGGGCGTGGGCAGCATCTCCCTGTACGCCTTCTCGACCGAGAACTGGAAGCGCTCCCCGGACGAGGTCCGCTTCCTGATGAACTTCAACCGCGACTTCATCCGCAAGACCCGTGACCAGCTCGACGAACTCGGCATCCGGGTCCGCTGGGTGGGCCGCATGCCCCGGCTCTGGCGCTCGGTGGCCAAGGAGCTCCAGATCGCCCAGGAGCAGACCAAGAACAACGACAAGCTCACGCTGTACTTCTGCATGAACTACGGCGGCCGCGCCGAGATCGCCGACGCGGCGAAGGCACTGGCGGAGGACGTGCGGGCGGGCCGTCTCGACCCGTCGAAGGTCAACGAGAAGACCCTCGCCAAGTACCTCTACTACCCGGACATGCCGGACGTCGACCTCTTCCTGCGCCCCTCCGGCGAGCAGCGCACCTCCAACTACCTGATCTGGCAGAGCGCCTACGCCGAGATGGTCTTCCAGGACGTCCTGTGGCCCGACTTCGACCGCCGCGACCTGTGGCGCGCCTGCCTGGAGTACGCCCAGCGCGACCGCCGCTTCGGCGGGGCGATCCCGAACGAGGAGCTGCTGACGCAGGAGCAGTGAAAAGCCTGTGGGGTGCTTCCGGAGGATTCCGGAAGCACCCCACAACGGTTTTGGCGGGCGGTGGGCGGCGAGCGCTCAGCCCTTGGCCGCTGCCGCGCAGTCCCCGCAGGTGCCGAAGATCTCGATGGTGTGGGCGACGTCCACGAAGCCGTGTTCCTCGGCGATGGAGTCGGCCCACTTCTCGACGGCCGGGCCCTCGACCTCGACCGCCTTGCCGCAGGCGCGGCAGACGAGGTGGTGGTGATGGCCGCTGGAGCAGCGGCGGTAGACGGACTCGCCCTCGCTGGTGCGCAGGACGTCGACCTCGCCGGCGTCGGCGAGGGACTGGAGGGTGCGGTACACCGTGGTCAGGCCGACGGAGGCGCCGCGGTGCTTGAGCATGTCGTGGAGCTCCTGCGCGCTGCGGAACTCGTCCACCTCGTCGAGGGCCGCCGCGACGGCCGCCCGCTGCTTGGTGGCTCGGCCGCGTACCGGGGGACCGGCGGTCACCACAGTTGCCTCCTCAAGCTCGCCTGAACACTCGTGACACTCGTGGCAACGCTCCCACCGGGGGTGTTGCCACGACAATTGTGCCAGGCCCGCGGATCAGACCCGGACGTCGTCGGTGGCCGGGCCGGTGGTGGGCTCGTCCAGGGTGCAGCGCTCCTCGGCGACCGCGCGGTCCGCGCGTTTCCTCGCCAGGGGGGTGGCGAGCGCGGTGAGCGCGAGGAAGACGCCGATGGCCATGAGGACGATCGTCGCGCCCGAGGGGACGTCCACGTAGTACGAGGTGACCGTGCCCGAAAGGGTGACCAGGACGCCGATGGCCACGGCCATGGCGAAGGTCGTCGCGAAGCTGCGGGCGAGCTGCTGGGAGGCGGCCACGGGGATCACCATCAGGGCGCTGACCAGCAGCAGGCCGACGACGCGCATGGCGACGGTGACGGTCAGCGCGGCGGTGATCGCGATCAGCAGGTTCAGCAGGCGCACCGGCAGGCCGGTGACGCGTGCGAACTCCTCGTCCTGGCAGATCGCGAACAGCTGCCGGCGCAGCCCGACCGTCGTGAGGATCACGAACGCGGCCAGGACGCAGATCGCCACGATGTCCTGCTGCGAGACGGTGGTGATCGAGCCGAAGAGGTAGGTGGTGAGGTTGGCGTTGGAGCCGTTGGGGGCGAGGCTCATCAGCATCACACCGCCCGCCATGCCGCCGTAGAAGAGCAGGGCGAGGGCGATGTCGCCGCGTGCCTTGCCGTAGGAGCGGATCAGCTCCATGATCACGGCGCCGATCACACAGACGATCGTCGCGACCCACACCGGGCTGGCGTTGAGCAGGAAGCCCAGGCCCACACCGGTGAGGGCGACATGGCCGATGCCGTCGCCCATCAGCGCCTGGCGGCGCTGCACGAGGTAGACGCCGATCGCGGGCGCGGTGACGCCCACCAGCAGGGCGGCGAGCAGCGCCCGCTGCATAAAGGCGAGTTCGAGAATGTCCATCAGCTCAGCAGCCCCGTTCTGATCGGTTCCGCGGACGGGTCGGCGTGCGGGTGCACATGGTCGTGGCCGGGGAGGGCGTGCTGGCCCACGGCCTTGGGCGGCGGGCCGTCATGGACGACGCAGCCGTCGCGGAGCACCACCGCGCGGTCGATGAGCGGCTCCAGCGGGCCCAGCTCATGGAGGACGAGCAGGACCGTGGCGCCGCGGCCGACCTCCTCGCGCAGGGCGCTCGCCAGCACCTCCTGGCTGGCGAGGTCCACGCCGGCCATCGGCTCGTCCATGATCAGCAGTTCGGGTTCGCCGGCCAGCGCGCGGGCGATCAGCACCCGCTGGTGCTGGCCGCCGGAGAGGGCGTTCACGGAGTCCTTGATCCGGTCGGCCATGCCGACCAGCTCCAGCGCCTTGACCACGGCCTCGCGGTCCGCCTTGCGGGTCGGCCCCAGCTTCGTACGGGCCAGCCGGCCCGCGGAGACGACCTCGCGCACGGTCGCGGGCACCCCGCCGGCGGCGGTGGTGCGCTGGGGGACGTAGCCGACGCGGGCCCAGTCGCGGAAGCGCCGGCGCGGGGTGCCGAAGAGCTCCAGCTCACCGCCGGTCAGCGGCACCTGGCCCACGATGGCCCGGACGGCCGTGGACTTGCCGGAGCCGTTGGCGCCGAGCAGGGCGACGACCTCGCCGCGCCGCACGGTCAGGTCGACGCCGCGCAGGACGGGGCGCGAGCCCAGCGAGGCCGTGGCCCCGCGCAGGGATATGACAGGCTGCTCCATGGCTGCCTCCTCCTCAGAGGTACTCGCTGTGCTCACTTGGTACCGAGCGCCTTCTTCAGGGCGACGAGGTTGGACTCCATGACCTCGAAGTAGTCGTGGCCCCGGGACTCGTCCGTGATGCCCTCGAGCGGGTCGAGCACGTCGGTCTTCAGGTTCAGGTCCTTCGCCAGGGTCTTCGCCGTGGCGGGGTTGGCGAGCGTCTCGAAGAAGACCGTGCTGACGTGGTGGTCCTCGGCGAGCTTGTGGAGGTCCTTCATCCGGGCGGCGCTGGGCTCGGACTCCGGGTCGACGCCGCTGATCGCCTCCTCGGTCAGACCGTAGCGCTCGGCGAGGTAGCCGAAGGCGGCGTGGGTGGTGATGAAGGTGTCCGAGGCGCGGTTCTTCAGGCCCTCGGCGAACTTCTTGTTCAGCGCGTCCAGCTTGGTCGCGAGCGCGGCGGCGTTCTTCTCATAGTCCGCCTTGTGGTCCGGGTCCGCCTCGCCGAGGGTCCTGGCGACGCCCTTGGCGACCTCGGCGTACTTCACCGGGTCCAGCCAGATGTGGGGGTCGGCGCCGCCGTCCTCGTGGCTGTGCCCCTCGTGACCCTCATCGTGGGAAGAGTCCGAGTGGTTGTCGCCGGTGGTGTGGTGGTGGCCGTCGACCTCGTTCCCGTGCTTCTCCAGGGAGGTGAGGGAGGCCGCGTCGGCGATGTGCTTGTTTCCGGACTGCTTGATAGCCGCGTCCACGGCGGGCTGGAGGCCCTTGAGGTAGACGATCGCGCCCGCGTCGGCCAGCGAGCCGGTCTGCCGGGGGGTGAGCTCGAGATCGTGCGGTTCGACGCCGGGCTTGGTGAGGCCGGTGACCTTCACATGGTCGCCGCCGATCTCCTTCGCCAGGAATTCCAGGGGATAGAACGACGCTGTGACCTGCAGCTTTCCATCCGCGGTCCGGCCGTTCGAGCTCATGGCCGAGCAGGCGGAGAGGGAGACCAGGCCGAGCGTCGCGGCGATGGCGACGGCGGCGGTGGTTATTCGGCGGCGGGAGCGAACGGGGCGGATCGGACGTACGTTCATGACACTCATTTTCAACAAAAGTGGAAACGATTGTCAACAGCAGTCCGGCTCGTCCGGTTGTGGAGGATTGGGTCAAGCCAAGGCCAGAGCCGATTTGATGAGAGGGGGTACAGCGCCGGTAACCTGAATCATTCGCTGTTCGTCGTCGCAATGAAGAGAGCACCGTGGCCGCCGACAAGATCGACACCATCGTCAGCCTGAGCAAGCGCCGTGGCTTTGTCTATCCGTGCAGTGAGATCTACGGCGGCCAGCGCGCCGCCTGGGACTACGGTCCGCTCGGCGTGGAGCTCAAGGAGAACATCAAGCGCCAGTGGTGGCGCTACATGGTCACCTCGCGCGAGGACGTCGTCGGTATCGACTCGTCGGTGATCCTGGCCTCCGAGGTCTGGGTCGCCTCCGGCCACGTCGCGACCTTCAGCGACCCGCTGACCGAGTGCACCTCCTGCCACAAGCGCTACCGTGCCGACCACCTGGAAGAGGCCTACGAGGCCAAGCACGGCAAGCTCCCCGAGAACGGCCTGGCCGACATCAACTGCCCGAACTGCGGCAACAAGGGCCAGTTCACCGAGCCCAAGCAGTTCTCCGGCCTGCTCTCCACCCACCTCGGCCCCACCCAGGACTCCGGCTCGGTCGCCTACCTGCGCCCCGAGACCGCCCAGGGCATCTTCACCAACTTCGCCCAGGTCCAGCAGACCTCCCGGAAGAAGCCCCCGTTCGGCATCGCCCAGATGGGCAAGTCCTTCCGCAACGAGATCACGCCGGGCAACTTCATCTTCCGCACCCGCGAGTTCGAGCAGATGGAGATGGAGTTCTTCGTCAAGCCGGGCGAGGACGAGCAGTGGCAGGAGTACTGGATGCAGCAGCGCTGGAACTGGTACACCGGTCTCGGCCTGCGCGAGGAGAACATGCGGTGGTACGAGCACCCGAAGGAGAAGCTCTCCCACTACTCCAAGCGCACCGCTGACATCGAGTACCGCTTCCAGTTCGGCGGCAACGAGTGGGGCGAGCTCGAGGGCGTCGCCAACCGCACCGACTACGACCTCGGCGCCCACGCCAAGGCGTCCGGCCAGGACCTGTCGTTCTTCGACCAGGAGGCCGGCGAGCGCTGGACCCCGTACGTCATCGAGCCCGCCGCCGGTGTCGGCCGCACGATGCTCGCCTTCCTCCTCGACGCCTACATCGAGGACGAGGCCCCCAACGCCAAGGGCAAGCTGGAGAAGCGCACCGTGCTGCGCCTCGACCCGCGCCTGTCCCCGGTGAAGGTCGCGGTCCTGCCGCTCTCTCGCAACCCGGAGCTGTCCCCGAAGGCCAAGGGCCTCGCCGCGGACCTCCGCAAGAACTGGAACATCGAGTTCGACGACGCCGGCGCCATCGGCCGCCGCTACCGCCGCCAGGACGAGATCGGCACGCCGTTCTGCGTCACGGTCGACTTCGACACGCTCGAGGACAACGCGGTGACCGTGCGCGAGCGCGACACGATGAAGCAGGAGCGGGTTTCGCTCGACCAGATCGAGGGCTACCTCGCCAGCCGCCTCATCGGCTGCTGACGTCCGTCTTTCGGGCTGAACGCCGGAGGGTCCGCTACCGCGCACGCGGTGGCGGACCCTCCGGCGTTGTGCTCAGACCTCCCAGGCGGAGGTGTCGAGCTTGCAATCGAAGGGTGCGGGGATC
Source organism: Streptomyces sp. UNOB3_S3 (assembly GCF_020740895.1). GTDB lineage: Bacteria > Actinomycetota > Actinomycetes > Streptomycetales > Streptomycetaceae > Streptomyces. Next base: position 11,508 of record NZ_JAILXP010000038.1, on the reverse strand, counting down.
TGGACCACATCGCCCAGCTTCACCTGCTGATGGGCGCGGTAACCCCGGTCGGGTGACGGGTCGGAGTACGCGGTGACCGACTCTGCCAGCATGTCGACGAGCACGTAGACGGGCACCCCGGCCTTGCCGTAGACCTCCAGTTTTGCCTCGCGGTCGGCGTCGGCTGTGGAGCGGGAGGTCACCTCGCCGACCAGGGACAGCGCATCGCCGGGGGCGTGGATTCCCTTGACCTTCAAAGCTGCCCATTCCACGGCGTAGAAGTCGGGGCCGTAGGACTGGTCATGAGAGGGGAACTTGAAGAGGCGGGGGAATCCTCGCACGCGATGCCCATCGGGCACATGCGGACCGAGCTGTTCGATGACGCTCTCAAGGATGTAGTCGTAGGTGCACTGCGACCATGGCGACACGACGACGTTCCCCCCGATGATCTCCGTACGGTATCCGTCCGGGAGACCTGCATCGACTTGCTCAAGAACCTGGCACAGCTCCTCGAACCCCCCCACGGGTTCCTGGGGGTGGCTTATCTCCTGGGGCTGGGGCAGTGGTGTCTCGACCATGACTGCCATGATGCTCCTCCTTTGTCGAGTAAGCGCATCACCACACACCGTAGTCATCCCCACTGACAATCACCCCGCTTCCGGCCCTCCCCGGACGATTCGCCCTGCAACGCCACCCTGCGCATACCTATCGCCAGGGCCCGCCCGGGGTGGCACTGGCTTCACCCCCGGTTCGGGCAGTACTGCCATCGACCCCTCTGACCTGCGCGCATAGCGTGTGACGCATGCACATTCCCCGTCTGCTCCGGCAGTTTCTCCGGCCCTTCGACGGTGCGGCCCGTTCCGCCGCCTTTCTCGCTGTCGGGGCGCTGATCCAGTGCGGGTCGCTGCTCGTGCTCGCCGTGCCGTGGCTGGACGGGGGGCCGACGCGGGCGTTGAGCTGTGTGGTGGCGGTGCTGGGGATGGTCGCGGTGGTGGGGGCGGCCTCGCCGCTGTTGAGCGTCGCCCAGCGGGCGCGGTTCCGGGCGCGGCTCGGGGTGGGCATCCCCGCGCCGGCGGCGGCCGGGGGAGTGGTGCGGTGGCTGCGCTCGGAGCCGGCCTGGCGGCAGGTGCGGTACCACCTGCTGGTGGGGCCGCTGATCGCGGCGGGCGGGGTGTGCGCCCTGCTGCTGTGGGCGGCCTCGATCACCGCCGCCTCCATCTATGTGTGGGTATGGGTCGTTCCGCCGGAGTACCGGATCGCGGAGGTGGGCTACGTCGTACAGGCCGCCTACATCACCGCCGCCGGGATCGCCGGGCTCTACGGATCCGCGTGGCTGTCCGGCGCGCTCGCCCGGGTCGACACCCGGGCGGCGCTGAAGCGCCTCGGGCCCAGCCGGGCCGAGCAGCTGGAGCGCCGGGTGGAGGAGGTCACCGAGGCCCGCGCCGGTGTCGTCGACGCCGCCGACGCCGAGCGCCGCCGCATCGAGCGGGACCTCCACGACGGCGCCCAGCAGCGGCTGGTGTCCCTGGCCGTCAACCTGGGCCTGGCCAAGGTGACGATGCCCGGTCTGCCCGAGGACGCCCGCAAGGTCATCGACGACGCGCACCGCGAGGCCAAGGAGGCCATCGCCGAACTCCAGGACCTCGTGCGCGGGCTCCACCCCGCCGTCCTGGAGGACCGCGGCCTGGACGCCGCGCTGTCCGGGCTCGCCGAACGGGCGCCGCTGCCCGTGCGGGTGAAGGTGGACCTCGCCTCCCGGCCCGCCCCGGCCGTCGAGGCCGTCGCCTACTTCGTCGTGTCCGAAGCGCTCGCCAACGTGGTCAAGCACGCACAGGCGTCGAGGGCGGATGTCACCGTCGAACGGTTCGGGGGCATACTGCTCGTCGTCGTCTCCGACGACGGCGTGGGCGGTGCCGACCCCTCGGGCGGTACGGGGCTCGCCGGGCTCGCCAAGCGGGTCGCGTCGGTCGACGGCACGTTCTCGTTCAGCAGCCCCGTCGGGGGCCCGACCGTTGTGACCGTGGAGCTGCCGTGCGCGCTGTGATCGCCGAGGATTCCGTCCTGCTCCGAGTGGGCCTGGTGAAGGTCCTGGAGGCGGCCGGATTCGAGGTGGTCGCGGAAGCCGGCGACGCGGAGTCGGCGCTCGCCGCCGTCGAGCTGCACCGGCCGGACCTCGCGGTCCTCGACGTGCGGATGCCGCCCGGCTTCACGGACGAGGGCGTACGGGCCGCCCTCGTCCTGCGCGAGCGGTGGCCGGACACGGCGGTGCTGCTCCTCTCCCAGTACGTCGAGGAGCGCTACGCCACCGAGCTGCTGACCGGCGACACCGCGGGGTTCGGCTATCTCCTCAAGCAACGGGTCGCCGACGTCGAGGAGTTCATCGAGGCGCTGCGGCGCGTGGCCGCGGGCGGCACGGCGCTCGACCCCCAGGTGGTCTCCCAGCTGCTGACGCGACGTCACAGCGATCCGCTGGACCGGCTGACGACCCGCGAGCGGGAGGTTCTCGCTTCCATGGCCGAGGGCCGTTCCAACGCGGGCATCGCCGAGCGGCTCGTCGTCAGCGAGAGCGCCGTGGCCAAGCACATCAACAGCATCCTGGCGAAGCTGGACCTGCCGAAGGCCGAGGCCGACCATCGGCGGGTGCTCGCCGTTCTGCGGTTTCTCGGGGTCGGGTGACCTCGCCCCCCTTACGCGTGGGGTTACGCGTGGAGGCCGCGCAGGACCAGGTCGCAGACCGCCTCGAAGGCGGTCTCGATGTCCGGCTGCGACCATTCCGCCGCGTACGCGGGGTCGTGGAAGCGATTGCTCGCGTCCCAGACGGCACGGGCGGCCGTCGTGGGCTCGACGGGCCTGAACTCGCCCTCGCCGACGCCGCCCTCGATGATCCCGGCGAGCTGCTCGATCATCGTCGCGATGTGGCGCTCCACGGTGCTGCTGTTCTCACCGACGAGGACCATGTACGTCGCGAACAGCTCCGGGTCGTCGCCCGCCTTGCGGCGCTTGGCCGCGAAGAGCGCGGCCAGCCAGTCGCGCAGCCGGGTCTCTGCCGGGCCCTCCGCGCCGGCCAGCGCCGACAGCTCGGCGTGCGACTGGTCGAGCCAGCGCTCGGTGACTGCCTCCCGCAGGGCCGCCTTGCTGCCGAAGTGGCGGTAGACGCTGCCATGGCTGACCCCGAGCGCGCGGGCCACGTCCACCACGGTGGCCTTGGCGGGGCCGTAGCGGCGCAGCACGTCTTCGGTGACCTCGAGAATGCGGTCCTGTGTCAGCGGTTCGGGGGGCATCGCAGCGTGGGTCCCTTCAGGGCGGTGTGGGTACGGGTGCGGCCGTTTGTATGACCGACCGTACCCGGGTGCGGCTCGGCGGTCGGGTTGTGCCCACCCTCCCCCAGCTACCGCTGGGAGGTGCCCCCAGCCCTGCGGAACGCCTGCCCACAACCAGGTCAGTGCTCGCTGTCCAGGTGGGTCATCTGGGAGTCGGGGTAGCGGGCGCCCGAGGCGGAGCCGGCGGGGATGGCCGCTTCGATCGCCGCGAGGTCGGCGGTGTCCAGGGTGAGGTCCAGCGCGCCCAGGGCCTCCTGGAGGCGGTCGCGGCGGCGGGCGCCGACCAGCGGGACGATGTCCTCGCCGCGCGAGAGGACCCAGGCGATGGCGGTCTGCGCGACCGTCGCGCCCCGGTCCTCGGCGACCTTGCGCAGCGCGTCGACGAGGTCGAGGTTGCGCTGGAGGTTCTCGCCCTGGAAGCGGGGGCTCATGCCGCGGAAGTCATTGGCGGCGAGCTGCCGGTCGCGGCCGAAGTGGCCGCTGATCAGGCCGCGCGAGAGCACGCCGTACGCGGTGACGCCGATGCCCAGCTCGCGGCAGGTGGGCAGGATGCGCTCCTCGATGCCGCGCGAGAGCAGCGAGTACTCGATCTGGAGGTCGGCGATGGGGGCGACGGAGGCGGCCCGGCGGATGGTGTCCGCGCCGGCCTCGGAGAGGCCGATGTGGCGGACGTGGCCGGCCTCGACCAGCTCGGCGATGGCGCCGACGGTCTCCTCGATCGGGACGTCCGGGTCGACGCGGGCGATCCGGTAGACGTGGATGTGGTCGACGCCCAGCCGCTGGAGCGAGTAGGCGGCGAAGCTCTTCACGGCGGCGGGGCGGCCGTCGTAGCCGGACCAGCCGCCGTCCGGGTCGCGCAGGGCGCCGAACTTCACGCTGGTCAGGGCCTTCTCGCGGTGGGCGGCGGGGGCCGTGCGGAGGGCCTCGCCGATGAGCATCTCGTTGTGGCCCATGCCGTAGAAGTCGCCGGTGTCGAGCAGGGTGACGCCCGCGTCGAGGGCGGCGTGGATGGTGGCGATCGACTCGGTGCGGTCGGCGTCGCCGTAGAGGGCGGACATGCCCATGCAGCCGAGGCCGAGGGCGGAGACCTGGGGGCCGGTGGTGCCGAGAGTGCGGTGCAGCACGGTGGGACTCCTTCGGGGGAAGGCGGAGCGGGTACGCCAACCACAGTGACACATGGACTGACAGATTTCAATATCTGTCAGTCCATGTGTGTCCCGCTCCGATCCTCGCGTCACGTCCTCACGCCACCGCGCGCGGCAGCCGCAGGCTCAGCGCCGCCGTGATAACCACCAGCACCAGCTGCACCCCGAGCGTGATCGCCAGCCCGTCCCGCATCCCCGTGCCCGGCGCCAGCGACAGGAACAGCGAGCCGAGCGTGGCCACGCCCAGCGCCATGAACGCCTGCTGCGTGGTGACCAGGACCCCGCTGCCGACCCCCGCCTGCGCCACCGGCACCTCGCTGAGCACCAGCCGGATCGTGATCGGCATCAGCAGGCCCTGGCCCAGTCCCTGCACGGCCAGCCCCGGCGCCAGGCCCAGCGCGCCCAGGCCGTCCCAGCCGAAGAAGAACGTCGCGCCCACCATGAGCAGCCCCACCCCCTGGACGACCGCCCCCGCGGTCACCAGCCGCCGCCCGAACCGCGAGGCCAGCCGGGGGCCCGCCAGCGAACCGATCAGGAACGTCACGCACATCGGCACCAGCGCCGCCCCGGCCGCCATCGGGCCCAGCCGCAGCCCCTCCTGGAGCGCCACCGCGAGGACGAACATGAAGCCGCCCCAGCCGACGGAGAAGGGGACGATCGTCGCCAGGCCGTCGCGCACCGAGGGCACCCGCAGCAGCGACGGCGGCACCAGCGGGGTCCGCCCCGCGCGCTCCTCGTGCCGCTCCACGAGCACGAACGCCACCGCCGCGACCGGGAACGTCGCCAGCAGCAGCCACGACCACAGCGGCCAGCCCGTCGAGCGGCCCTCCGTCAGCGGCACCAGCAACGACACCAGCGTCAGGGACAGCAGGACCGTGCCCCGGCCGTCCACCCGCGTCGGGTTGTCCGAGCGGGTCTCCGGCACCGAACGGATCGCGAGCAGCAGTGCCACGACCGCGATCGGCGCGTTGATCAGGAAGATCGACCGCCAGCCGGTGCCCAGCAGATCGACCGACACCAGCACCCCGCCGAGCACCTGCCCGACCGCGCTCACCACGCCGGCCGTGCCGCTGTACCAGCTCAGCGCCCGGGTGCGCTCGGCGCCGTGCGTCGTGGCCTGGATGGTCGCCAGCACCTGCGGGAGCATCAGCGCCGCCGACGCGCCCTGCGCGATCCGCGCCGCCACCAGCGCCCAGGCGTCCGGGGCCAGACCGCACGCCACGGACGTCACACCGAAGGCGGCCGTGCCCCACAGGAAGAGCCGGCGCCGGCCCGCCATGTCGCCCAGCCGCCCGCCGAACACGAGCAGAACCGCGTAGGCGACGCCGTAGCCGCCGACCACCATCTCCAGCATCGCCGGGCCGGCGTCCAGGTCGTGGTCGATCGTCGGCAGGGCGACGTTGACGATGAAGAAGTCCAGGAACGGCAGCGCCGCCCCCAGGAGGACGGTCGCCAGCCCCAGCGGAGTCAGGGCGGGCGAGGAGGGAGGCGTACGGGGCGAGGAGGGAGGCGTACGGAAGGAGGAGGAGCCGGAAGAGGCGCCGGAGGAGGAGTCGGGAGTCGTCGGGACGGAGGCGGAGGCTATGTGCGGTTCACTCACGGATACGACGATGGCGGTGCCCGGAGCCTGGTACCAGAGTGTCCTTATCCTGGTACCGGCACTACCTGGAAACAGCCTGCGCCGATTGCCACCCTGGGGATATGACGACGATGATGTTTGGGCGCCCGGCCATAGCCGTTCCTACGGCGGATGACGTACGCCGCCGGGAGCTGGCGGCCTTTCTGCGCTCCCGCAGGGAGCGCATCACACCCGAGCAGGTGGGGCTGCCGCGCGGTCCGCGCCGCCGCACGCCGGGCCTGCGCCGGGAGGAGGTGGCCCAGCTCGCCGCCGTGGGCGTCACCTGGTACACGTGGCTGGAGCAGGCCCGGGACATCCAGGTCTCCAGCCAGGTGCTCGACTCCCTCGCCCGGGCGCTGGTGCTCGACCGGGGCGAGCGCGGCCACCTCTTCGCCCTGGCCAACTCCGTCGACCCGCTGCCCGGCACGGACGGTGCCGGCATCACCCCGGCGCTGCGCGAGATGCTGGAGGGGCTGGAGCCGCTGCCCGCCTGTGTGCAGAACGCGCGCTACGACATCCTGGCCCACAACCGCAGCTACGGCCGGCTGATGGGCGACCTCGACGCCCTGCCGCCGGAGAACCGCAACTGCCTGTGGCTCCACTTCACCGACCCCGTCTGGCGCGCCACCGCGCTCAACGGGGAGGAGGCCCGGCGGGCCATGGCCGCCAAGTTCCGCGCCGCCATGGCCGAGCACATCGCCGAGCCCGCCTGGAAGTGCCTGCTCAGACGGCTGCTGGAGGCCTCGGCGGACTTCCGTGAGCTCTGGGCGCGGCACGAGATCATGCCGGTCGACGACCACCGGCCCGCGATCCTCCAGCACCCCCGGGTGGGCCTGCTGCGGCTGAACCACACCAGCCTGTGGACCGGGCCCAACCCCGGCACCCGGCTGATCACCTTCACCCCCGCCGACGAGGACACCCGTGCGGCGCTGCACCGGCTCCACGCCCTGGCGCTCGACGGGGAACGGGGGGTCTGCGCCGAATGAGGGACAATGGACGGTCAGCCCGAACGTCCGCACCACTTCGAGGAAGCTCCTCCATGACGCTCCAGATCGGTCCGCACCCGGTGCAGCCGCCGGTGGTCCTGGCCCCGATGGCGGGGATCACCAACGCGCCCTTCCGCACGCTGTGCCGTGAGTTCTCCGGCGGCAAGGGGCTCTTCGTCAGCGAGATGATCACCACGCGCGCGCTCGTGGAGCGCGACGCCAAGACGATGCGGCTGATCCACTTCGACGGGACCGAGAAGCCCCGCTCGATCCAGCTCTACGGCGTCGACCCGGTGACCGTCGGCAAGGCCGTCCGCATGATCGTGGACGAGGGCCTGGCCGACCACATCGACCTCAACTTCGGCTGCCCCGTCCCCAAGGTCACCCGCAAGGGCGGCGGCTCCGCCCTGCCCTACAAGCGGAACCTGCTGCGCTCGATCCTCCGCGAGGCCGTCGGCAACGCCGGCGCGCTCCCGGTGACCATGAAGATGCGCAAGGGCATCGACGACGACCACCTCACCTACCTCGACGCCGGGCGGATCGCCGTCGAGGAGGGCGTCACCGCCATCGCCCTCCACGGGCGCACCGCCGCCCAGCACTACAGCGGCACCGCCGACTGGGAGGCCATCGCGCGGCTCAAGGAGGCCGTGCCGGAGATCCCGGTGCTGGGCAACGGGGACATCTGGTCGGCCGGGGACGCCGTGCGGATGATGCGGGAGACCGGCTGCGACGGCGTCGTGGTCGGCCGCGGCTGCCTGGGCCGGCCCTGGCTCTTCGGCGACCTCGTCGAGGCCTTCGAGGCGGGCGAGGAGGGCCGGGAGCCGTCGTACGCGCGGCCCACGTTCCGCGACGTGGCGCGGGTGATGGTGCGCCACGCCCAGCTGCTGGGGGAGTGGCTGGAGGACGAGGCGCGCGGGGTCATCGACTTCCGCAAGCACGTCGCCTGGTACACGAAGGGCTTCTCGGTCGGCTCGGAGCTCCGGAAAAAGCTGGCAATCGCCTCTTCTCTGGAGGAACTGGACGCTCTTTTGAGCGGACTGGACCTGGATCAGCCCTGGCCTGCCGGTGCGGACGGGCCGCGCGGACGGACCTCCGGGCGCGATCGCGTGGTGCTTCCGGACGGGTGGCTCGATGACCCGTTCGATGGCGCAACCGTGGGTACGGAAGCGGAACTGGACACTTCCGGCGGCTGACGGGCCGGTGGATGCGGCGTGATTCTCGCCACCTCTGATAGGCGCCTCGCTCAGATGAGCGGCGAAATCAGGGGTGCACCTTTCCAAGGGGTGGCACTGCGTGCCACCCCTTTTGACTTCAAGTCCCGATGGAACTCAGCGCCAGACGGCGGGAATCTTCGACGGTCCGTGATGGGGCGATGATTTTCGGTCATCTTCTCTTCAAGAGATGAAGAACGCGGGGGCAAACCTCAAATGAGCGCTCCACTTTCGATCTGCTGGCGGATGGGTGGTCACGCCCACAAGTTGGCGGAGTAGACCTCCAAATCAGCCTTCGATCTGGGTACGCTCCCCGCCGTCAGGGCAGCCCACCCCCTTGCGTCCCGGGAGGCCCCAGTGAGGAGTCGATTCCCGTGCCGGTATCCGAAGATCGCCAGAAGTTCGTCTACGACTTCACCGAGGGCAACAAGGACCTCAAGGACCTGCTCGGCGGGAAGGGGGCCAACCTCGCCGAGATGACCAACCTCGGTCTGCCCGTGCCGCCCGGCTTCACCATCACCACCGAGGCGTGCAAGGTCTACCTGGAGGGTGGCGAGGAGCCCCCGTCCATGCGCGACGAGGTCTCCGCCCACCTGGCGGCCCTCGAGGAGCGGATGGGCAAGAAGCTCGGCCAGGCCGACGACCCGCTGCTGGTCTCGGTCCGCTCGGGCGCCAAGTTCTCCATGCCCGGCATGATGGACACGGTCCTCAACATCGGCCTCTCCGACGAGTCCGTGGCCGGTCTCGCGGCCCAGGCCGGCGACGAGCGCTTCGCCTGGGACTCCTACCGCCGGCTCATCCAGATGTTCGGCAAGACCGTGCTCGGCGTCGACGGCGACCTCTTCGAGGAGGCGCTGGAGGAGGCCAAGCGGGCCAAGGGCGTCACCACCGACGTCGACCTCGCCGCCCAGGACCTCAAGGCCCTGGTCGAGCGGTTCAAGGGCATCGTCGCCAAGGAGACCGGCCGGGACTTCCCGCAGGCCCCCCGCGAGCAGATGGACCTCGCCATAAGGGCGGTCTTCGACTCCTGGAACGGCGACCGCGCCAAGCTCTACCGCCGCCAGGAGCGCATCCCCGGCGACCTGGGCACCGCCGTCAACATCTGCTCCATGGTCTTCGGCAACCTCGGCCCCGACTCCGGCACCGGCGTCGCCTTCACCCGCGACCCCGCCAGCGGCCACCAGGGCGTCTACGGCGACTACCTGCAGAACGCCCAGGGCGAGGACGTCGTCGCCGGCATCCGCAACACCATGCCGCTCGCCGAGCTGGAGCGCATCGACAAGGCCTCCTACGACCAGCTGATGCAGATCATGGAGACGCTCGAGACGCACTACAAGGACCTGTGCGACATCGAGTTCACCATCGAGCGCGGCAAGCTGTGGATGCTCCAGACCCGCGTCGGCAAGCGCACCGCCGGTGCCGCCTTCCGCATCGCCACCCAGCTGGTGGACCAGGGCCTGATCGACGAGGCCGAGGCGCTCCAGCGCGTCACGGGCGCCCAGCTCGCGCAGCTGATGTTCCCCCGCTTCGACGAGAGGGCCGGCGGCAAGGGGGGGCCCGAGCTGCTGGGCCGGGGCATCGCCGCCTCGCCGGGCGCCGCCGTCGGCCGGGCCGTCTTCGACTCGTACACCGCCGTCAAGTGGTCCCGCTCCGGCGAGAAGGTCATCCTGATCCGCCGTGAGACCAACCCCGACGACCTCGACGGCATGATCGCCTCCGAGGGCATCCTGACCTCGCGCGGCGGCAAGACCTCCCACGCGGCCGTCGTCGCGCGCGGCATGGGCAAGACCTGTGTCTGCGGCGCCGAGGAGCTGGAGGTCGACACCAAGCAGCGCAAGATGACCGCGCCGGGCGGCGTGGTCATCCAGGAGGGCGACGTCGTCTCCATCGACGGCTCCACCGGCAAGGTCTACCTGGGCGAGGTCCCGGTCGTCCCGTCCCCGGTCGTCGAGTACTTCGAGGGCCGCATGCACGCGGGCGCCGACGACGCCGACGAGCTGGTCCAGGCCGTGCACCGGATGATGGCCTACGCCGACCGCATGCGCCGGCTGCGCGTCCGCGCCAACGCCGACAACGCCGAGGACGCCCTGCGCGCCCGTCGCTTCGGCGCCCAGGGCATCGGCCTGTGCCGCACCGAGCACATGTTCCTCGGCGAGCGCCGTGAACTCGTGGAGCGGCTGATCCTCGCGGACACCGACACCGAGCGCGAGGAGGCACTCAGTGCCCTTCTCCCGCTCCAGAAGGCCGACTTCGTCGAGCTCTTCGAGGCCATGGACGGACTCCCGGTCACCGTCCGCCTCCTCGACCCGCCGCTGCACGAGTTCCTCCCCGACATCACCGAGCTGTCGGTGCGCGTCGCGCTCGCCGAGGCCCGCGAGGACGCCAACGAGAACGACCTGCGCCTGCTCCAGGCCGTGCACAAGCTGCACGAGCAGAACCCCATGCTGGGTCTGCGCGGCGTCCGCCTCGGCCTGGTCATCCCCGGTCTGTTCGCCATGCAGGTCCGGGCGATCGCCGAGGCCGCGGCCGAGCGCAAGAACGCCAAGGGCGACCCCCGCGCGGAGATCATGATCCCGCTGGTGGGCACCGTCCAGGAGCTGGAGATCGTCCGCGAGGAGGCCGAGCGCGTCATCGCCGAGGTCGAGGCCGCCACCGGCACCGGTCTCAAGCTGCCGCTGGGCACGATGATCGAGCTGCCGCGCGCAGCGCTGACGGCCGATCAGATCGCCGAGGCCGCCGAGTTCTTCTCCTTCGGCACCAACGACCTGACCCAGACCGTGTGGGGCTTCTCCCGCGACGACGTCGAGGCCAGCTTCTTCACCGCCTACCTGGAGAAGGGCATCTTCGGCGTCAGCCCCTTCGAGACCATCGACAAGGACGGCGTGGGCTCCCTCGTCCGCGCCGCCGCCAAGGCCGGCCGGGCCACCCGCCCCGACCTCAAGCTGGGCGTCTGCGGCGAGCACGGCGGCGACCCCGAGTCGGTGCACTTCTTCCACGAGGTGGGCCTGGACTACGTCTCCTGCTCCCCGTTCCGGGTGCCGGTGGCGCGGCTGGAGGCCGGGCGCGCGGCGGCGCTGAACGGGAAGGGCGGCAGCGACAGCCGCTGACCGCCGGCCGGAGCCGGCCCATTGAGCTCCGGAGCCGCTATTGGGATGACCTCGACCCTCAGACCCTCAGCGGCTCCGGAAACGAAGGAGGGGCAGCACCCGTGCGGGGGGCTGCCCCTCCTGCACGCCGTGTTGGGGGCTG
>NZ_JAILXP010000379.1 GCF_020740895.1 Streptomyces sp. UNOB3_S3 | reverse complement strand
GCCCGGGCGCGAATCCCCCACCATCACCGCCATGCGCACTCGGCTCACCGCAAAGGGGCTCCGAATGGGCATCCTCGGCCAGGACTGGGCCTCGTACCAGTCCTCGACCCCCGACACCAGCGGGCTCTCCTTCGTCTTCGTCAAGATCACCGAAGGGCTCGGCTACATCAACCCCAAATGGGTCTCCCAGCGCGACCACGCCAAGGCGAACGGTCTCGTCTGGGGCGCCTACCACTACCCCCACATGGCCAACGACCCCCGCGCGGAGGCCGGCTACTTCCTCCGGCAGGCCGCCTGGCGCCCCGGCGACATCATCGTCCTGGACTGGGAGGGCTACGACGACGCCAACGCGAACGTCCCCAAATCCCGCCAACTCGCCTACCGCGACGCCTGGCTGGAGTACGTGAAGGCGGAGATGCCGGACCACGCGGTCGGTATGTACTGCAACCTCGAGTACTGGCTCAACGTCGACCGGACCTCCACGTGCGGCGACTTCCTGTGGATCGCCACCGCCGGCCGACCGGCCGGCCGGCCCGGCATCCGCGACCCCTGGCTCTTCCACCAGTACAGCGAGGCCGGCGGCGTCGACCGCGACTACTGCCCCCTGCGCTCCACGGCGGAACTCCGCGACTGGAGCCTGTCGTTCCAGCGCACGCCCCCCACCCCTCCCGCCCGCTACACGGAGGAGACCATGTACACCTACTTCGACGTCCCCGCGAACGCCGACTTCGACCTGCCCGTCGAACCCGCCGGCTCCCTCGCCGCGCCGGCGGGCGGCGCCCGTAACGGCCCCATCTGGCTGATCCTCTCCGCCCAGGGCAGGGACGCCCAGGTCACCACCGCCTACCACCAGGAGGGCGGCGCCTGGGGAAGCCCGACCGGGCCCGCCCCGGTCACCGTCGCCGGGGACAAACTCGTCCTCCACCTGCCCACCGACCGCAACGTCGACAAGGTCCGGATCCGCACCACGGCTCCGCTGACGGGCTATCTCGTGGGGCGGCAGGTCGCGTAGCCGGGACGGCCGGGCGCGGGGCGGCGGCCGCGCCGCGCCGCCCCCGGCCGTCCGTTCACCTCACTGATCCCGTCAGTCCGCGAAGGGCACCGTGTGCCACGGGCTCTCCGGGTCGGTGGCCAGGGCGCGATGCGCCTCCAGGACCTCCGTGTACCAGGAGCCGAACCGCTCCTCGTCGAAGTGGAGGCACCGGCCCAGCACATAGCCGGCGGAGAACTCCTCCCACGAGCCGTACGCGTCCCGCGCGGCCTTGGAGGCGCGTTCGAGGGCCGCGAGCGTCTCGGCCTCCGTGGCGTACCGGGCGCCCCGGCCCCAGCGGGCCATGCAGGAGCCACGGCCGATGTCCCAGGCGGCGATCGTGCGCACGAACCCGTCGGGAGGCAGCAGCCCGTCGGCGCGGAACCGCGCCTCGTACCGCAGGACCTCGCCCACCAGGGTGCGCAGGTCCGCGATCATCTCGGTGAACTCCGGGTCGTCGGCGGGGACCCCGTTCTCCCGGGCGCGGGCCCGCAGCTCCGCCTCGACGAGAGCGCGCCATCGCTGGGGGTCGACCTGCCCGCCCCGGCCGCCGGGCGCGAGCACGACCCGGGCGCCGAGGACGAAGTCCCAGTGCCAGGGGCTCACTTCGGCCTCCAGCAGCCGCTCCTGTGTCGCGCGCCAGTCGTCGCGCCCGTGGACGGACCAGCCGGCGGCGATCCGCCCGACCTCGCCCCGGTAGCCCGAGCCGTGCCAGTGCGGGGTGTTCCACGCGTCGCCGTTCTGGAAGCACAGATGGGCGCCGCAGGCCAGGCCGTGCAGCAGCGGGCCGGGCGGCGGGGCGCCCGTACGGCGGGTCACCACGCGATCGCCGAGACCGTCCGGCTCGAACAGGTCGTGGTGGAGGTCGAGCCAGGTCTCCCGTTCGTCGTCGTCGGTGGAGAAGTACTCCTCGCAGGGCGTGGCGGCGTTGACCGCGAGGATGTCCACGTCGGCGGGGAGGATCCCCGCGAGCGCCCCGAGCGTCGCGTACTCGTAGACCAGGTGCGGATGCGTGCGCGGCAGCAGGCCGGCCGTATAGACCTGCGCCGCGACGCGCCCGTCGGCGAGCGGGACGGTCAGCACGGGGAACTCGTCCTCGCCGGCCGCCCGCGCCTCGTCGAGCCGCACGGGGTAGTAGACGCCCTCGATGGCGAGAACGCGCAGGTACGCGTACGCGTTGCCGGTCCGGGTCAGCCGGTACAGCTGCTGCTCGACGTCGGTGGGGGCCGTCCAGCGGGCGCCGTCCTCGGGGGCGGGGACGAAGGGGAAGACCTCTTCGTGATCCTCTTCGTGGACCTCCTCATGCGCCTCTTCGCGGTCCTCTTCGTGGGCGTCGCCGTGACGCTCGTCTCCGGACGCCGTCCGCATGGGGTTTCCTTCCGCTCCGTGCCCGTCGCCCCGGTGACGACCGCAAAGATCACGCGCGTACGTTACCGGCGGTCCCCGGCCGGCCCGGGCGCGGGCCCTGCCCACACGAGCGCGGCCTGCGCGTCGAGGCCGTCGGCCCGGCGCCGCAGGTCGGCGGCCACGTCGTCCCAGACGGGGCCGTGCAGATAGAGGCTGTCGGCCGCCTCGCGCATCAGGACGGGGTCGTCGGGGCGCTGAAGGATCGCCAGCCGGTAGGCGAGGTTCCGGACCCAGACTGGAAGGCGTCCTTCGACGAGGTGGGGAGGGAGGTCACGGAGCATGGCGACGATCGAGTCCGCGTCGGCGAAGGTGAGTTCCTCCACGAAGTACTGCTCGTGGTGGTCACCGCCGCACCCGGGCGCGTCCTGGCGTTCGCCGTCGTAGAGGCATCGAGCGTGTTCTGTGAGGCTGGCGTGCATGATCATGAATTATGACGAGGTGTTCCCGCGCACCCGTCCGGGACGACTGTGATCCGGGTCAACCCGGCCGGGCGGCGGAAGGGGGCGGCGCGTGGTCCGGGCTGCCCGGAAGGCAGCCCGGCGCGGTGAACGATTCTGGCCGATGAGCCGATGGCCTGTCAGCCCCGGAGTTTCAGCCCCGGAGTATGCCGTCGAACTGGGCCCAGTTCGACCAGGGGCCGCCGATGGCGGTCTGCCAGCGGTGGTAGACGTACCCCGCCCCGTTCACCCCGAACAGCTCGACGCGCCCGTCCGCGTTCGTCTCCGCGGCGACCTGGCTGAGGCCGCCGTCCATCTGGGCCCAGCCCGTCCAGCCGTTGCCGCCGCCGATCTGGGTCTGGGCGCGGTGATAGATGCTCCCGGCGCTGTTCGTCCCGAAGACCTCCAGGCGGCCGTCGGCGTTACGGGCCGCGGCGATCGACGAGAGGTTCCCGTCGAACTGCTCCCACCCGGACCACGGGCCGCCGGGCCGCCCGAGCTGCCAGCGGTGGAAGACGTTCCCGGCGCTGTTGACGCCGAACAGCTCCAGCCGCCCGTCGCCGTTCGTCTCGGCGGCGACCTGGGTCAGCAGGCCGTCCATCTGCTCCCAGCCCGACCACGGACCGCCGATCGCGGTCTGCCAGCGGTGGTAGATGTATCCGGCGCTGTTCGAGCCGAAGACCTCCAGGCGGCCGTCGGCGTTGCGGGTCGCGGCGATCGACGTCAGATTCCCGTCGAACTGCTCCCAGCCGGACCACCCGGCGCCCGGCGACGTCTGCCAGCGGTGATAGATGTTCCCCGCGCCGTTGACACCGAACAGCTCGACGCGCCCGTCCGCGTTCGTCTCGGCCGCCACGGCGCGCAGGGCCCCGTCGAACTGCTCCCAGCCCGTCCAGACGCCGCCCACGATGACGGCCTGGGCACGGTGGTAGATCGCGTCCCCGGGGTTCGTGCCGAAGAGCTCCAGCCGGCCGTCGGCGTTGCGCGCCGCCGCGATCGACGACCCGAACACGGCGGACGGCGCCGCCGGCCCCGTACGGGCGGCGGCCGACCCGACCCCCGGGAGGGCCGCCGCCAGCGCCGCGACCACGGCGAGGACGACCAGCCGGAGCGTACGGACCGTGCGTCTGCGTCTCTTCCTCATACAACTGCCCTTCCTGTGTGCGGAGACCACTGATGGCGATCGGTAACAGGGAGGTGTGTGAGCCGATGAACATGCGGAACCCGGTGAGGACGCGGCCGCACCCTACTGCGCCGGGCTCGCGGCGGACAGTGCGGCGGCAGGACGATCTGTGCCCCGACCGGCGCTAGCCCGGCTCCTCACCCGGAAGGCCGGTGGAGAAAGTGGGCAGGCCCCGCACCGGGCCGGCCGGCCGGAGGTCGTGTGCCGCGACGGTCACGGCGCGCTCGACGATGGTGTAGGTGAGACCGACGTCCATGCCGTCGTCCCCCAGCCCGGCCAGGGGGACGTGGACCTCCACCACGTCGCCGCGCGAGGTGCGCCCCACGGCGACATCCGTGGTCCGGTGGCCGTCGGTCTCCACCCGGAGCAGCTCGACCGGTTCGGCGAGATACGCGTACCAGGCGTCGCTTCGCCGCCCGAGTTCGTCGAGCAGCCAGCCGTGGGCGGCGAGCGGTGGGGACGTGGAGTCCGCCGGCTCGTCGTCGGCGAGCCGGGCGGGGCCGGCCGCGGCGATCGACCGCAGCAGCGCGTCGCGGCCGGCCTCGGGGTCGGGCAGGAGGGTGGTGGCGGGAACGCCGGGCCATTGCACGGTCACCCGCGCGCGGCCGGAGGCGAGATCGACGTTCCGGACGCACAGGCCGAGTCCGGCGCTCCCCCGCTGAACGGCACCCAGATCGACGAGCAACGGCGCCCACCACTCGGCCGCGGGCAGAGTGCGGGACGGCCGGACCGGATGTCGGCTCATCGGGAGGACCCTCCTGGCGCGGGGTGGATCAGAGGTGGATCAGATGTTGATGGCGGATCAGATGTTGATGGCGGATCAGATGTTGATGGCGTTCTTGACCCAGTCGGGGCAACGCCCCTGAACGCCCTCGCAGTAGGCGGTGATGACGCCCTTGGGCAGCTGCGGGATTTTGACGCTGAAGTCTACTCCCGCACGGACGGCCTGGACCTTGTCGACGCGGCAGGTCCTGAAGATCCACCAGCCGCTGCACTTCACGTGCAGCACGTCGGTGAAGTAGTTCCAGGTGTCCGGATACCCGGCGAACTTCTGTTTCCCCGCGGCTCCCGGGCGCGGGTACTGCGTGGTGGCCCGGACGGCCTTCATGGTGAGGTTGTGCTTCTGTTCTATCTTGGTGAGCCCGAAGCCCCTGTCCCTGACGGGGTCGTAGTACCCCCGCCGCATATAGACGGTCCAGCCGTCACGGTCCTTCCACTGCCCCACCAGGTCGTCGGGGCCGCTGAGCGCCGTGCTCCACGGCCCGCTCTCCGTCCCGGCGGCAAGGGGCGCCTTCCCGGCGCCGAGCTGCTTCACCGCGGAATCCGGAATCCCGTGCCGGCCGAGGTCGGCCAGCCGGAACGACGCGTTCCGGGGAATTCCGGATCCGTTGTCGAAGACGGAGAACTCGACGTCCCCGGACGAGCCCTGAGCCGAGGGCGCCGCTGTCATCGCGGACGCGGGCGCCGCCGTGAACAGTCCGGCCGCGAGCCCGAGGGCCGCCGACGCGACGGCGTACCGACGTGCGTTCACCTTACGCATGGTCCCCCTTGAGGTGACTGCCGTGCACTTCCGTTGCCGGACCCTCACGATGCGATCCGGCCATCAGCAAGCTAGGGAGGCCACGTGTGACGCGTCGACCCCTGTGGGGGCGAATCGGCCAGCCCTGGCCGCCGGTGACGGCAATCACCATTTGCAACAAGGAGGTTGTGCGCCGCACAGCTCACGCGCTTGGGGTCGTGGACCGGGAGCGGGTTCCATTTTCAGCAGGCCGGGGCCCGCAATGTGACCGAAAAGTTTTGGACACGGTCGGGCGGCGACCGCAGCCGAGCCTCAGAGCGCGTAGCAGTCGGCGAACCTGGGCGTGCCCCCGCCCTGGATCCTGCAGGACGAGGTCTGGTGCAGGTCCCGGCCGTGGTACCGGCCCTCCGCGACGATCGTCACGTCGGATTTGTACTGCCACCACCAGTTGTACACACGCGTCCAGGTGTTGGGCGTGTCGATCCAATCGGTGGAGACGAAAGTGCCGTACTGGTTGATGCCCGAGACCAGGATGCGGTCCGCGTAGTTGGTGTGCACGGTGACCTGGAGTTCACCGGCGGCGGCGGCCGGGGTGGACCCGAGCAGGCCGATGGCGCAAAGGCTCGCGGCGGAAGCGGTGAGGGCCAGTGCTCTGAACTTGCTCGTCTTCATGAAGATCCTTCCTGAGAAGGGGACGCAGGCTCATCTGCACGCTGTCTGTTCGCGGAGCCGATTCTTGGTACGGGCCCACGACTCAGGGAAGTCGAAAAATCGCCACCATCGGGCTTCATCCCCTCAACGCTCCGCCGGCGAAGCTCCTCAGGGCACCGGCCTCAGTACGCTGGGGCCACCACTCTGAAGGAGCCCCTCGTGAAAATGCTCATCAACGTCCCCGAGACCGTGGTCGCCGACGCGCTGCGCGGTATGGCCGCCGTGCATCCCGCACAGCTCACGCGCTTGGGGTCGTGGACCGGGAGCGGGTTCCATTTTCAGCAGGCCGGGGCCCGCAATGTGACCGAAAAGTTTTGGACACGGTCGGGCGGCGACCGCAGCCGAGCCTCAGAGCG
>NZ_JAILXP010000378.1 GCF_020740895.1 Streptomyces sp. UNOB3_S3 | reverse complement strand
GCCCCTCCAGTCGGCACCGCCGCCCCCGGCGCAGCACACCCAGTCGCCGCCGGGCTTCGAGTACACCGGCTCCCGGCCGTCGCGGGTCAACCGCCCTGCCGAGCCGCTGGCGCCGCCCTTCGGCGAGGACGACGACTGGGTGCTGACCCCGCCGGACGCGGCGTCCGCCCCCACGGGCGACCGGGCGCCGTCGGCCGGGCACAACCCGTATGCGTACGAGCCCTATGAGAGCGGCCCGCAGCACGTGCCCCCGCAGCCGGGCGTGCCCGCGCCGGCGGCGGGCTGGGTCGCGGTCGTCGCGCCCGACCGGGAGTACTTCCTGTCGATGATGAACCGCAGCGGCCCGGAGGCGGCGGGGCTGAACCTGCCCGCCTACTCCCCCGAGCTGCGCTTCCCCCTCGGCGGCCAGCAGGTCACCATCGGCCGGCGCCGGCACAGCACCGGCGAGTCCCCGGACATCGACCTGTCGCGCCCCCCGGAGGACCCGGGCGTCTCGCACCAGCACGCGATGCTAGTGCAGCAGCCGGACGGGGGCTGGGCGGTCGTCGACCAGGACTCCACCAACGGCACGACGATCAACGACTCCGAGGACGCGATCCAGCCCTATGTGCCCGTGCCGCTGCGGGACGGGGACCGGGTGCACGTGGGCGCGTGGACGACGATCACGGTCCGGCGTGGCTGAGGAGCCGGAAGGGACGTAAGACTCCGGTCCTCGGCCGGGGGGTCTGAGACCATGGAGGCGTGAATGAGATTCCGCGCGGCACGCTTTCCGAGCAGACCTTCTATGAGCAGGTCGGCGGGGAGGAGACCTTCCGGCGCCTGGTCCACCGCTTCTACCAGGGGGTGGCCGGTGACCCGCTGCTGCGGCCGATGTACCCGGAGGAGGACCTCGGCCCGGCCGAGGAGCGGCTGGTCCTCTTCCTGATGCAGTACTGGGGCGGCCCCCGGACGTACAGCGAGAACCGGGGCCACCCGCGCCTGCGGATGCGGCACGCGCCCTTCGTCGTCGACCGCGCCGCCCACGACGCCTGGCTCCGCCACATGCGGGACGCGGTGGACGAACTCGGACTGGCCCCGGAGCTGGAGCACCAGCTCTGGAACTACATGACCTACGCGGCCGCGTCCATGGTCAACGCCGACGGCTGACGGCCCGGGCGGTTCGCCCCGTAAGGGGCGCGGGGAACTGCGCGACCGGCCACGGACGGCCCGCAGCCGACTGACCGCGCAGCCAGCGGAGCGCTCAAGCGGGCGTGACCGTCAGATCCCGGAGGCCGCTTCCGGTCCCCACGCTGACGGCGACCGAGCCGTAGGGCGTGCGCAGGCGCAGCCAGCCGCGGGCGGCGAAGAGGACCGGCGCCTCGGGCGCCGGGGCAAGCGCCGGGCCGGCACCGGCCATGGCTCCGGCCCGCACGGGCCGCAGAAAGCCCAAGGACTGCGCCGCGTGAACGGCCCGCAAGGGCAACCCCGTGTCCCCGAGCGTCCGGGACCAGATCTCCCGCCCGATGCGGTCCCGCTCGGCCCGGGTACGCCGGTGCTCGGGCAGCGCCTCGTCCCGTGCGCGGAACTCCGCGACGGACGCGGCCACCGCGCCCCGTACGGCTTCCGCCCCCGGGAACCCCTCGATCCGTCGCCAGCCGCCGCGGGGCGGCAGGACACCGGCCCAGGGCGGGCCGGTGACGGTCTCGGGGACGGTGATCTCCAGCGCCCCGGAGGACGCGGGGGAGCCCGCGTCGAGGGCGTCCGCGAGCTGCCCCGCCGAGACGGTGACGTCCAGCGCGACGGGCTCGGCGAGCCGGGCCGTGCGGATGGCCAGCACCTCGAAGGACGGCGGACGGCCGAAAACACCGAGGACACCGCCACCCGCCTGGAGGCGGACGGCGGCGGCCCGGTCGTAGTGGATCAGCCGGGCCAGGAAGGCGGCCAGGTCGGCCGCCTCCCCGGCGTCGGCGAAGCACAGCCGCTGCGTCATGCGGCGACGGCCTCCCCGGAGGTCCCGGCGGGCCCGGCCGGCTCGTCGGAGAAGGTCTTGAGCAGCTCCTTCTCCTCGGCGGTGACCCGGCGGGGGCGGCCGCTCGCGAAGTCGAACGGGACGATCACGGTGGACGCCCGCACATAGACCTGCTCGGCGTCCTTGACCTCGTAGGAGACGGTCATGGACGCGGCGCCGACCTTGGTCACCCATGTCTCGACGGTCACCGGCTCCGGCCGGTGGACCAGCGGGCGCAGGTAGTCGATCTCGTGACGGGCCACGACGGACCCGTCGACGAAGGACTCCTTGCCCGCTCCCGCCTTCAGCTGGTGGATGAGGTCGATCCGCGCCTCTTCGAGGTAGCGGAGGAAGACCGCGTTGTTGACATGGCCGTAGGCGTCCATGTCGGACCAGCGGAGGGGGCACGAGTAGATGTGGCGCGCCATGGTCAGCCCCGGGTGAGCTTCTTGTAGGTGGCGCGGTGCGGACGGGCCGCGTCCGCACCGAGGCGCTCGATCTTGTTCTTCTCGTAGGACTCGAAGTTGCCCTCGAACCAGAACCACTTGGAGTCGCCCTCGTACGCCAGGATGTGCGTGGCCACTCGGTCCAGGAACCAGCGGTCGTGGGAGACGACCACGGCCGCGCCGGGGAAGTCCAGCAGGGCGTTCTCGAGCGAGGAGAGGGTCTCGACGTCGAGGTCGTTGGTGGGCTCGTCGAGGAGCAGCAGGTTGCCGCCCTGCTTGAGGGTCAGCGCCAGGTTGAGGCGGTTGCGCTCACCACCGGAGAGCACACCGGCCGGCTTCTGCTGGTCCGGGCCCTTGAAGCCGAACGCGGAGACGTAGGCGCGCGAGGGCATCTCGACCTGGCCGACGTTGATGTAGTCCAGCTCGTCGGAGACGACGGCCCACAGCGTCTTCTTGGGGTCGATGTTGGCGCGACTCTGGTCGACGTAGGAGATCTTGACGGTCTCGCCGACCTTGATCGTGCCGGAGTCCGGCTTCTCCAGGCCCTGGATCATCTTGAACAGGGTGGTCTTGCCGGCGCCGTTCGGGCCGATGACACCGACGATGCCGTTGCGCGGCAGGGTGAAGGACAGGTCGTCGATGAGGACCTTGTCACCGAACGCCTTGGAGAGGTTCTCGACCTCGACGACGACGCTGCCCAGACGCGGGCCCGGCGGGATCTGGATCTCCTCGAAGTCCAGCTTCCGCATCTTGTCGGCCTCGGCCGCCATCTCCTCGTAGCGGGCGAGACGCGCCTTGGACTTGGCCTGGCGGCCCTTGGCGTTGGAGCGGACCCACTCCAGCTCTTCCTTGAGGCGCTTCTGGCGCTTGGCGTCCTTCTGGCCCTCGACCTTCAGACGGGCGGCCTTGTTCTCCAGGTAGGTGGAGTAGTTGCCCTCGTAGGGGTGGGCGCGGCCGCGGTCGAGCTCGAGGATCCACTCGGCGACGTTGTCGAGGAAGTAGCGGTCGTGGGTGATCGCCACGACGGTGCCGGCGTACTTGGCGAGGTGCTGCTCCAGCCAGTTCACCGACTCGGCGTCGAGGTGGTTGGTGGGCTCGTCGAGGAGCAGCAGGTCGGGGGCCTCCAGCAGCAGCTTGCAGAGCGCGACACGACGCTTCTCACCACCGGAGAGGTTGGTGACCGGCCAGTCGGCGGGCGGGCAGCCCAGCGCGTCCATGGCCTGCTCCAGCTGGGCGTCGAGGTCCCAGGCGTTGGCGTGGTCCAGCTCCTCCTGAAGCTTGCCCATCTCCTCGAGCAGCGCGTCGGAGTAGTCGGTCGCCATCAGCTCGGCGATCTCGTTGAACCGGTCCAGCTTGCCCTTGACCCCGGCGACGCCGTCCTGGACGTTCTCCAGCACGGTCTTGTTCTCGTCGAGCTCCGGCTCCTGCATCAGGATGCCGACGCTGTAGCCCGGCGACAGGAACGCGTCACCGTTGGACGGCTGCTCCAGGCCCGCCATGATCTTGAGGACGGTGGACTTACCGGCACCGTTGGGGCCGACCACACCGATCTTCGCACCGGGCAGGAAGCTCAGCGTCACGTCATCGAGGATGACCTTGTCGCCGTGCGCCTTGCGCGTCTTGCGCATGGTGTAGATGTACTCAGCCAAGAGAAACCGTCCGGCATTCGAGAGGGGCCAATGTGCGGCTCCGCCGCGTGAGGGCAGATACACCCCATCTTGCCGTACGGGAAGCCCTGGGCGGAAACGCGTTGTGGACGACAGGCCGGTGACCGAGAGACGCCCCCCGGTCACCGATCGTCGTGGGCCGAGGCGGTACTACTGCCCGGACGGCTCCTTCCTTCGGAGGAGGAAGACGGCGCCGCCGCCGACCACGATGAGGACGATGGCCAGGCCCGCGATCTTCGGCGTGGCGGTGCTGCCGCCGGTGCCGGCGAGGTCACCGCTGGCGGAGCCGCCGGGGCCGGGGCCGCCGGAGGCGCCGGCGGTCCTCGCCGGGGTGGGGCTCGGCGAGGCGGTGGGCTTGGCGGGGCCGCTCAGCGCCGTGACGGGCGTCGCCGTCCTGCAGTCGAGGATGCCGGAGAACGTCTTCGAGAAGCCGTTGGGGCCGGTGACGGTGATCTTGTAGGGCTGGTCCTCGCCGACCTTCACCAGGGCGGTGTCGGTGCCGCCCGGCGCGACGGTGTGCTTCCTGCCGTCCAGGTCGAAGGTCCAGGGCTGGTCGCCCTTGTTCACCGCGGTGATCTCCACACCGCCCCCGGCGCAGTCCACCCGGGCGCTGACCGCGGGTATCGCGCCCTTGGCGGCCCAGCTCGCCGTGGCGCCGGCGGAGACGGTGCTCTCGCTGGAGCCGGCCAGGATCAGGCTCTGCGTCTTGGTGTGGTCGCCGACGAAGACCCGGCCGACCGGGACCTTGGTGGTGGCCGTGGCCCTGAGCGTGGTGGAGCCGTCGGGGGTGCCGGCCGGGACGTCGAAGTAGAGCTCGGTGCCGTTGGTCGTGGTGGTGACCGGCTTGCCGTCCTTGTCGACGATCTTCACGCCCTTGCCGGCGGCGTCGGTGGAGGGGGTGACGGTGACGCTGCCCGCGTCGGTGCGGACCTTGACCGGCCCGAGGCGCCCGCCCGCCTTGCCGGAGACGGCCGGCGGGTCGAGCGTCAGGGACGCCTTGGGCTCCTCGGTGTCCTCGGCGCTCTTGTGGAGGTAGTCGGCGAGCTTCTGGGCGGCGGGGTTCCCGGCGTCGACGCCGACGCCGTCCGAGTAGCGCCAGATGGCGACCTGGGTGCCCGCGGCGGCGGTGTTGGCGTCGAGGGTGCCGGCGCCGGACGCCTTGGCGAGCGCGCTGAGGTCGTTGACCTGCGGGTAGGAGTGCTCCAGGATCCAGCGGATCCTTCCCGCGTTCTTGTTGGCGTGCAGGGACGACTCGTTCCAGCCGGTCTCCCGGTACCTCGCGCCGTCGACGGTACTGGTGCGGATGTCGACGCAGTAGGTCTGGAGGGTGCCGCCGCCGTCGACCTTCATCTCGAAGAGGCCGGCCAGGACGTTCCGGCCGCCTCCCTCGCGCAGGACGGCCGGGCCGCCGGCCGTGATCCGGCCGAGCGTGGCGGACACACCGCCCTGGCTCCGCGGCGCCTCGTCCGCGACCGCGGCGCCCGCGGTGGCGGCCGTACCGCCGACGGTCAGCCCGGCCGTCAGCACCACCGCGGCAAGACGGGCGGCGCCCCGTCTCGTGACAGAGTTCATGGATTTCCTTTCGGGCGGGCGCGGATCACGCGAGGACCGGCTCCGGGTCGTCGCGGACGCACCCGCAGGGCAACTCAAAACTCAGCAGCCCCCGTTGCTATGGAGGGTGATCTTAGGGAGCGGCGATCACTTGGAAGTCGCACATACCTTCGGATGGCAGTTCCGAATCGGAATCGTTACCCCCGCAAGGTTTCCGGTCCGGGATTATCGATAAATCGCCGGTACAAACCCCACATTTCACGGGAGTGCCGCGACCCCGGCCACCATCCGCACCGGCTCGACCGGCAGCGGCCTGGCCGGTGACACTCTGCGGAACGCCGACGTACCGCGCGTGAGGTCGTGCCCGATGGACACGGCGTCAATGTCCGCCGAGAACCAGCGCTTTCCCTCGCGCTCCTGATCCTGGACGCGCAACTTTCCCTGCACGATGAGCGGTTCCCCGACCGACACCGAGCCCACCACGTTCGCCGCCAGCGTCCGCCACGCCCACACCGTGTAGAAGCTCGTATAGGCGTCCGCCCACTCCTCCCGCTGCCGGTCCCAGCGGCGCACCGTGGCCGCCAGCCGGAAGCGGGAGAGGGCCGCGCCGTTGGCCGCCTCCCGGTAGTCGGGCTGCGAGGCCACGTTGCCCACGACCGTCACCAGTGTCTCGTTCACCCTGAACGCCTCCCCCGTCGCTCATGGACCCCGAGGCCCTGCCCTCGCCGGTCCGTGAGCTCATGGTGACCGTGATCCGGGAAGCCCGCCGGAGGCTGTGGACAACCCCGCGGTTGTGCACAACTCCGTCACCCACAAGGGTTGAACCAGCCCCCAGGGGCTCCCGGCCGCCTCAGGCCTCCCCCGCCGCGATGACGTACTGCGCCCGCACCTCCCGGTACCGCAGGAGCTCCGCCGCCACCGGCTCCAGCACCCGGGCCCGCCCGCAGCCCGCCGCCGCGCTCCGCAGCCGGTGCTCGGTCTCCAGCCCGTACCCCCGCGCCGGTCCCCGCGC
>NZ_JAILXP010000377.1 GCF_020740895.1 Streptomyces sp. UNOB3_S3 | reverse complement strand
GGTCGTGGACCGGGGCCGTGCCGGTGGCGGTCCCGGCCGTGGGCGCGGGGGTCCGGGCGGATGGACGGGCGGGCCCGGCCTGGGCGGCCTGGGCCGCCGGCAGGGCGAGGGCGGCCGCCAGGGCGGCGGCGAGCAGCCCCTTGCGCACTGTGCGTAGCGCGTACACCGGTTCTCCTCAGGGGGGTTGATCAGGCGTCAGCTACGAGTTGATGTGCGGCGTACCATAGTAATGTGACATTGCACTGACAACCCATGAGACCGCCGATGGGCGAACTCTTGACCGAGCATTGATTCTTGACCGGTCGTTCTCGATACGCCTAGGATCGACGACGTGGCCAGGACCAAGGAATTCGATCCGGACGCCGCCCTCCAGTCGGCCCTCGAGCTGTTCTGGGAGCGCGGCTACGAGGCGACGTCGATGGCGGACCTCGTGGAGCGCCTCGGCGTCGCCCGGGCGAGCCTCTACTCGACATTCGGCGGCAAGCACGACCTCTACCTCAAGGCCCTGGAGCGCTACGGCGAGCAGCAGGACCCGCGCTTCATGGCGGAGCTGTCCCAGCCGGGCCCGGCCCTGCCGGCCGTCCGCGCCCTGGTGCGCCGCTTCGCGGCCGAGTCGGCCGGCGAGCTGCCCCGGCGCGGCTGCTTCGTGACCAATACGGCCGTCGAGCTGGGCCCGCGCGACCCGGCCGCGGCGCGCCGGGTCGAGCAGAGCTGGCACCACGTCGAGGCGGCGCTGACCTCGGCCCTGATGCGGGCCGCGGCGCAGGGCGAACTCCCCGAGGGGCGCGACCCGGTGGCGCTCGCCCGGATGCTCCTGGTGTTCCTCCAGGGGCTGCGCGTGGTCGGCCGGCTGGACACCGGGCCGGGCCTCGCGCGGGACGCCGCCGAGCAGGCGCTGGCCCTGCTGGACTGACACCGCGAGGAGCGCCTCCCGCGCTCCTTCATGCCCAAATTCAAGACCGATCGTTCTTTTATCTTTGTTTCCGTTATCCCGAGGAGTCATCGACATGACCACGCGTTTCTCCGGCAGGACCGTCCTCGTCACGGGTGGCGGCACCGGCATCGGCCGGGCCGTCGCGCTCGCCTTCGCCCGGGAGGGCGCCCGGGTCGTGGTCGCGGGCCGGCGCGCCGAGCCGCTCCGGGAGACCGTCGCCGCCATCGAGGCGGCGGGCGGCGAGGCCACGGCCGTCACCGCCGACGTGACCCGCCCTGCCGACGTCGAGGCCCTGGTCGAGCGGACCGTGCGGCGCTACGGCGGCCTGGACGTGGCCGTGAACAACGTCGGCGTGCTCACCCCGCCCGCGAAGATCGCCGACATCCCCGAGGACGACTGGCACACCGCGCTGGACACCAACGTCACGGGCGTCTGGCTGTCGATGAAGCACGAGATCGCGCACATGCGGGTCAACGGCGGCGGCGCGATCGTCAACATCTCGTCCAACCTCGGCGCCCACAAGCGCATCCCGGGGCTCGGCGCGTACGCCGCGAGCAAGGCCGCCGTCTCCGCGCTGACCCGCACCGCCGCCCTGGACCACATCGGCGAGGGGGTGCGGATCAACGCGGTGAGCCCCGGCCCCATCGAGACCCCGATGTCCTCGCGCCCCGGCGAGTCGGCCCGCGACAAGGCCGAGCGGATGAGCCGCGACGTCCCGGCCGGCCGTGCGGGCAGCCCGCAGGAGGTCGCCGCCGCGGTGCTCCACCTGGCCTCCGACGAGGCGGCCTACACGGTCGGCACCGAACTCGTCCTGGACGGCGGCGTCACGGCCTGAGACGCACGGCCCGAGACACGAGGAAGGGGCGGGCCCGAGGGCCCGCCCCTTCGTCATGCGTCGTACCGGCGGTCCTACGCGACCAGCTCCGGCTCGGCGGACTTCTCCGCCACCGCGGGCTCACCCGCGACGTCGCCCTCGCCCTCGTCCGCCGCCGGACGGCGGGCGGCCATCCAGGCGTAGACGAGGATGCCGGCGAAGAGGAACAGCCCGCCCTGGTAGACCGCCGCGTATCCGGCGCCGGCCACCAGCCAGAAGGAGAAGCAGAACCCGCCGAGCGCGAAGACCATGTCCCGCGTGAACCGGCCCGCGTGGACCTTGTCGCGCTCGCCCTTGAGCAGGAAGTACACCTGCGCGGCGGTGGCCAGGAGGTAGGGGACGGTCGCCGAGAAGGTGGTGACGAGGACCAGGATCTCGAAGACCCCGCCCGAGCCGGAGACGTAGTTGATGATCGTCAGCAGCGAGGCGAGCACCGCTGCGGCGATCACGCCCGCCGTCGGCACCCCGCGCCGCTTCTTCCCGAACATCGCCGGGAACAGGCCGTCCTTGGCGGCCGCGTAGGGCATCTGGGCGCTCATGAGCGTCCAGCCGTTGAGCGCGCCCACGATGGAGACGACGGCGGCGAAGGCGATCAGCGTGCCGCCCCACTCACCGCCGAACATCGCGTCGACCGCGTCGGAGAAGGGCGCCGTGGACTTGGCGAGCTTGTCGTGCGCGACCGTGCCGAAGACCGCCACCGTGCCGAGCAGATAGACGACCGCGGCGCCGATGGTGCCGAACACGCTGGCGCGGCCCACGTTGCGCTCCGGGTCGCGGACCTCGCCCGCGCTCATCGCGGCGGACTCCACACCGATGTAGCTGTAGAGCAGGATCGCCGCCGAGGCGGACAGACCGCTGGCCCAGCTGCCGCCGCCCTCGGAGAAGGAGCCGAGGTTCTTCGGGTCGAAGAAGAACAGGCCGGCGACGGCGACGAACAGCAGCGGGACGAACTTCAGCACCGTGGAGACCACCTGCACCACGCCCACCCAGCGGGTGCCGGCGAGGTTCGCCAGCGCCGGGAGCCACAGCATCAGCAGGGCGATCGCCAGGTCCGTGCCCTTGGAGGACGAGCCCCCGGTGAGCACGTGGAAGTAGCCGACGCCCGCGACGGCGAGGGCGGCGTTGCTGACCCAGGTCATCGTCCAGTACGACCAGGCGGACAGGAACCCGGCGAAGTCGCCGAACGCCGCACGCGCATAGACATACGGACCGCCGGTGTGCGGATGGCGCTCGGCCAGCCGCCCGAAGACGAGGGCGAGGGCGATCGCTCCGATCGTGAGCACACCGAAGGCCAGCAGGCTGACGGTGCCGAACGGGGCGACCGAGGCGGGCAGCAGAAAGATGCCGCCACCAATGATGTTGCCCATGACCAGGCAGATGGCCGTGGGGAGGCCGAAGCGGCGTGCGGGAGTGCCGTCGGTTTCTTGCATGGAAGGGTGCGCCTCTCGTACTGCGGGCAGGTCGCTGATTCTGTGGCGACTTCACACAGCTGTGCAAGAGCACAGGTATGTGCGACAGCACATATTGACCGCACTGTGAGACGGCGCAAAATTGGAATTTTTTGTCCCGTGAGGGGCGCCCGGCGGCCGCAAAAGGTGCTGCGATCAGCGCCGCGCACCGTGATTCGTCCACCGGCGCGCGATCAAGCGGAACGAGCGGTTCGTGCCCGGTTCGCGCTCGCGAGCGGGATGTGCGATCAGTCGTCCGGCTCCTCCGCGGACCCCTCGCCGGCCTCCCGGGGATGGCCGAGGGTGGGGTCCAGCGCGGAGTCGTACTCGCCGGTCCCCCGGCAGTGGGCGCACTCCCCCGCGCGGTGGACGGTGTCGGCCGGGCCCGTGAAGGGGTCGGCGCCCGGGCAGTAGGCCAGCGCCCGCGTCCCGTACCCGGAGCCGTGGCACCACTGACACGTCCGTCCCTGTGGCTCCGGCCCGGACGGGGTTGTGCGCTCACTCACGCTCGCTCACCGGAACCCGCCCCAGAGCCGCTCACCGGGCGTCGCCCGCCGATCACCGTTGGTGCTCCCCAGCCTAGACCTCCACGGCCGCCGCGCCGGGCCCGCGCCGGATGTCACCCGATCGGGTTGTGTCCCCCGTGTGTCCCCCATGGGACAGGACACTTCCGGGCAGGACGCCTGAAAGGGCCTCTTCCCAGCACCTGGCACCCAGTGCCAGACTCGGGGGATGATCAAGCGATCGTCCGAAGCGGCGGACCACGTCTGGGCGTTGCTCGGCGGGGACCCCGCACTCATGGCCGCCGTGGAGTACGCCGGCCCGGAGACGGCCCTGCCCGCCCGTCTCCCGGTCCGGGAGACCGCCCGGGCCACGGTGGCCGTCTGCGCGCTGGCCGCCGCCGAACTGCTCGCCGCCCGGCGCGGCGGGCCACCGCCGCGCGTGCGCATCGACGACGGGGCCGTCGCGACGGCCTTCGCCAGCGAGCGCCATGTGCGCCGTGACGGCCTCGCCCCGGCCTCCTTCGCCCCGCTGTCCCGCTTCTGGCGCACCGCCGACGGCTGGGTGCGCACCCACGCGAACTACCCCCACCACCGCGCTCGCCTCCTCGCCGCCCTCGGAGTGCCCGACCCCGGCCCGGACGCCGACGCGGCGCCCCTCGTCGACCGGGTCGCCGCCGAGCTGGCGGGCCGGGAGGCCGCACGGGTGGAGGAGCTGGTGTACGCGGCCGGCGGGCTGGCCGTCGCCGTGCGCACCCCGCACGAGTGGGCCGTCCACCCGCAGGGCGCGGCGGTCGCCCGGCGCCCGCTGCTCGCCCTGGAGCGGATCGCCGACGGGCCCGTCCGCGCGCTCGGGGCGCCCTCCGGCGCGCTGCCCGCCGAGGGGCTGCGCGTCCTCGACCTCACCCGGGTCCTCGCCGGCCCCGTCGCCACCCGCACCCTCGCCCTGCTCGGCGCGGACGTGCTGCGGATCGACCCCCCTTCCCTTCCGGAGAGCCAGGAGCTCCACGACGACACCGGCGCGGGCAAGCGCTCCACCGTCCTCGACCTGGCCCGCCCCGCCGATCGCGCGGCCTTCGAGGAGCTGCTCGCCACCGCCGACGTCGTCGTGACCGGCTACCGGCCCGGGGCGCTCGACCGGCACGGCCTGTCCCCGCAGGCCCTCGCCGAGCGCCGGCCGGGCCTGGTCATCGGCCAGCTGAGCGCCTGGGGCAGCTACGGGCCGTGGGGCGACCGGCGCGGCTTCGACAGCCTCGTCCAGGCAGCCTGCGGCATCGCCGCCACCGAGCCGGGCCCCGACGGCGGCCCCGGCGCGCTGCCCGCCCAGGCCCTCGACCACGGCACCGGCTATCTGCTGGCCGCCGCCCTGCTGCGCGCCGTCACCGAGCAGCGCGCCACCGGCGGCACCCACCTGGCCCGCTTCGCCCTCGCGCAGACGGCGGCCTGGCTGGCCCGCGACGTCCCCCACGACGACGGCGAGCCCGAGGCCGGCGCCGACGGCCACGACCCCGCGCCCTGGCTGGCCGAGGGAGAGGGCCCGCTGGGGCGGCTGCGGTACGCGCGCTCACCCGTGGAGTTCACGGGCTCCCCGCGCGACTGGGCCCGGCGGCCCGGCCGCTGGGGCGCCGACGCCCCCGTGTGGCTGTGAGAGAACCCCCGGCGAAACGAGAGGGAGACCCCCGCGTGGCCACGACCATCCGACGAGCCGTGCTGACCCTGCCCGCGGCCTCCCCCGGCCCCGAGAACCCGCTGCCGCCGCTGGGCACCCGGGGCGACGTCCACCGCCTGGACCGCGCCGCCATGGCGGACCTGCCGCCCGCCATGGCCCGGCGGATCCGCTACGCGCCGCTGCGCTCCGTGCTGCCCGTGCGCCGCCGCGACGACTACACCCGCACCCGGGTCCCCACCGACCTCGACGCGATCGTCATCGAGAACGACCGGCTGCGCGCCACGGTCCTGCCGGGGCTCGGCGGCCGGGTGCACTCCCTCGTCCACAAGCCGACGGGCCGCTCGCTCCTCTACTCCAACCCCGTCCTCCAGCCCGCCGGCTTCGCCCTCAACGGCGCCTGGTTCTCCGGCGGCATCGAATGGAACACCGGCGCGACCGGCCACGGCACCCTCTCCGTCGCCCCGCTCCACGCGGCCCGGGTACCCGCGCCCGACGGCGGCGACATGCTGCGGCTGTGGGAGTGGGAGCGACTGCGCGACCTGCCCTTCCAGGTCGACCTGTGGCTGCCGGACGGCTCCGACTTCCTCTACGCCGGCGTGCGCGTCCGCAATCCGCACCACCGCGCCGCGCCCGTCTACTGGTGGTCCAACACCGCCGTGCCCGAGGGCCCGCGCACCCGGGTCCTCACCCCCGCCGAGTCGGCCTGGCACTTCGGCTACGACCGCGCCTCCCTGCGCCGGGTGCCCGTCCCCCGCTGGGACGGCGCCGACCGGACGTACCCGGCGGACGGCACCCACCACGCCGACTACTTCTACGACCTCCCCGCCGGCGAACGCCGCTGGATCGCCGCGCTCGACGAGCACGGCCAGGGCCTCGTCCAGACCTCGACCGACGCGCTCACCGGCCGCAAGCTCTTCCTGTGGGGCGCGGACGAAACCGGGCGGCGCTGGCAGGAGTGGCTCACCGAGCCCGGCACGGCCGGCTACGCCGAGATCCAGGCGGGCCTCGCGCCGACCCAGCTGGAGCACGTCCCCCTGGAGGCGGGCGGGGAGTTCGCCTGGCTGGAGGCGTACGGGCCGCTGACCGCCGACCCCGCCGCCGTCCACGGCGCCGACTGGGCGGCGGCGCGGGCCGAGGCCGCCGCGCGGCTGGAGGCGGCGCTGCCGCGCGCCGCCGTCGACGCCGCGTACGCGGCGTGGCGCCCGTACGCCGACCACGAGCCCAAGGAGACACTGGCCACCGGCTCCGGCTGGGGGGCGC
>NZ_JAILXP010000376.1 GCF_020740895.1 Streptomyces sp. UNOB3_S3 | reverse complement strand
GGGCAGCGCCCCGAAGAGCAGCACGGCCACCGAGGCCAGTACCCACGCCGCCGGCAGCTGGGCGAGCGCCGCGCCGAGCACCCGGGGGAGCTGCCCCCCGACGTCCCCGGCCGTGATGCCGTACGCGAGGCCCATGCCCAGGCCGCCGGCGAGGAGGACGGCCGCCGTGCCCAGGCCGGCGAAGGCCAGGTGCCCGGCCGCCCACCGCAGCCGCCCGGTGGCCCCGGCCAGTACGGGTTCGGCGCGCCCGCCCGTCTCCTCCGCGCGCAGCCGCAGCACGCAGCCCACCGCGTAGAGCGCGGCGACCATGCCGAGCAGGCCCGTCAGGGCGGCGAGGAAGGAGTTGGTGAGGCCCTGGTGGCCGCCCATCCGCTCGACGATCTCGCGGGTGCTCTCGTTGCCGCCGACGAGGTCGGAGACGCCGTTGACCAGGGAGCCGAACACGGTGCCCGCGACGGCGAAGCCCGCCGCCCAGCCCAGCAGCGTGCCGCGCTGGAGCCGCCACGCCAGGCCGGTGGCGCCCGTGAGGTACCGGGGCGCCGTCGCGGCGCCCGGGCGCCCGGCCAGCAGGCCCGCGCCGATGTCGCGGCGCCCGGCCAGGGCGTAGGCGGCCGCCGAGGCGAGGGCCGCCGCCGTGTACGGCAGGAGGAGGACCCACCAGCGTTCGCCCGCGAAGGCCCGGGTCTGCTCGGCCCAGCCGATGGGGGAGAGCCAGACCGGCGGCGAGGAGGCGTCGGGGCTCGCCGCGTCGCCGGCCGCGCGCAGCAGGAAGGCGAGGCCCACGGTCGCGCCCGCGAGGCTCCGCGCCGCCCGGGCGGTGTCGGTGAGCTGGGCCGCGACGGCGGCGACGCCCGCGAAGCACAGCCCCGTACCGGCGACGGCCAGGCCCAGGGCGGCCGCGCCGCCGCCCGGCAGCCCGGCGCGGGCCAGCCCGGCGGTGACGAGGACGGCCACCAGGGCGTTGGCGGCCAGGGCCGTCAGCAGCGCGGCGGTCAGCGGGGCCCGGCGGCCGACGACCGCGGCGGACAGCAGTTCCTGACGGCCGGTCTCCTCCTCCTCGCGGGTGTGCCGGACCACGATCACCAGGCTCATGATCCCGGCGAGGACGCCGCCGAGGACGGCCATGCGCCAGGCGACCAGAGCGCCGGTGGAGTCGCCGAACACCGGTCCGTACAGTGCGCGGACCGAGGCGTTGGCGTTGGTGGAGCGGGCCACTCCGGCCCGGTCGGCGGCCGTGTCGTACAGCGACTCGAAGGCGCTCGCGACGCTGACGACCGCCAGGGACAGGGCCACGGCCCACACCGGCAGCAGCACCCGGTCGCGGCGCAGCGCGAGGCGGGCCAGCGTGCCCGTGCCGGCCAGCCGGGGCGAGGCGGCCGGCCGGGGCGAGGCGGCCGGCCGGGGCGAGGCGGCGGGGGCGCTCACGAGGTCACCGTCCGGGCGGGTTCGGCGGCGGCGTCCTGCTGGTAGTGGCGCAGGAAGAGCTCCTCCAGGGTGGGCGGGGTGCTGGTCAGGCTGCGGACGCCGGACTCGCCCAGCCGCCGCAGGACGGGCCCGAGTTCGCCGGTGTCCACCTGGAGCCGCACCTGCCGGCCCCGGCCCCCGTGGAGCTCGCGGACGGTGAGGTCGTGGACGCCGGGCAGCCGCGCCAGCCCGTCGGGCGCGCCCGTGAGCTCGGCGGTCACCGACGTCCGGGTGAGGTGGCGCAGCTCGGCGAGGGAGCCGGACTCCACGGTCGTCCCCTCGCGGATGATGCTGACCCGGTCGCACAGCGCCTCGACCTCGCCGAGGACGTGGCTGGAGAGCAGGACGGTGCGGCCGCGCCCGCGCTCCTCGGCCACGCAGGCGCGGAAGACCTCCTCCATCAGCGGGTCGAGGCCGGAGGTCGGCTCGTCGAGGACGAGGAGGTCGACGTCGGAGGCGAAGGCGGCGACCAGGGCGACCTTCTGGCGGTTGCCCTTGGAGTAGGCGCGTCCCTTCTTCGTGGGGTCGAGGTCGAAGCGTTCCAGCAGCCCGTCGCGGCGGGCGCGGTCGGCGCGGTCGGCGCCGCCGCGCAGCCGGACGAGCAGGTCGATGACCTCGCCGCCGGAGAGGTTGCGCCAGAGGGTGACGTCACCGGGGACGTACGCCACGCGGCGGTGGAGCTCCACGGCGTCGTGCCAGGGGTCCTTGCCGAGCACGCGCGCGGAGCCGCCGTCGGCGCGCAGCAGCCCGA
The DNA here is from genome assembly GCF_020740895.1 of Streptomyces sp. UNOB3_S3. Taxonomy (GTDB): domain Bacteria; phylum Actinomycetota; class Actinomycetes; order Streptomycetales; family Streptomycetaceae; genus Streptomyces. Next base: position 4,613 of record NZ_JAILXP010000376.1, on the reverse strand, counting down.
GGAGGATCCGGATGGTGGTGGACTTCCCCGCGCCGTTGGGGCCGAGGAATCCGTGCGTCTCACCGGCCTCGACGGTGAGATCGAGGCCGTTCAGCGCGCGGGTCCGGCCGAAGGACTTGTCGAGGCCGGACACGTGGATCGCCTTCGTCATACCTCCGAACGTACGCTTCTTTCAGAAATTTGTGAAGGTTGGAAAGAGTGTAAATTGACCTGATGGGACCGCGAGCCCGCGGGACCGCGAGGGAGAGGACGGGACGATGAGCGAGACGACCGGAGCGGGCGGCCAGGACCCGGGGCGCGATCAGGAGGCGGTCTCCCGATTCGTCGAGCGCTTCGCCGCCGAGCTCACCGACGCGGGCATGCCGCGCATGGCCGCGCGGGTCTACGCGGCGCTGCTGGCCTCCGACTCGGGCGTGCTGACCTCGGCGGAGCTCGCCGAGTCCCTTCGGATCAGCCCGGCGGCGGTCTCGGGCGCCGTCCGCTACCTCACCCAGGTCGACATGCTCGGCCGTGAGCGGGAGCCGGGCACCCGGCGCGACCGCTACCGGCTCAACGCCGACATCTGGTTCGAGGCCCTCACCCGCCGCGACCAGCGGCTGATCCGCTGGGAGGGGGTCCTGCGCGACGGCTCGGCGACCTTGGGGGCCGACAGCCCGGCCGGGCTGCGGATCGCGGAGACCGCCGAGTTCATCGCGTTCCTGCAGAAGGAGTTCGAGCAGGTCCTGGAGCGCTGGCGCGAGCACAGAGCGAAGGGCTGACCCTCCGTCAGCTGCCTTCTCTACCCCGCCCCTCCGGGCCTCCGGAAGGGCCGAACGGCCCTGTCATCCCGGGCCGATCGGGTGTGTTCCGGCACTGCCATACTGCTTTGCGCTCGGAACGACGGAGTACAGGAGACCCAGCCCGTGAACACCCCCAAGGGCAACGACTATTACGCGCTGCTGGCCCGGCACGACGCGATGCGGTTGCGCCGGCAACTGCTCGCACCCGGTGGGGCACCCGCCCGGGACGACAGTCCCGGACCCGCGCGGGCCACGCCGTACTGCGACGAGGCCGACCGGCGGCTGATCCTGGGTCATCTGGACCTGGTCACCCCGTTCGAGGAGCTCATCACGCCCCTGTACGAGGTGATGTTCCGCCGCCACCCCTATCTGCGCTCGATGTTCCCCGAGTCGATGGCGTTCCAGCGCGCCCATCTCGCCAAGATGTTCCAGTACTTGACGGACCATCTGGAACGGCCCGAGGAGGTCGTCGCCACCTTCACCCGGCTGGGCCGCGACCACCGCAAGCTCGGCGTCCGCCGCGCCCACTACGCCACCTTCGAGGACGCCCTGCGCGAGGCGCTGCGCCTGCGGGCGGGCCGGCGCTGGAGCGTGGAGCTGGAGCGGGCCTGGCTGCGCATGCTGCGCTCCGCCGTCGACGCCATGGTCGCCGGGGCGGACGCCGCGCTCACCGAACCGCCCTACTGGCACGCCACGGTGGTCCGCCACGATCTGCGCCGCCCGGACCTGGCGGTGCTGCGCGTACGCACCCACGAGCCCTACCCCTACCGCGCCGGCCAGTACGGCGCGCTGGAGTCGCCGTTACTGCCGCACGCCTGGCGGCAGTACTCGATGGCCTGCGCCCCGCGCGCCGACAACATCGTCGAGTTCCATGTGCGGCGCACCGGCCCGGACGGGGTGAGCGAGGCCCTGGTCGACCGGACGCGCGTCGGCGACACCCTGCGGCTCGGCCCCGCCACCGGCACGATGACCCTCGCCGACGAACTCTCCCACGATCTGCTGCTGGTGGCCGGCGGCAGCGGCCTGGCCCCCGTCAAGGCCCTGCTCGACGAGCTGGCGACCCGCCGCCCCGCCCCCGGGCGGGTCCATCTCCTCCTCGCCGCCCGCGATCGCGGCGACCTCTACGACGGCGAGTGGCTCGCCGACCTCGAACGCCGCCGCCCCTGGCTGACCGTGCTGCCCGTCCTCGGCGACGCGCCCGCGCCCGGCGGCCGGTCCGTGGTCGCCGACGCCGTGACGCGCCACGGCGCGTGGGCGGACCGCCTCGCCTACGTCAGTGGACCGCCCGGGATGGTCGAGGACGCCGTGCGCGCGCTGCGCGGGATCGGGGTGCCGGCCGCGCGGATCCATCACGACCCGCTGGGCCCGTCCCCCGTGTCGTCGGTCTCCGCCGACAGATGGTGATCCACGCTCACCACGCCGTCGACGCTCTGGCACAGCTGGACGAGGACCGGCACCAGACTGCTGAGCCGCACCGAGCCGCTGAGCCGCACCTGACCGTGGTTCACCTCGACGCCCACGGCTGACGGCGACTGACGCAGCGTACGGACGAGGACGTCCTCCAGGATCTCCTCGCGGATGGCCCGGTCGGTGCGGAGGAAGACCCGCAGCAGGTCGCCCCGGCTGACCAGGCCCACCAGCCGGCCCGTGCCGTCCACCACCGGCAGCCGCTTGACACGGTGTTCCTCCATGGTGCGGGCGGCCTCCACCACGCTCCAGTCCGGCCGGGCGCACACGGCCGGGCTGGTCATCAGCCCCTCGGCGGTGGTCGCCTCGTGCTTCGCGCCCGTCCCGTCGCCGGCGCCCGGCGCGTTCGCCCGGGCGCCGGCCCCGTCATGGGGATCCGGCCGCCGCGAGGCCTTCGCCAGCAGATCCGCCTCGGAGACCACCCCCACCGGCCGGTCCTCGGCGTCCACCACCGGGACGGCGGTGATGTCGTGCTCCTGCAGCACGTGCACGATCTCGGTGAACAGCGTGCCGCGCTGGACCCGGACGACCGAGCGGGTCATCAGATCGCCCACGGTTCTGTGCTGGAGCATGTACCGGTCCCTCATCCCTCGGTGATCCGCCGTGCTGCCCTCCCAGCCTCGCACATACGGGGACGTACCGGTGCGGCCCGGGTCGGGCATGACCGGCATGTGGCGATCTTGTATCAACCACCCGTGACCCTTCCCCTGACCGGTGTTGACTCGATACCGTCCGGTCGGTTGTGATCGGCCGTCGATCGCGACCGGCCCGCAGACCGGGCGGCCGCCATCGGGGCCGCCCGCACCGAAAGGACCTCCGTGCGCGCACACCTCCGCCGAAGAGCCATATCGGCCCTCGTCACCACCGTCGTCGCCACCCCCGTGCTGCTCGCCGCGGCGGCGCCCGCCGAGGCGCGGCCCGCCGGACAGCACGAGAAGGCCGAACGGCTCGCCCGCAAGCTCGTCAAGACCTCCTCGGGGAAGAGCGCCTACCGCCACCTCCAGGCCCTCCAGAAGATCGCGGACGCCAACGGCGGCAACCGCGCCGCCGGCACGCCCGGCCATGTGGCGTCCACCGAGTACGTCTACCGCCTGCTGAAGAAGGCCGGTTACGACGTCTCGTACCAGGACTTCGACTTCTACGAGTCCAAGACGCTGCGCGAGAAGCTGGGCGTCGTCTCGCCCGAGCCGCGCGAGATCCGGACGTTCGCCTACAAGTTCAGCAAGGCCACGCCCGAGGGCGGCCTCGTCGCCCCGCTCGCCGCCGTCCGCGTCGACGAGACCCCGGGCTGCGGCCTGGACGACTACGCCGGCCAGGACTGGAAGGGGAAGATCGCGCTGGTCAAGCGCGGCAGCTGCGCCCTCCAGCAGAAGGAGGAGACCGCCGCCAAGGCGGGCGCCGCCGGTCTGATCCTCTACAACCACTCCGGCACCGAGCCGGTCCGGGGCACCGTCGAGACCCCGGACAAGGCCCATATCCCGGCCGCGGGCGTCTCCCTCGCCGACGGCGAGGCGCTGGCCGCGCAGATCGCCAAGGGCGAGACCAAGGTCCGCCTCGATGTGGCCACCGAGGCGATCAAGCGCCCCACCCGCAATGTGATCGCCGAGACCAGGGGCGGCAGCGCCGACCACGTGGTGACGCTCGGCAGCCACCTCGACTCCGTGCCCGCCGGCCCCGGCATCAACGACAACGGCTCCGGCTCCGCCGGCCTGCTGGAGGTCGCCCTCAAGCTCGCCCAGCAGACCCGCGGCCACGGCCAGCAGCCCACCAACAAGGTGCGGTTCGCCTGGTGGTCCGGTGAGGAGCTCGGCCTCCTCGGCTCCGACCACTACGTCGCCTCGCTCAGCGAGAAGCAGCGCAAGCAGATCGCGCTCTACCTCAACTTCGACATGATCGGCTCGCCCAACCCGGTGGAGTTCGTCTACGACGGCGACGACTCCGACCACACGGGCTCGGGCCCCGGCCCCAAGGGCTCGGCCCAGATCGAGAAGCTGATCAACGGCTACCTCGACCGCAAGGGCGCCCCGCACGAGGGCACCGACTTCGACGGCCGCTCCGACTACGGCCCGTTCATCGCCAAGGGCATCCCGGCGGGCGGCACCTTCACCGGTGCCGAGGGCATCAAGACCAAGGAGCAGGCGGCCCGGTTCGGCGGCACGGCGGGCACCGCCTACGACCCCAACTACCACGGCGCCGGCGACACCCTCGCCAACATCGACCGCAAGGCGTTCGACCTCAACATCGGCGTCATCGCGCACGCGGTCGGCATCTACGCCCACGACCTGAGCTCGCTCGACGAGCCCGCGGGACACTGATCCCGGCGCCGGGCGGCCCCCTCGGCGCCGCCCGGCCCGGCCCACCCCCGCG
>NZ_JAILXP010000375.1 GCF_020740895.1 Streptomyces sp. UNOB3_S3 | reverse complement strand
GTGCCGGTGGGCCCGGCACCGCCCGGGGCGCCGGGGGCGCGGCCGGTGAGCTCGATGTCGAGGGCGTCGTCGGCGGTTGTGGAGGCGGTCGTGGACGCGGTGGCCACCACCCGGAGGCCGAACCGTTCCGCCAGGTCGTGGAAGTCCTCCAGCAGTTCACCGCCCGTCTCGTCGCGGCCGGTGCCGAGGGCGGTGACCTCGCCGCGCTCCTCCAGCGCCCGGGCCGCCGCGGTGACGGGCGCGAGCCGCCCGTCGGGGACGCCCTCGACCCGCAGCCCGCCGGGGTGGGTGCTGCCCAGCAGGGGGGCCAGCGCGGCCGTGGAGGTCACGTCCCGGCCCCACCGGAGCGCCGTGGCGGGGCGCGACCGGGGCGCCGTGGGGTGCTCGGTCCTGGCCTCGGTCCCGGTCTCGGTTCCGGTCTCGGTTCCGGCCTTGCGCAGGACGGCGTCGTAGCGGTAGCGGGTGAGCTCGTTGGCGTACCGGCCACGTTTGACGCGCACCTCGGCGCCGGCGGTGCCGGGGACGGCGGCCGCGAGCTCGGTGAAGTAGGCGGGGTCGACCAGGAGTTCCTTCTCGCGCACCACGCTGTGCTCGACGGCGGCGCGGAGCGCGGCGGCGTCCGCGGGCGGTTCCGGGCGGCGCAGCTGGACGTCGGTGTGGAAGCGGCGCAGCCGCCGCAGGTCGCGGATGTCGCCGGCGAAGACCGCGCCGCCGGGCGTGAGCAGGCCGAGGGCCTTGGTGAGGACGTCCGTCAGATAGCGGCCGTCGGGGAAGTACTGGGTGACGGAGTTGACGACGACGGTGTCGAAGAAGCCTGCGGGCAGCTCGTCGATCCGGTCGGCGGGCAGGGCGCGCAGCTCCACGCGGGAGGCGAGGGCGGGGTCCCGTCCCACGAGCGTGCGCAGGCCCTCGATGACCCGGCCGGAGAAGTCCGTTCCCCAGTAGGACGCGCAGTCGGGGGCCAGCCGGGACATCAGCAGGCCGGTGCCGACGCCGATCTCCAGCACCCTGCGGGGGCGCAGTTCGCGGATCCGCTCGACGGTGGCGTCGCGCCAGTGGCGCATCTGGTCCAGGGGGAGGGGCAGCCCGTCGTAGCTGCTGTTCCAGCCGGAGAAGTCCTCGCCGAAGCGGGCGTGGGCGACGTCGCTGTAGAGGGCGTCGTAGATCTCCTGCCATTCGCCGATCTGCTCACCGGTCTGCCGGCCGGTCCGCCCGCCGGTCCGTTCCGGTGCCTCGTCCCCGGCGCCGTCGGCCGGGGTGCCGGCCGGGGTGTCGGCGGGGACGACGTAGCCGACGAGCCGTTTGTCGCCGGGCCGGTCCTCGCGGACCACGACGGCCGCCTGGGCGACGCCCGGGTGTCCGGCGAGGACGGCCTCGGTCTCGCCGGGCTCGACGCGGAAGCCGCGGATCTTCACCTGGTCGTCGCCGCGGCCGACGAACTCCAGCAGCCCGTCCGGGCCGCGGCGTACGAGGTCGCCGGTGCGGAACAGCCGCTCGCCGGGCCCGCCGAGGGGGTCGGCGACGAACCGTTCGGCCGTCAGGCCCGGGCGCATCCAGTAGCCCCGGGCCAGGCCCGTGCCGCCGAGGTAGAGCTCCCCGACCTCGCCCGGCGGCACGGGCCGTAAGGAGTCGTCGAGGACCTCGGCGCGCATGCCGTCCATGGCGGAGCCGATGGGCACGACCGTCTCCAGGCCGCCCGGTTCGGTCATGCGGTGACAGGTGGCGAACGTGGTGGTCTCGGTGGGCCCGTAGCCGTTGACGACGGCCGTGCCGGGGCAGGCCGTCAGCACCCGGCGGACAGCGGCGGGGGAGACGGCGTCGCCGCCGGTCCACACCTCGCGCACGCCCCGGAAGCACGCCGGGTCCTCCTCGGCCAGCACCGCGAAGAGCCCGGCGGTCACCCACAGCCCGGTCGTCCCGGTGGCGGCCACGACGGCGGCGATGCCGCGCGCGTCCAGCTCGCCCGGGGGCGCCACGACGACGGTGCCGCCGGTGAGCAGGGGCACCCACAGCTCGTAGGTGGAGGCGTCGAAGGCGTGCGGGGAGTGCAGCAGGACGCGCTCGTGGGCGCCGCCGTGCCACGCCGGGTCGCGAACGAGGCCGGTGATGTTCCCGTGGGTGACGGCGACGCCCTTGGGGGTGCCGGTGGAGCCGGAGGTGAACATCACGTACGCGAGCCGGCCGGGATCGGCGACGGCTTCGGGGGCGGCTTCGGCGACGGCTTCGGGGGTGGCGTGATCGGCCGTCGGCTCCTCGGCGCCGTCGGCCCGCAGGACGAGCACGTCGTCGCCGAGCCCGGCGGGCGGGGTCGTCCCGGCGTCGGTGAGCAGGGCGCGGGCGCCGGTGCGGGAGAGGATCCACTCCAGCCGGGAGGCCGGGTGCCGGGGGTCCAGCGGGACGTAGCAGCCCCCGGCCTTCACGATCGCGAGGAGGGCGACGACCAGGTGGGCGGAGCGGTCCATCAGGACGGCGACGGTGTCGTGCGGCGTCACGCCCCGCCCGGCCAGCCGTCCGGCCAGCCGGTCCGCCCGCGCGTCCAGCTCCCGGTAGGTCAGGGACGTCTCCCCGGACACCACCGCCGTCGCGTCGGGCGTCCGGCGGGCCTGCCGGGCGAACGCGCCGGTGAGGGAGGCGAGTTCGTCGAGCTCATCGGGTATGGGGGAGGCGGGACGCCGGCCGGCGGTGAGGGGCCGGAGTGCTGCGGAGCGGTGCTGTGCGGACACGCGTCAACATCTCCTCTGCGCGGACGTCACCGGACCGGCGGCGGTCCGCCGGCGGTCCGTCCGTCCGCGGTTGGGCAGGCACATGTGCGTGCCGGGAGGGCCGTGGCGGCTCCGGGCGACGCCTAGCGATCATGTCTCGGTCTGTCGGATCGCAAACCCCCGGGGTGAACCCTTCCGGCCTTTCTCGCGGACCGTTCCCCGGGAGCCGGGGCGACCCCGGGTAAGGCGCAGGTGCGCCCTGCTGATCAGCGGTGACACCGGGCCCGGGAGCCGGTGGGCGGCACCTCCCACGACGCCCCGGCCAGGTGTGCGACGCCACCGGGAAAGCAGCGAATTGGCGTGAACATGCGCCCTGAGATGAACACTTGGGTGCGTTGTCGAGCGAATGGCGGACACAACCTCTGACCTGGTGAGACGATCCCGATCGTTTTTGCTCGCGATCTGTTCAGGGAGTGACGATGGAAGCCGCCAGCCCCGTGACCGGCCGTCCGGATCCCGCCTTCGCGGACCCAGGAACCGGGGTCGTGGCCGAGATGGTCGGGCGCACCGTGCGATTCGACTCACGGCGCTACGCCCCCACCGACAGCTACGCGGAGATCGCCTGCGACAAGGTGGACCGGGCCGCCGCGAGTCTCGGCATGGGGGGCCGGGACCGCGAGCCGATGCTCTCCCTCGTCCGGGAGCTGTGCGGCGCCTGGGGCGAACTCCCCGCCGGCAGCCCGCCGGAGCGGGCCTGCTGGGTGTCCATCGACGGGATGCCCTTCGAGATCTCGTTCGCCTGGGCGGAGGGCGGCGCCGAGCTGCGGCTGTCGCTGGAGTCCCCGAGCCACCCCGGCACGCCGCGCGGCCGGATGGCGGACGGCAGGGCGTTCACCCGCCGGCTGGCCCGGCGGCCGGGCGTCTCCCTCGACCGCTATCTGCTGATCGAGGACCTCTTCACGAACGAGAACCCCCAGGGCTTCTTCGCCCTCTCCCACGGCGTCGCCTGGCGCCCGGGCGGCCACCCGCTGTACAAGGTCTACCTCAACCCCGCGGTGGCGGGCCGCGACCGGTCGTTCGCCCGCACCGAGGAGGCCCTGGTCCGCCTGGGTCTGGAGCGCCCCTGGCGGGCCCTGGTGGAGCACCTGGGCACGGGCGCCGACGTGGCCCACGAGCCGGCCGCCCTGGCCCTGGACCTCTCCGACGGCGACGAGGCCCGCGTCAAGCTGTACATGGCGCACTCGGGCGTCTCCGCCGAGGACATCGACGCCAAGTCGGCCGTCGCGTACGACCACGTGCCCGGTTCCTTCGCCCGCGCCCTGGAGCGCGTCACCGGCCACCGCGACGCGTCCGGCTGGCAGAAGCCCCCGGTGACCTGCTTCTCCTTCAGCAGCGGAAAGGACCTGCCGGGCGCGACGCTCTACGTCCCCATGGTCCCCGGCCATCCCGACGACGCGACGGCCCGCGACCGCGCGGCGGCCTTCATGCGCGAGGAGGGCGTGGACCCGGCCCCCTACATCGCGGCCCTCGACGCCCTCGCCGACCGCCCGCTGACCGAGTCGGCGACCCAGAACTTCCTCTCCTACCGGGGCGGAAGCACCCCGAGGTTCGCCGCGTACGTCGCCCCGGGCACGTACCGCCCCGTGTGACTTCCCTCTTGCTGTAACGCGTTCTACCGTGTGCGCCGGCATCCGCAGGGGCTGCCGGCGCACACCGGGAGGGGCCGTGGATCTCCAGTACACCCCGCAGCAGCGGCGGTTGCGGGCCGAACTGCGCGAGTACTTCGCCGACGTGGTGCCCGACGGCTCCCACGCGCGCCACGCCGACCCCGCCGAACGCAAGAGGTTCTACCGGCGGACCATCCGCCGCCTCGGCGCCGACGGCCGGCTCGGGGTGGGCTGGCCGAAGGAGTACGGGGGCGGCGGGATGACGCCCATGGAACAGTTCATCTTCTTCGACGAGGCCGCCCAGGCGGGCGTACCGCTCCCGCTCATGGCCCTCAACACCGTGGGCCCCACACTCATGCGCTACGGGACCGAGGAGCAGAAGGCGACCTTCCTGCCCGGCATCCTCGCGGGCGAACTGGACTTCGCCATCGGCTACAGCGAGCCCGGCGCCGGCACCGACCTCGCCTCCCTGACCACCCGGGCCGTGCGCGACGGCGACGGCTACGTCGTCAACGGGCAGAAGATCTGGACCACCAACGGCGACACCGCCGACTGGGTCTGGCTCGCCGTCCGCACCGCCCCCGTCGAGAAGGGCGTCCCACCCCACAAGGGCATCAGCATCCTCCTGGTCCCCACCAGCGACCCCGGCTACGACTCCACCCTGATCAACACCCTCGCCTCCCACGACACCACCGCCAGCTACTACGAGAACATCCGTGTCCCCTTCACCCGCAGGGTGGGCGCGGAGAACGACGGCTGGCGGCTGATCACCAACCAGCTCAACCACGAGCGCGTCACCCTCGCCGCCCACGGCTCCGCCGCGATCCGCGCCCTGCGCGACGTCCGCGACTGGGCCGCCGCCACCAAGCTCGCCGACGGCCGCCGGGTGATCGACCTCGGCTGGGTACGCGGCCTCCTCGCCCGCACCCACATCCGGCTCGACGCCATGAAACTCCTCAACTGGCGCATGGTGGACGCCCTCCAGCGCACCGCCCTCACCCCCCAGGACGCCTCGGCCGTCAAGGTCTACGGCTCCGAGGCCCGCCGCGACGCCTACGCCTGGCTGATGCAGATCCTCGCCGCGGCAGGCCCCCTCAAGGAGGGCTCCGCCGGCACCGCCCTCCACGGAGAGCTGGAACGCGGCTACCGCAGCGCGGTGATCTTCACCTTCGGCGGGGGCAACAACGAGATCCAGCGCGAGATCATCTCCTGGATCGGGCTGGGGATGCCGAGGGTGCGGCGCTGAGCCGGCCGCGACGGAGGCCGGCCGGGCCCGGAACCGGCGTCGCGGCCGTCGTCGTCGGCCTACAAGCCGCCTGGCCCGGCCGCCATACTTGAGGGGCCGGGGGAGGCACAGCGAATCGACGGGGGCGGCGGCAGCATGGCGGACACCAGGCTGATCCAGGGCCGGTACCAGCTGCTCGACCTGATCGGGCGGGGCGGCATGGGCGAGGTCTGGCGTGCCCGCGACGAGTCCCTCGGCCGGCAGGTGGCCGTCAAGTGCCTCAAGCCCATGGGGCGTCAGCACGAGCCGTCCTACCTCCGGGTGCTCCGCGAGCGGTTCCGCAGGGAGGCGCGCGTGGCCGCCTCCCTCCAGCACCGGGGGATCACCGTCGTCCACGACTTCGGCGAGTCGGAGGGCGTCCTCTATCTGGTGATGGAGCTCCTCGACGGCCGCAACCTCAGCCAGCTCCTGGAGGACAACAGGCAGCACCCGCTGCCCGTGCCCGAGGTCATCGAGATCGCCGCCCAGGTGGGCGCCGCCCTCGACTACACCCACCGGCAGGGCATCGTCCACCGCGACCTCAAGCCCGCCAACATCGTCCGCCTCGCCGACGGCACGGTGAAGATATGCGACTTCGGCATCGCGCGCCTCGCCCACGACATCGGCTTCTCCACCCGGCTCACCGGCACCGGCATCGCCATGGGCACGCCGCACTACATGTCGCCCGAGCAGATCGGCTCCGGCAACGTCGACCACCGCAGCGACCTGTACTCGCTGGGCTGCGTGCTCTACGAGATCGCCACCGGCGCCCCGCCCTTCGACATGGACGACGCCTGGGCCGTGCTCGTCGGCCACCGCGACACCCCGCCCCGGCCGCCGCGCGAGATCCGGCCCGAACTGCCCTGCCCCTTCGAGACGGTCGTCCTCGACCTGCTCGCCAAGGACCCCGGCGACCGGCCGGAGGACGCCGCCGCCTTCGTCCAGCGCCTCGCCGAGCTCACCCCGTACCGGATGGCCACGCCCCCGGGCGGCACCCTGCCCGAAGGGCGCCCCTGGCCCGCACGGGCCTCCGCACGCCTCCCGGAGCCGCCCCGGCTGCCCGGCTGGGCACGCAACATGACCACCGGCTCCAAGGCCGCCGGAACCGGGCCCCTCCAGACGCCGCCCGACCCCTCCGCCGCCCTCACCGGCGCGTGGACCGGCCGCCGCGAGGACGGCCCCACCGGCACCGGCATCCGCCGGATCCCCCCGCAGC
>NZ_JAILXP010000374.1 GCF_020740895.1 Streptomyces sp. UNOB3_S3 | reverse complement strand
GACAGCCCCTACGGCACCCCCGACGCCCCCCGCGTCGCCGTCCGCGGCGAAGCCCGCCTCGAGGTCGACCCCGAGATCGCCCGCATCGGCATCACCGTCACCGCCCGCGGCACCGACCGCCACAACGCCCTACAGGACCTCACCCGCCGCAACAACCAAGTCCTCGACCTCCTCAAGTCCTACGGCGACGCCGTCGAGAAGACCGAGACCGGAACCTTCAGCATCACCCCCCAGCTCACCGACAAAGGCCGCCACGAACGCGTCCGCGCCTACCACGGCCACGTCCACATCACCGCCACCCTCGCCGACTTCACCGCCCTCGGCGAACTCGCCACCCGCCTCGCCGAACTCGACCTCACCCGCGTCGACGGCCCCTGGTGGAACCTCCGCCCCGACTCGCCCGCCCACCGCGAAGCCCGCCGGCAGGCCGTACACGAAGCCGTCCAGCGCGCCCGCGAATACGCCGCCGCCCTCGGCGCGGACCTCGCCGCCGTCGTCGAGATCGCCGACATCGGCGCCGAGAACACCGTCTCCGCCATGCCCGTCGCCCCCGGCGGCATGATGCGCGCCGCCGCCTACGGCGGAGCCCCCGCCCCGCCGCCCACGCTGGACCTCGAACCCCAGCGCCAGACCGTCTACGCCAGCGTCAACGCCCGCTTTACGATGACCCGCCCGGCACTCTGACGGTCACGGGACACACGATGGGGGTGCTCATCAGAGCACCCCCTTGCACGTTTCACAAGGTGTCAACAAGCTTTTACCGAAAGGACGTTGGCCGGTTGCGGCGGGCCAATTCTCTACCCACCGGTAGGTCATAAGGTCGTGCCATGCGCCGAGCGAAAATCGTCTGCACCCTTGGGCCCGCCACCGACTCGTACGAGCAGATCAAGGCACTCGTGGAAGCCGGCATGGACGTAGCCCGCTTCAACCTCAGCCATGGCACGTACGCCGACCACGAAGCGCGCTACCAGCGGGTACGCAAGGCAGCGGAGGAAACCGGCCGCAACGTCGCCGTCCTCGCCGACCTTCAAGGCCCGAAGATCCGCCTGGGCCGATTCCGCGAAGGACCCGTACTCCTTGAACGCGGCGACGAATTCACCATCACCGTCGAAGACATCGAAGGCGACCGCCACCAGTGCGGCACCACCTACAACGGCCTCGCCGCCGACGTCGCCAAGGGCGAACGCATCCTCGTCGACGACGGACGCGTCACCCTCGAAGTCGTCCAGGTCACCGGCCCCCGCGTCAAGACCCTCGTCCTCGAAGGCGGCATGGTCTCCGACCATAAGGGCCTCAACCTCCCCGGCGTCGCCGTCTCCGTCCCCGCCCTCTCCGACAAGGACATCGAAGACCTCCGCTGGGCCATCAGGACCGGCGCCGACATCATCGCCCTCTCCTTCGTCCGCAGCGCACGCGACATCGACGACGCCCACCGCGTCATGAACGAGGAAGGCCGCCACCTCCCCGTCATCGCCAAGATCGAAAAGCCCCAGGCCGTCGACAACCTCGACGGCATCGTCGCCGCCTTCGACGGCATCATGGTCGCCCGCGGCGACCTCGGCGTCGAAATGCCCCTGGAATCCGTCCCCATCGTCCAGAAGCGCGCCATCAAACTCGCCAAGCGCAACGCCAAGCCGGTCATCGTCGCCACCCAGATGCTCGACTCGATGATCGACGCCTCCCGGCCCACCCGTGCCGAGGCCTCCGACGTCGCCAACGCCGTCATCGACGGCACGGACGCGGTGATGCTCAGCGGCGAGACGAGCGTCGGGAAGTACCCCGTCGAGACGGTCCGCACGATGGGCCGCATCGTCATCGCGGCCGAAGAGGACATCCTCGCCAAGGGCCTCCCACCCCTGACCGAACGCAGCAAGCCCCGCACCCAGGGCGGCGCCGTCGCCCGCGCGGCGGCCGAAATGGGCGACTTCCTCGGTGCGACGTTCCTTGTGGCCTTCACTCAATCCGGTGATACGGCGCGGCGGCTGTCGCGCTACCGCTCACCGATCCCGCTCCTGGCGTTCACGCCGGAGCCGGCGACCCGGGCGATGCTCAACCTGACATGGGGCGTGGAGACCTTCCTCGGGCCGGTCGTCGAGACGACGGACGAGATGGTCGACCAGGTCGACGAGTACCTGCTGCGGATCGGGCGCTGTCGCCAGGGCGACATGGTCATCATCACGGCGGGCTCCCCGCCGGGAATGGCGGGGACCACGAACCTGGTGCGGGTGCACCACATCGGGGAGGACGACGCGCCGAAGGAGTGAGCGCTGCCGCTCGCTAGTACTTGGGGCCTATGTGGGCGTCCATGAGGGCGACGGAGGCTTTGCGGGCGACGGAGATGTTGAAGGGCTGGCCGTTGCGTGCCAGGACGCTCCACTCGACGCCGACCTTGGTGAGGGTGCTGGCGAAGAGCTCGCGGATGTCATCCGAACGGTTGCTGAAGAAGTAGCGCGTGTACTCGTAGCGCTTGCGCTCGCCCTTGACCGATTTGGTAGCCCAGTTGGTGATGCGGCAACCGTCCGAGTGGATGAGCCCTCGTATGAACTCCCACGGATACGAGTTCACGATCCGTTGCTGCCACAGCTCCAAGGTGATGTGCCGCTCGTGCTTTTTGCCGGGGCCGTGCTGGGGGAACAGACACGGTAGATGCATCGAGTACACCTTCACGTTGTGGCAGCCCTTGCTACGGACCCGGCAGGTGGCGTTGTCCGGGAAGACTGCGCGCATAGCCGCCTCGCAGGCGTCCATGAGGCCGGGCCAGCTGTCGTCACAGGCGATCATCAGGCTGGGCGAGCGGTGCTTCCGGTAATGGATGATGTGACCGTCGCCGAGGTAGAGGCCGAGCAGGTAGGCGTACGCCCCTTTGTCAAGCGAGCAACCATCGCACCGATGGCACTGGGATCTATGGACGCCCGGGCACTCGCCACGCCTGGATCGATCCATGTGAAGCCAGTAGCTGACCGTGCCTGGCGGGACGCCGAGTCGTCTGGCGACCTCCGCGTTGGTGATGCCGGAGGCGATGAGATCGAGTGCTTTCTGGCGCGCCGCAGTGCCATGAAACTTCATGCGCTCACTGTGCGTGGCGGATGCTTCACCGTGTGGCGGAACCGTGAAGGTTCACGCGATGGGGGTGCTGAGTGCCGGGTGCGGGATTCGAACCCGCATGCCCTTTCGGGCAGATGCTTTTGAGGCATCCGCGTCAACCGATTGCGCCAACCCGGCTAGGCAAGCTGGTGAGCAGCATACCGTGTGCTCCCCCTGCAGCCCCACTAGGTACGCTCATATGGCACCACCTGCCCTGAGCGAGGAGACCCGTGACCGCCGCCGAGCCCCAGCCGCCCGTCGACGACGAGCCGCAGCACACCCCTCCGCACGTCACCCGTGTCGTGATCGCCGAGGACGAGGCCCTGATCCGTCTCGACCTCAAGGAGATGCTCGAGGAAGAGGGCTACTCCGTCGTCGGTGAGGCGGGCGACGGTGAGACCGCCGTGGCGCTGGCGCGCGAGCACCGGCCGGATCTGGTGATCCTCGATGTGAAGATGCCGGTCCTCGACGGTATCTCCGCCGCCGAGCGGATCGCCTCCGAGTCGATCGCCCCCGTGCTGATGCTCACCGCGTTCTCGCAGCGCGATCTCGTGGAGCGGGCCCGGGACGCCGGGGCCATGGCCTACCTCGTGAAGCCGTTCAGCAAGAGCGACGTCGTGCCCGCCATCGAGATGGCGGTCTCCCGCTTCACCGAGATGAAGGCGCTGGAGCAGGAGGTCGCCGACCTCGCTCAGCGCCTGGAGACGCGGAAGCTGGTGGACCGGGCGAAGAGCATTCTCCAGACGCAGTACGGGCTGACCGAGCCCGCCGCGTTCCGGTGGATCCAGAAGACGTCGATGGACCGCCGGCTGTCCATGCAGCAGGTCGCCGAGGCGGTCATCGAGGACGCCCGGGAGAAGAAGGCGTCCAAGGAGCAGTAGGCCTCGGTGCTGATCAGCTGATCAAGGGCCCGTGTCCGGTCTTCGGACACGGGCCCTTCCGCGTTCGCGTGCCCTGTCAGTCCTCGCCCAGGTACGCCTTGCGTACCGACTCGTCGTGGAGCAGGTCCGTCCCCGTCCCGGAGAGGACGATCCGGCCGGTCTCCATCACGTGCCCCCGGTCGGCGAGACCGAGCGCGGCCTGGGCGTTCTGTTCGACGAGCAGGATCGTGGTGCCGGTGGCCCTGAGCTCGGCGATCGTGTCCATGATCTTCTGCATCATGATCGGGGAGAGGCCCATGGAGGGCTCGTCGAGCATGAGCAGCTTGGGGCGGGACATCAGGGCGCGGCCCATCGCCAGCATCTGCTGTTCGCCGCCGGAGAGGGTGCCGGCTGCCTGCCGGGCACGTTCGCCCAGGATCGGGAAGAGGTCGTAGACGCGTCGGACGTCCTGGGCGATGCCGTCGCCGTCCTTGCGGAGGAACGCTCCTAGCTGGAGGTTCTCGGCGATGGTGAGGCGGGGGAAGATGTGGCGGCCTTCGGGGGAGTGGGCGAGGCCGAGGGCGACGATTTTGTGGGCGGGGATTCCGGTGAGGGGTTGTCCGTCGAAGCGGATGGTGCCGGAGCGGGGGGTGAGGAGGCCGGAGAGGGTGCGGAGGGTGGTGGTCTTGCCGGCTCCGTTGGTGCCGATGAGGGTGACGACCTGGCCGGTGTCGACGGTGAACGAGATGCCTTTGACGGCTTCGATCTTGCCGTAGGCGACGCGGAGGTCCTCGACCTCGAGAAGGGCGGTCATCGGTCGGTTTCCTCCTCGGCGGGTGCGCCTTCGATGGGTGCGCCTTCGATGGGGGTGCCGAGGTAGGCGGCGATGACGCGTTCGTCGCGCTGGACGGTCTCCGGTGTGCCTTCCACCAGCTTTTCGCCTTGTACCAGCACGGCGACGTGGTCGCAGAGGTTGAAGATGAAGCGCATGTCGTGCTCGATGACGAGGACGGCGGTGCCCTGGTCGCGGATGGCGAGGACGAGTCGTTCGGTGTCGCGGGTCTCCTGGGGGTTCATTCCGGCGGTGGGTTCGTCGAGGAGGAGCAGGCCGGGGTCGCTGGCGAGGGCGCGGGCTATTTCGAGCCTGCGTTGTTCGCCGTAGGGGAGGTTGCGGGCGAGGTGGTCGCGTTTGACGGCCAGGCCGGTGAATTCCAGGAGTTCCATGGCGCGTTCTTCGGATGCCTTTTCGGCGTGGCGGAAGGCGGGGCCGCGGAGGAGGGCGGAGAGGAGGCCTTCCTTGGTGCGGGTGTGGCGGCCGACGAGGACGTTTTCGAGGACGGTCATATTGGCGAAGAGGCGGATGTTCTGGAAGGTGCGGGCGATACCGGCCTGGGTGACGAGGTGGGGTTTGGGCGGGAGGACGGTGTCGCGGTAGGTGACGGTGCCTTCGGTGGGGGTGTAGAGGCCGGTGAGGCAGTTGAAGAAGGTGGTTTTTCCGGCGCCGTTGGGGCCGATGAGTCCGACGATCTGGCCTTCCCGGACGGTGAGGTCGACGGCCCGTACGGCGGTGAGTCCGCCGAAGCGCATGGTGACGCCGGTGGCGGTGAGGACGGGGGCGGCGGTCGTGGTCGTCATGGTGGCTATGCCTCCGCCTTGGTGAGCCGGATGCCGTCGGTGCCCGTGTCCGGGCCCGGGCCGGCTTCGGCTTCGTGGAACTCCAGCTGCCGGCGGCGGTTGGGGATGATCCCCTCGGGCCGGAAGCGCATGAGGAGGATGAGGGCGAGGCCGAAGGCGAGGAGTTGGTAGTCCTGGAGGAACTGGAGTTTGGCGGGGATGAGGTAGAGCAGTGCGGCGCCGAGGAGGGGGCCGGTGATGGTGCCCATGCCGCCGAGGATGACGGCGGCGAGGAGGAACGCGGAGTTGGGCGGTACGGGTCCGGCGAAGACGTATTGCTCGGGGACGACGGTGTAGGCGACGTGGGCCTGGACGGTGCCGGCGAGTCCGGCGAGGGTGGCGCCGAGGGCGAAGGCGATGAGTTTGAGGCGGAAGCCGTTGATGCCCATGGCGGTGGCGGCGGTTTCGTCCTCGCGGATGGCGACCCAGGCGCGGCCGATGCGGGAGTTTCCGGCGCGGCTGAAGACGAGGACGACGAGGGCGGTGAAGAAGAGCATCAGGAGGTAGTAGTTGGCGAAGGGGGTGAGGGTGAGGCTGCCGAGGGAGTGGGTGGCGCCGAAGTCGTAGCCGAGGATGGCGAGGTCGGGGATGTTGGGGATGCCGTTGGGGCCGTTGGTGAGTGAGGGTCCGGATTCTCCGTTGAGGTTGCCGACGGCGATGCGGAAGATCTCGCCGAAGCCGAGGGTGACGATGGCGAGGTAGTCGCCGCGCAGCCGGAGGGTGGGGGCGCCGATGACGACGCCGAAGACGAGGGAGGCGGCGGCGCCGGTGAGGACGGCGGCCCAGAAGGGGAAGTGGATGTGGAGGGTGGAGGCGGTGGAGCCGGAGACGAGGGCGGCGGTGTAGGCGCCGACGCCGAGGAAGGCCACATAGCCGAGGTCGAGGAGGCCGGCGAGGCCGACGACGACGTTCAGGCCGAGGGCGACGGTGGAGAAGATGAGGATGTTGACGATGATGAGGGTGTATTCGTCGGTGTCCTGGGTGAGGGGGAAGAGGACGGCGGTGACGAGGGCCGCGGTGAGGGTGATGCGGCGGTGCCGGTGGGTGAGGGTGGTGAGCCGGGCGCTCAGTCCGCTGGTGAAGAGCGCGGCGGTGGTGAAGCCGGTGAGGAGCAGGAAGCCGGTGAAGAGTTCGCCGTAGGCGGTGCCGATGCCGTAGGTGAGGACTTGGAGGGCGAGTCCGAACACGGCGGCGATGATGAGGATTTCGGCCCAGGTGGGGAGGGTGCGTGCCGGTGGCAGGGGGCGTGCG
>NZ_JAILXP010000373.1 GCF_020740895.1 Streptomyces sp. UNOB3_S3 | reverse complement strand
GGTGCGGGCCGGTTCATGCTGGGCGCCTGCCCCGGTACGCGGCCGGGAAACGGCGCCGTCAGGTGGATGGGGCCGTGCGGCGCAGGCGGAACCAGTAGAAGCCGTGGCCCGCCAGGGTGAGGAGGTACGGGAGCTCGCCGATGGCGGGGAAGCGGACTCCGCCGATCAGTTCGACCGGGTGACGGCCGTTGAATGCCCGCAGGTCCAGTTCGGTCGGCTGTGCGAAGCGGGAGAAGTTGTTCACGCAGAGGACCAGGTCGTCGCCGTGTTCGCGGAGGAAGGCCAGGACCGCTGGGTTGCTTGAGGGGAGTTCCGTGTAGGAGCCGAGGCCGAAGGCTGGGTTCTGCTTTCGGATTTCGATCATTCGGCGGGTCCAGTGGAGCAGGGAGGACGGCGATGACATCGCTGCTTCCACGTTTGTCACCTGGTAGCCGTAGACCGGGTCCATGATCGTGGGGAGGTACAGCCGTCCCGGGTCGCAGGAGGAGAAGCCCGCGTTGCGGTCGGGGGTCCATTGCATCGGCGTGCGGACCGCGTCCCGGTCGCCCAGCCAGATGTTGTCCCCCATGCCGATCTCGTCGCCGTAGTACAGGATCGGGCTGCCGGGGAGGGAGAGGAGGAGCGCCGTGAAGAGTTCGATCTGGTTGCGGTCGTTGTCCAGGAGGGGCGCCAGACGGCGGCGGATGCCGATGTTGGCGCGCATCCGGGGGTCCTTGGCGTACTCCGCCCACATGTAGTCGCGCTCTTCGTCCGTCACCATTTCGAGTGTCAGTTCGTCGTGGTTGCGGAGGAAGATGCCCCACTGGCAGCGGGACGGGATTTCCGGTGTTTTGGCGAGGATTTCCGAGACCGGGTAGCGGGACTCCCGGCGGACGGCCATGAAGATGCGCGGCATGACCGGGAAGTGGAATGCCATATGGCATTCGTCCCCGCCGTTCTCGTACGAGCCGAAGTAGTCGACCACGTCCTCCGGCCACTGGTTGGCCTCGGCCAGCAGGACCGTGTCCGGGTAGTGGGCGTCGATCTCCGCGCGGACCCGCTTGAGGAACTCGTGGCTCCGGGGGAGGTTCTCGCAGTTCGTGCCCTCTTCCGCGAAGAGGTACGGGACCGCGTCCAGGCGGAAGCCGTCGATGCCCAGGTCGAGCCAGAAGCGGAGGGCGGCCAGGATCTCCTCCTGGACGGCCGGGTTCTCGTAGTTGAGGTCCGGCTGGTGGGAGAAGAAGCGGTGCCAGTAGTACTGCTTGCGCACCGGGTCGAAGGTCCAGTTCGACGTCTCCGTGTCCACGAAGATGATGCGCGCGTCCTGGTACTGCTTGTCGTCGTCGGCCCAGACGTAGTAGTCGCCGTAGGGGCCGTCGGGGTCGCTGCGGGACTGCTGGAACCAGTCGTGCTGATCGCTCGTGTGGTTCATGACGAAGTCGATGATGACGCGCATGCCCCGGGTGTGCGCCGCGTCGACGAATTCCACGAAGTCGGCCAGGTCGCCGAATTCCGGCAGCACCGAGGTGTAGTCGGAGACGTCGTAGCCTCCGTCGCGCAGGGGCGACTGGAAGAACGGCGGGAGCCACAGGCAGTCGACGCCGAGCCACTGGAGGTAGTCCAGCTTCGCGGTCAGTCCCTTGAGGTCGCCGATGCCGTCGCCGTCGCTGTCCTGGAACGAGCGGACGAGGACTTCGTAGAAGACGGCCCGCTTGAACCAGTCGGGATCCAGGTCCTTGGCCGGAGTGTCCTCGAAGGTGTCCTGGACGGGCTCATTGACGATCATGGTGTGGGTGACCCTCCGATCTGTGAGGACGGTCGCAGCGAGAACACGTGCGCGGGCGGGCTTCCCGGCTCCAGGCGCACATAGTTGTCCCTGCCCCAGTGATAGGTCTCCCCGGTGAGCTCATCGCGCACCGGGACGGTCTCGTGCCAGCCGAGGCCGAGCTCCGGCATGTCCAACGAGACCGTGGCCTCCTGGGTGTGGTGGGGGTCGAGGTTGACGACCGTGAGGACGCAGGAGGGGCCCGAACGCTTGGAGTAGGCGATGACCGCGTCGTTGTCCACGTGGTGGAACCGGAGGTTGCGGAGGTGCCGGAGGGCGGGGTGGCGCCTTCTGAGCCGGTTGAGGGCGGTGATCAGAGGGGCGATGCTCCGTCCTTCGCGCTCCGCGGACTCCCAGTCCCTGGGGCGGAGTTCGTACTTCTCCGAGTTCAGGTACTCCTCGCTGCCCGCGTGGGCGGGGGTGTTCTCGCAGAGTTCGTAGCCGGCGTACATCCCCCAGGTGGGAGCCAGCGTCGCGGCGAGGATCGCCCGTGCCTCGAAGGCCGGGCGGCCGCCCTCCTGGAGGTACGCGTGGAGGATGTCCGGGGTGTTGACGAAGAGGTTGGGGCGCATCTGGGCGGCGGAGGGGCCCGACAGTTCGGTCAGGTACTCCGTGAGTTCCTGTTTGGTGTTGCGCCAGGTGAAGTACGTGTACGACTGCTGGAAGCCGATCGCCCCCAGGGTGGCCATCATCGCGGGGCGGGTGAATGCCTCGGCCAGGAAGATCACGTCCGGGTCGGTGCGGCCGATCTCGGAGATCACCTTTTCCCAGAAGACGACCGGCTTGGTGTGGGGGTTGTCGACGCGGAAGATCCGTACGCCGTGGGCCATCCAGAAGCGGAGGACGCGCAGTGTCTCGGTGACCAGGCCGTCGAAGTCCGCGTCGAAGGCCAGGGGGTAGATGTCCTGGTACTTCTTCGGCGGGTTCTCGGCGTGGGCGATGGAGCCGTCCGCGCGGTGGTGGAACCACTCGGGGTGCTTGCCGACCCAGGGGTGGTCCGGGGAGCACTGGAGGGCGAAGTCGAGGGCCACCTCCATGCGCAGGTCGTGCGCCTTGCCGACGAAGTGGTCGAAGTCCGCCGGCGTGCCCAGGTCGGGGTGGATCGCGTCGTGGCCGCCCTCCGGGGAGCCGATGGCCCAGGGGCTGCCCACGTCGTAAGGGCCCGCACTCAGCGCGTTATTGGGGCCCTTGCGGTGGGTGGTGCCGATGGGGT
Source organism: Streptomyces sp. UNOB3_S3 (assembly GCF_020740895.1). Lineage (GTDB taxonomy): Bacteria > Actinomycetota > Actinomycetes > Streptomycetales > Streptomycetaceae > Streptomyces. The sequence continues at coordinate 3,858 of NZ_JAILXP010000373.1, read as the reverse complement.
GGATCGGGGGGAGGTAGACGACGTCGAAGCCCATCGCCGCGATGGCGGGGAGACGGCGGGCCGCGGTGCGGAGCGTGCCGCTGCGGGCCGGCCGGCCGGGGGTGGTCCGGGCGCCCTCCGAGCGGGGGAACATCTCGTACCAGGAGCCGAAGAGGGCCCGTTCGCGCTCCACCAGCACCGGCACCGGGCGGGAGCTGGTCACCAGCTCACGGAGCGGGTGGCGGGACAGCGCGGCCACGGTGTCGGGCGTCAGGGCGGCTGCCAGTCGTGCCGCGGCGGGGCGGGCCGGGTCGCGCAGGGCGTCCACGGCGGCCAGTACGGCTTCCCTGCCGTCGTTCTTGGGGACGCCCGAGGCCGCCCGTTCATGGAGCCGGGCACCCTCCTCCAGGACCAGTTCGGTGTCGATGCCCGCCGGGATCTTGATCGAGGCGTGCTCCCGCCAGGTGGTGACCGGATCGCCCCAGGCCTCGACCGCGTAGGTCCAGCGGCCCGTCGCGTCCGGGGCGACCGTCGCCCCCCAGCGGTCGGTGCCGGGGGCCAGCTCCCGCATCGGCGTCCAGGGGCCGGACCGGCCCGCGGGCCCGCGCAGCACCACGTTCGCCCCGACCGCGTCGTGGCCCTCCCGGAAGACCGTGGCGGTGACCTCGAACTCCTCGCCCACCACGGCCTTGACGGGCCTTCGGCCGCAGTCGACGAGCGGGCCGAGGTCCAGGACGGGGATACGACCGATCATGGGATCACCTGGCGAGCCTTGGAGGTCTGGGGGGAGGGTTCCGTCAGTTCTATCTGTTCCGTCGGCGGTCGGGAGGGTGCGGGCATGACTGCTCCTGTCCGCGTTCACTCGGGCGGGCGGAAGAAGGGATGTCGGCTGTCAGCAGGGCGACGGACGGTCGTCCCGGTACACCGGGTGAGCTTTCCCACCGGGTCCGCCCGGGCATGCCCGGACTGTATGAACTACTCGTGCGTAGTTCCCCTGACCCCGCGCGCGGAGGGCGGCCGTTCCCCCGTCACCCGTAGGGAGTCTGCTCGATGCTCCGATCGCGTGCAATGTGGTGAAACGGCGTCGTTGAGGGCCGGACGAGGGAACGGGCGCCCCGCTGCGGCCTTCGAAGGTCGTAGCGGCTTTTGGCCTTGGAGAGTGCTGTTGTACGCGGGGCGTAAATCCACCTAGTACTAATCGTCTAGTGCGAAGACATCAGGCGGTCTGCGCGCGGGCTCGCCCCGGTGCGGTGGAACCGGTCCATTGCCCCCTCCCGTGCCGACGCCTGCCGCTACCGTCGGATCCGTGAAGGCCATTCGTCGATTCAGCGTGCGTCCCGTCCTTCCGGAACCCCTACGACCGCTCAGCGAACTGGCGCGCAATCTGCGCTGGTCCTGGCACCCCGAGACCCGCGAACTGTTCCAGTCCGTCGACCCCGAGGGCTGGCGGGCCGCCGGGGGCGACCCGCTGCGGCTGCTGGGTTCCGTCTCCGCCGACCGGCTGGCCGCCCTGGCCGAGGACCGCCGGTTCCGGCGGCGGCTGGCGGCGGCCGCCGACGATCTCCACGACTACGCGACCGGCCGGCGCTGGTACCAGGAACAGCCCGCCGGGCTGCCGGCCGCCGTCGCCTATTTCTCCCCCGAGTTCGGCATCACCGCCGCCCTCCCGCAGTACAGCGGGGGCCTCGGCATCCTCGCCGGAGACCATCTGAAGTCCGCGAGCGACCTGGGCGTTCCGCTCATCGGCGTCGGACTGCTCTACCGCCACGGCTATTTCCGTCAGTCGCTCTCCCGCGAGGGCTGGCAGCAGGAGCACTATCCCCTGCTCGACCCCAACGAGCTCCCGCTGTCCCTGCTCCGCGAGCCCGACGGCACGCCCGCCCGGGTCACGCTCGCCCTGCCCGGCGGCCGCGGCCTGTGCGCCTACGTCTGGCAGGCGCAGGTCGGCCGGGTGCCGCTGCTGCTGCTCGACTCCGACGTGGAGGACAACGGGCCCGGCGAGCGCGACATCACCGACCGGCTCTACGGCGGCGGCAGCGAGCACCGGCTGCTCCAGGAGATGCTGCTGGGCATCGGCGGGGTGCGCGCCGTACGGGCGTACTGCCGGATCACCGGGCACCCCGAGCCCGAGGTCTTCCACACCAACGAGGGGCACGCGGGCTTCCTGGGGCTGGAACGGATCCGTGAACTGGTCGGGCAGGGCGCCGACTTCGACGCGGCGCTGGAGTGCGTGCGCGCCGGCGCGGTCTTCACCACCCACACCCCCGTGCCCGCCGGCATCGACCGTTTCGAGGCCGCGCTCGTCGCCCGGCACTTCGGCGACGGCGGGGAGCTGCCCGGCATCGACGTCGAACGGGTCCTGGCGCTGGGCCGGGAGGACTATCCCGGCGGCGAGCCCAACCTCTTCAACATGGCCGTGATGGGCCTGCGGCTGGCCCAGCGCGCCAACGGCGTCTCCACGCTGCACGGCAAGGTCAGCCGGGAGATGTTCGCCGGGCTGTGGCCCGGCTTCGACCCCGAGGAAGTGCCCATCACCTCCGTCACCAACGGGGTGCACGCCCCCACCTGGGTGGCCCCCGAGGTCTTCCGGCTCGGCGCCCGGCAGCTCGGCGCCGGGCGCGCCGAGGACGCCCTGACCGTCGGCGGCTCCCACCGCTGGGACACCGTCGCCGACATCCCCGACGCCGCCGTCTGGGAGCTGCGCCGCACCCTGCGCGAACAGCTGGTGGAGGAGGTGCGGGAGCGGCTGCGGGCCTCCTGGCGGGAGCGCGGCGCCGGGACGGCCGAGCTCGGCTGGATCGACGGGGTGCTGGACCCGGACGTCCTCACCATCGGCTTCGCCCGGCGCGTGCCGTCGTACAAGCGGCTGACGCTGATGCTGCGCGACCGCGAGCGGCTGACCGGGCTGCTGCTGCACCCGGAGCGGCCGGTGCAGATCGTGGTCGCGGGCAAGGCACACCCGGCCGACGACAGCGGCAAGCGGCTGGTGCAGGAACTCGTCCGCTTCGCCGACGACCCGCTGGTGCGCCATCGCATCGTCTTCCTGCCGGACTACGGCATGGCGATGGCCCAGAAGCTCTATCCCGGCTGCGACGTCTGGCTGAACAACCCCCTGCGGCCACTGGAGGCCTGTGGTACGTCGGGGATGAAGGCGGCGCTCAACGGCTGTCTCAATCTCTCCGTCCTGGACGGCTGGTGGGACGAGTGGTACGAGCCGGACTTCGGCTGGGCCATCCCCACGGCCGACGGCGCGGCGGCCATGGACGAGGACCGCCGCGACGACCTGGAGGCCGCCGCGCTCTACGACCTGCTCGCCCAGCGGGTCGCGCCGCGCTTCTACGACCGGGGCGCGGGCGGGCTGCCGGGCCGCTGGATCGAGATGGTCCGGCGCACGCTGGCGACGCTCGGGCCGAAGGTGCTCGCGGGGCGGATGGTCCGCGAGTACGTCGAGGGGCTCTACGCGCCCGCGGCCGAGGCCCACCGGGCGCTGGACGCGATCGCGGCGCGGGAGCTGGCCGCGTGGAAGGCGCGGGTGCGGGCGGCGTGGCCGGCGGTCGCCGTGGACCATGTCGAGGCCGTCTCGGACGGCCCGCTGAACGGCACGGCCGAGCTCGGCTCCACGGTCTCCCTGCGGGTGAGCGTGACGCTGGGCGAGCTCGACCCGTCGGACGTGGAGGTGCAGGCCGTCGCGGGCCGGGTGGACTCGGCGGACCGGCTCTCCCAGGCGGCCGCCTTTCCTTTGAAAGCGACGGGGGCGGTGGGGTTGGACGGGCGACGGCTTTACGAGGGGCCGCTGACGTTGGACCGGACCGGTCCGTTCGGTTACACCGTCCGCATCCTGCCCGCGCATCGCCTGTTGGCCGACGGGGCCGAGTTGGG
>NZ_JAILXP010000372.1 GCF_020740895.1 Streptomyces sp. UNOB3_S3 | reverse complement strand
GGCCAGGGGAGGGGCAACGGGCTCACCGAGCGGGAGCGCGAGGTGCTGGCCCTGATCGCGGACGGGCGGTCCAACCGGGAGATCGCCCGGGCGCTGGTCCTGTCCGAGAAGACCGTCAAGACCCACGTGTCGAACATCCTGATGAAGCTGGACCTCGCCGACCGGACGCAGGCGGCGCTGTGGGCCGTCCGACATGGGATCGGAGCCTGAGGGGCGGCCGGTCCCGGGCAGTAGCGGAACGTCGCGTTCTGATCAGAGATTCATGCGGTCGTGTGATAACCCATCCGTCCCAGCAACCCGAATGGCCCTGGGCCGTTTTCCATGACGTAACCGCGGCGGGAGCCGTGGCGACGCTCTGGCAAAACACTCAGGAAGGTCATAGGAAGAGTGAACAACATCAAGAAGGCCGCTGCTGTCACGCTCGCCGTCGGCGGTCTCGCCCTCGCCGGCGCCGGTGCCGCCTCCGCTCACGGCGGCCACGGCGCGCACGGCGTGGCGGAGAAGTCGCCCGGCGTCGTCTCCGGCAACGTCATCCAGGTCCCGGTCGAGGTCCCGGTGAACGTCTGCGGCAACAGCATCAACGTCGTCGGCGCCCTGAACCCGGCCGCGGGCAACCTCTGCGTCAACGAGTAATCAGCTCGTAGTTCCATCCTCGCCGCCTCGTCGGCAGGTCGGCTCCGCATCCGGCGGAGCCGACATCCGGGTGGAGGTCAATCGTCCGAAAGAGGGCAAACGCCGTCGATGGCCGTGCCATCGGCGGTGCATTGGCGTTCATAGGTGCAGGGCCCCGTGGCAGGGGTCGACCAGGTCAGTCATCAGAAGGAAGAGCACCTATGAACAGTGCCAAGAAGGCCGCCCTCGCTCTGGCCGCGGCCGGTGTCGCCCTCGGCGCCTCTGTCGTCCCCGCCGCCGCCACGGATGACGACGGGTTCGGCGGAGCGCTGGCCTCCGGTGTCGCCAAGGGCTCGCCGGGTGTCATCTCGGGCAACGTCATCCAGATCCCGCTGGACGTCCCGATCAACATCTGCGGCAACACCATCGACATCGTCGGGCTCCTCAACCCGACGTTCGGCAACACCTGCATCAACAACCCCCCGGTCGAGCACCACATGACCGAGCACCACGTCACCACCGAGCACCACCACGGCCACCACGAGGGCGGCCGCCACGACGGCGGCCACCACCACGACCGCGACTGATCCACGACGCACCGCCGGCACCGCACCGGCACACGGCGAGGCCCCGCGGACCCCTCGGTCCGCGGGGCCTCGCCGTCGCCGGGGGCGCGTCAGTGTCGCCCTCGGTCCCGCTCCTCCACCATCGCGTTGTACGCGGCCACCCGCGCCCGCCGGGCCGTGCGCTCCACCGGCCGCAGCGCCGCCGCCCGCGCCGCGATCTCCGACGCGCTCACCGCGGCGCCGTGCTCACGTCCCTCGGCGTCCCCCGGCGCGTACGCGATCCCGATCAGCGCCCCGACCCGCTGCGCCAGCTCCAGCACCCGCGCCGCCCTCGGCGGATACCCCGGCGCCAGCACCTCACGGCTCTTCTCGGCCCGCGCCCGGTACGCCTCCAGCGCCGCCTGGGCCACCGGACCCGAGCCGGCCACGTCCAGCCGGGTCAGCACCTCCGTCGCCTCGCGCAGCGCCTCGGCCAGCTCCCGCTCGGCCTCCGACAGCGACGGCACATCGGCGGGCGGCGCGTCCCGCACGGCCATGCAGTGCCACACCACCTCGACGTGGACATCGCCCTCGGGCCCCGCCTCGTACACCTCCGGCACCAGCCCCAGCGCCGTCCCCGGGACGACGACGGCCTCCTCGGCCTCCATGGCGTGGGCGTTGAACTCCGGCGGGCCGCTCAGCCCCAGCGGATGTCCCGGCACCGGCAGCGCCAGCCGCAGTCCCGTCGCCCCCAGCGCCCTCAGCCGTCCCAGCGCAAGCGTCAGTCCCACCGGCCCGGACTCGCCGGGCAAACCGGTGACACGGTGGACCGCGTCACTTCCGGTGATGTGGTGTGCGGCGTCATCCGGGGCGGCAAATCCGGCAAGGAGGGCATTTCCCCACGCGGTGAGCCGTCCTGAGCGATTCTCATCGAGCATGCCCCCCAGCCTAGGGACTGCCATCGGTAACCGGTGGCGTAGGTTTTTCCCTGGGGGCTGCGCCGACAGGCGCAAGCGACGAAGCGACTGCAATGGGAGACAACGCGCTCATGAGCGATGTGCTGGAACTGGTGGACGTATCCGTGGTCCGCGAGGGCCGGGCTCTGGTGGACCAGGTCTCCTGGTCGGTCAAGGAGGGCGAGCGCTGGGTGATCCTCGGCCCCAACGGCGCCGGCAAGACCACCCTTCTCAATGTCGCCTCCAGCTATCTCTTCCCCACCAAGGGCACCGCCCGGATCCTCGGTGAGAAGCTCGGATCGGTCGACGTCTTCGAGCTCCGCCCGCGCATCGGCATGGCCGGCATCGCCCTGGCCGACAAGCTGCCGCGCAGCCAGACCGTCCTCCAGACGGTCCTCACCGCCGCCTACGGCATGACCGCCGGCTGGCACGAGAACTACGAGGAGGTCGACGAGCAGCGCGCCCGCGCCTTCCTCGACGTCCTCGGCATGACCGAGTTCCTCGACCGGAAGTTCGGCACCCTCTCCGAGGGCGAGCGCAAGCGCACCCTGATCGCCCGCGCGATGATGACCGACCCCGAGCTGCTGATGCTCGACGAGCCCGCCGCCGGCCTGGACCTCGGCGGCCGCGAGGACCTCGTCCGCCGCCTGGGCCGGCTCGCCCGGGACCCGCTCGCCCCCTCGATGGTCATGGTCACCCACCACGTCGAGGAGATCGCCCCCGGCTTCACCCACGTCCTGATGATCCGCCAGGGCAAGGTCCTCGCCGCCGGCCCCATCGAGCTCGAGCTCACCTCCCGCAACCTCTCCCACTGCTTCGGCCTGCCGCTGGTCGTCGAGCAGCGCGGCGACCGCTGGACGGCCCAGGGCCTCCCGATGGCCTAATGGCACAAAGGGAGCCCGGGCCCCCTCCACACGCCCTGTCCGCCGGACGGCCACCACCCCTACCATGACCATGTGGACACATGGGTGTGGTGGCTCGTGGCCGCCGTCGGACTGGGAATCCCGCTGGTCGTGACCGCCATGCCGGAATTCGGCATGCTCGCGGTCGGGGCCGTCGCCGCCGCGGTCACCGCGGCCGTCCTCCACGCGGGCACGGTGGCCCAATTCATCGTCTTCGCCGTCGTCTCCGTCGCTCTCATCGCCGTCGTGCGCCCCATCGCCAACCGCCAGCGCGCCCGCCGCGGCGAGACGGCCATGGGCATCGACGCGCTCAGGGGCCGCCAGGCCGTCGTCCTCGAACGGGTCGACGGCGACGGCGGCCGCATCAAGCTCGCGGGCGAGATCTGGTCCGCCCGCTCCCTCCACGCCGACCGCTCCTACGAGGTGGGCCAGCAGGTCGACGTCGTCGAGATCGACGGCGCCACGGCGGTCGTCATCTGACCCCGTCGGCGGGAACCGGTCGTATCCGAACGAGCTGTGCCCAACGCCTGCACGGTGGCACCGGGTTCTGGAAGACTGATCAAGACCACTGCACCGGCGCACTGGTCACGACCCACGACAGCGGCACGGGGAGCTGAGCCACGATGGAACCGATCATCATCGTCCTGATCATCCTGGTGGTGCTCGTCTTCATCGCACTCATGAAGACGGTGCAGGTCATCCCACAGGCCAGCGCCGCCATCGTGGAACGCTTCGGCCGCTACACCCGGACACTCAACGCGGGCCTGAACATCGTCGTCCCGTTCATCGACTCCATCCGCAACCGCATCGACCTCCGCGAACAGGTCGTCCCGTTCCCGCCGCAGCCGGTGATCACCCAGGACAACCTCGTCGTCAACATCGACACGGTCATCTACTACCAGGTGACCGACGCCCGCGCCGCGACCTACGAGGTCTCCAGCTTCATTCAGGCCATCGAACAGCTCACCGTCACCACCCTCCGCAACATCATCGGCGGCATGGACCTGGAGCGGACCCTCACCTCCCGCGAGGAGATCAACGCCGCCCTGCGCGGCGTCCTCGACGAGGCCACCGGCAAGTGGGGCATCCGCGTCAACCGCGTCGAGCTCAAGGCCATCGAGCCCCCCACCTCCATCCAGGACTCGATGGAGAAGCAGATGCGCGCCGACCGGGACAAGCGCGCCGCGATCCTCACCGCCGAGGGCATCCGGCAGTCGCAGATCCTCACCGCGGAGGGCGAGAAGCAGTCCGCGATCCTCCGTGCCGAGGGCGAGGCCCGGGCGGCCGCCCTCCGCGCCGAGGGCGAGGCCCAGGCGATCCGCACCGTCTTCGAGTCCATCCACGCCGGTGACGCCGACGAGAAGCTGCTCGCCTACCAGTACCTCCAGATGCTCCCGAAGATCGCCGAGGGCGACGCCAACAAGCTCTGGATCGTCCCCAGCGAGATCGGCGACGCCCTCAAGGGCCTCAGCGGCGCCGTCGGCAGCTTCGGCGCCCCGGGCGGCGGAGGCGGCGGCACCCCCAAGGTCACCAAGGAGAGCCCCCGCCGCGAGCAGCCCCCGATCGACTGAAGCCCTCTCCTTCCTCATGCATGATCGATTCATGCATGATCAGTGCGGCCCCCCGACCCCCTCAGGGCGGGGAGGCGACACACTGAAGCGAAGGAGATGGCCTTGTCCATCTGGGAAGCACTCGCGGTCCTCGCCGCCGGCGTCGGCGCGGGCACCATCAACACCATCGTCGGCTCCGGCACCCTGATCACCTTCCCGGTGCTCCTCGCCACCGGACTCCCCCCGATCACCGCCAACGTCTCCAACACCCTCGGCCTGGTCCCCGGAGCCATCAGCGGCGCCATCGGCTACCGCCGCGAACTGCGCGGCCAGCGCCGCCGAGTCCTCCGCCTCGGCACCACCGCGCTCATCGGCGGCCTCTCGGGCGCGATCCTGCTCCTCGCCCTCCCGTCGCAGGCGTTCGACGCGATCGTGCCCGCGCTCATCGCCCTCGCCCTGGTGCTCGTCGTCCTCCAGCCCCGGCTCGCCAGGGCCCTCGCCCGCCGCCGCGAACGCAACGGCACCACCGCTCCCACCGACGGCGGCCCCGCCCTGATCGCCGGACTGCTCCTCGCCAGCGCCTACGGCGGCTACTTCGGCGCCGCCCAGGGCGTCCTCTACCTCTCGCTCATGGGCGTCCTGCTCCATGAAGAGCTCCAGCGCGTCAACGCCCTCAAGAACGTCCTCGCCGTCATCGTCAACGGCGTCGCCGCGCTCTTCTTCGTCTTCGTCGCCGACGTCGACTGGACGGCGGTCCTCCTGATCGCCGTCGGCTCCACCATCGGCGGCCAGATAGGCGCGAAGGTCGGCCGCAGGCTCTCGCCCACGGTCCTGCGCGGCGTCATCGTCGCCGTCGGCATCGTCGCGATCGTGCAGATGCTGCTCAGGTAAGCAGGGGGAGAGAAAATAACGCTCCGGGCCCTGCCCCCGTGAAAACCCCGGGCCCGGAGCGTTACAGCAGCGGGCGCGGCCGCCCGGCACACGAGCCGGACTCCGGCAGACGGCCGGCGCACCAGCGCCCCACCGTCCCCGCCACTGCGGTACCCGCTGCCCGACGGCCGCATGCGAAGCCGCCAGTCAGGCACCACCACTGTGCGATCCCCGCCCGCCCGGCGCAACGGAATTTCCGGTCGCCCGCCCGCGCGTGACGGGGCACAAGGACGTCAGCCGGCCGCCGGAACCTCGTACTCACCGATCAGCTGCGCCCGCCCCAGCGCGTGGAAGCGCAGGTGGAAGCCGACCACGGCCGGCGAGGCGGCCTCGTCCGGCCCCAGCTTCTCCCGGTCCACCGCGTACACCGTGAAGACGTACCGGTGCGGCCCGTCCCCGGCCGGCGGCGCGGCGCCACCGAAGTCACGGGTGCCGTAGTCGTTGCGCGCGTGCACCGCACCCGCGGGCAGCCCCTTCATCCCACCGCTGCCCGCACCGGCCGGCAGCTCGGTGACACCGGCCGGGATGTCGAAGACGACCCAGTGCCAGAAACCGCTGCCGGTCGGCGCGTCCGGGTCGTAGCACGTCACCGCGAAGCTCTTCGTCCCCTCGGGGGCGCCCTCCCAGCGCAGGTGCGGCGACACATTGCCACCCGCGAGGACCTGATCGTCCTTCAGCCTCGCCCCGGACGTCACGTCATCGCTCACCACGAGGAACGAAGGCACCGGGGGATGAAAATCGTGGGGGAGCGGCCGACGCTTCTGCTCGGACACCAGGACACCTCCAATACGCGCGGACAGCTGAAAGCGCCAGCCTAGCGACGCACGGACCACCGGCACTGCGACCATATGGAGCGTGCTTCATGTACTTCGACATATCGGACCACGGCAGAGCCGCCTCATGCGCGCCCTGACCCTCCTGCTGGCAGCCCTGCCGCTGCTGTTGCTCCCCGCCTGCTCCTCACCGGGGAGCCAGAAGACGGAGAAACCCCGGACCCCGGCCGCCACGACGCCACCACCACGGGGCTCCGCGCCCGCCTGGGCGAAGGGCATGAAGACCGTCACCGAGGACAAGCTGCCCCCCGAGGCACGCCGTACCCTCGAACTCATCGCCAAGGGCGGACCGTTCCCCTACGACAAGGACGGCACCGTCTTCGGCAACTACGAGAACCGGCTCCCCAAGCAGGCCCGCGGCTACTACCACGAGTACACCGTCCCCACCCCCGGCGCCCGCAACAGAGGCGCCCGGCGCATCATCACCGGCGAGCACTCCGAGCGCTACTACACCGGCGACCACTACGAGACCTTCGAAGCGGTGGTGCACCCATGACCCGCCCGCTGCCCGCCCCAGGGCTCCCCGGCATCCTCAACGGAACGATCCCCCCGGGCAT
>NZ_JAILXP010000371.1 GCF_020740895.1 Streptomyces sp. UNOB3_S3 | reverse complement strand
GGCCCGGCGGGCGGGCGGCGCCGGCTTGGCGGGCTTGCCGCCGCCCGGGCCGGCCGCGGCGACACCGGTCTTGGCCGTCCGGCCCGCCTTGCGCTTGGTGCGATGGGGGCTGCGGTGCCTGCCGGTGCCGGTGGGGTTGGGGCGGACGATGGGAATGGGCTGGGTGACCGCCTCGGCCGGATCCTCGGGCGCGAACACTCCGGCCGTCTCGCTCGTCAGGGGTGCCCGGACCGGCCGGGCATTCGCCACCGCCTCGTCAGCGGTCGCACGGGCAGAGCGTCGATGGCGACCCATCCACTGCCTTCCTTACGGTTCAGCGCCAAAGTGCATCACTCGTACGGGGGAGTCTTATTCGGCCGAGACTGTACGGCACGGGATGGTGGGCCGAAGTGCTGCTTATCTAATTGGCCGGTTAATGTGCAGACATGAACGAGAGTGTTCGTCTCACGGCGTGGGTCCGTGGACATGTGCAGGGTGTGGGCTTTCGTTGGTTCACTCGGGCCAATGCCTTGCGGATCGGTGACCTGATCGGCTTCGCCTCCAATCTCTCCGACGGCCGGGTCCAGGTCGTCGCCGAGGGCTCCCGCCAGGGATGCGAACGACTGCTCGACTGGCTGCGAGCGGGCGACACGCCCGGGCGGGTGGACGGTGTCACCGAGATCTGGGGCGCGCCCAGGGGCGGATACGACGGTTTCGAGATCCGCTGATCCGACCGTCGGAAAATCGGATATCGGCGCGGTTTCCTTGGGAATCCCGCGAGGAGGAGCGTCCTGCACATATGCCAATGGCATATGTGCAGGACGGAAATCCCCTGATGGTTGCCAATCCGGCCGCATCGTGCAAGGCTGCCTGTCAACGGATGATCTCTACGCCCCCTCGGGCCCCGGGCGCGGAATGCGGCGCGGATAAACCCGCGCACACCCCTGGGACGCCTGCGGATACGGGGTGTGATCGTGTTGACCGTCAAACCATTTGGTGAGACTCTGGAAGCCCCGCGCACCTTAGCTGTTTGGCATTGGAACACCGCAGTAGTGATGGCAGACACCGCGGGTGCGAATCCCTCACGACCCACACCGCTTCGGTCGGTCACTCAGTGTGGAGGACCATCCATCATGGCAAAGGCGCTTCTCGGTTACGTCGGCGGCTCCGACCCCCGAGTCCTCTCCGAGATGCGACGGCTCCAGCAGCGTGTCCAGGACCTTGAATCCGAGCTCATCCGGATGCAGGCCGAGAACGACGCGCTGACTGCCGCCGCTCACCGTGGTGACTCGCTGCTCGACAGCATCGACGTATCGAAGGCGGAGCCTGCGCTCGCCTGACCTGTGCCCTGCCCCGGGGGCCCGGTCGGGCTGCACCGTCAGCCGCTGGACAGTCGCACTCACAAGGGACGCTTCGGCGTCCCTTCGTCGTGTCCGGCGGCGCTCCTCGCCGTCCTTCCGTCCCCCTGATCCCCCCGTCGTCGTCTCACGCATGGTGTGCCCTGAAGATTCCCGGGCGAAACCCATTGTTCAGAGCGGCGCGCCAGCGCCTCGCGCCGGGCCGTCCGGGCCGGTGCACGGCCGGTAGAGTCCTACCGCGTGCACCTCAAGAGCCTGACCCTGCGCGGCTTCAAATCCTTCGCCTCCGCCACCACGCTGCGCTTCGAGCCCGGGATCACCTGTGTCGTCGGCCCCAACGGCTCCGGGAAGTCCAACGTCGTGGACGCGCTCTCCTGGGTCATGGGGGAGCAGGGCGCCAAGTCGCTGCGCGGCGGCAAGATGGAGGACGTCATCTTCGCCGGGACGACCGGCCGTCCCCCGCTGGGCCGCGCCGAGGTCTCCCTCACCATCGACAACTCCGACGGTGCCCTCCCCATCGACTACGCGGAAGTCACCATCACGCGGATCATGTTCCGCAACGGCGGCAGCGAGTACCAGATCAACGGCGACACCTGCCGGCTGCTCGACATCCAGGAACTCCTCTCCGACTCCGGCATCGGCCGCGAGATGCACGTCATCGTCGGCCAGGGCCAGCTCGACTCCGTCCTCCACGCCGACCCCCAGGGCCGCCGCGCCTTCATCGAGGAGGCCTCCGGCGTCCTCAAGCACCGCAAGCGCAAGGAGAAGGCGCTGCGGAAGCTCGACGCGATGAAGGCCAACCTCGCCCGCGTCCAGGACCTCACCGACGAACTGCGCCGCCAGCTCAAACCGCTGGGCCGGCAGGCCGCCGTCGCCCGCCGCGCCGCCGTCATCCAGGCCGACCTCCGCGACGCCCGGCTCCGGCTGCTCGCCGACGACCTGGTCGCCCTCCGCGAGGCCCTGCGCGCCGAGATCGCCGACGAGAACGCCCTCAAGGCCCGCAAGGAGGCCGCCGAGACGGAACTGCTGGCCGCCGCCCGCCGCGAGGCCGCCCTGGAGGAGCACGTCCGCGAGCTCGCCCCGCGCCTCGCCCGCGCCCAGCAGACCTGGCACGAACTCTCCCGGCTCGCCGAACGCGTCCGCGGCACCGTCAGCCTCGCCGACGCCCGTGTCACCAGCGCCACCACCGCCCCCGCCGAGGAACGCCGCGGCCGCGACCCGGAGGACCTGGAACGCGAGGCCGCCCGCGTCCGCGAACAGGAAGCCGAGCTCGAAGCCGCGCTGGAGGCCGCCGGCCACGCCCTGGAGGACACCGCCCGGCACCGCGCCGAACTCGAACGCCGCCTCGCCGAGGAGGAACGCCGCCTCAAGGACGCCGCCCGCGCCATCGCCGACCGCCGCGAACACCTCGCCCGGCTCCAGGGCCGGGTCACCGCCGCCCGCGGCCGCGCCGCCTCCGCCGAGGCCGAGACCGTCCGCCTCGCGGCCGCCCGCGACGAGGCCGCCGAGCGCGCGGCCGCCGACCGGGAGGAGTACGAACGCCACCAGGCCGAGGCCGACGGCACCGCGGCCGGCGACGCCGAGCTCGCCGCCCGCCACGACGCGGCAGGGGCCGGCCTCGCCGCCGCCGAGGCCGCCCGCGACGCCGCCCGCGAGGAGGCCGCCGCGGCCGACCGCCGCCGCGCCGCCCTCACCGCCCGCCGGGACGCCCTCGCCCTCGGCCTGCGCCGCAAGGACGGCACCGGAGCCCTCCTGACCGCGCAGGAACGATTGGCCGGACTCCTGGGCCCGGCCGCGGAACTCCTCACCGTCACCCCCGGCTACGAGCTGCCCGTCGCCACCGCCCTGGGCACCGCCGCCGACGCGATCGCCGTCACCGGGCCCGCCGCCGCGGCCGAGGCGCTGCGCCTGCTGAAGAAGGAGGACGCCGGCCGGGCCACCCTCCTGCTCGCCGGCCCCGGTGAAGGAACGTCACCTCACCCCGAGGACGCCCCCGCCGGCGCCCGCCCGGCCGCCGGCCTGGTGAGCGGCCCCGACGAGCTGATGCCCGCCGTCCGCCGGCTGCTGCGCGGCATCGTCGTCGTCGACACGCTCGAGGACGCCGAGGCCCTCGTCCGCAGCCACCCCGGACGCACCGCGGTCACCGCCGACGGCGATCTGCTCGGCGCCCACCTCGCCCAGGGCGGCTCCGGCGGCGCCCCCAGCCTCCTGGAGACCCAGGCGGCCGTGGACGAGGCGACGGCCGAGCTGACCGGCCTGACCGCCCGCTGCGCCGAGCTCGCCGACGCCCGGCACACCGCCGAGGAGCGCCGCGCCGCCGCGGCCGCCCTCGTGGGCGAGCTGGCGGCCCTCCGCTCCGACGCCGACCGGGAGAAGTCGCGGACCGCCCAGGCGCTCGGCCGCCTCGCCGGGCAGGCCAGGGCGGCGGCCGGCGAGGCCGAGCGCACGGCCGCCGCGGCCGCGCGCGCCGAGGAGGCGCTCGCGGCGGCCGGCGAGGAGGCCGAGGAACTCGCCGCCCGGCTCGCGGCGGCCGAGGAACTCGACGACGAGCACGGCACGGACGAGCCCGACACCGCCGTCCGCGACCGCCTCGCCGCCGACGGCGCCAACGCCCGGCAGACCGAGATGGAGGCCCGCCTCCAGGTCCGTACCCATGAGGAGCGGGTCAAGGCGCTCGCCGGACGGGCGGACGGCCTCGACCGCGCCGCCCGCGCCGAACGCGAGGCACGCGCCCGCGCCGAGCGGCGGCAGGCCCGGCTGGCGCACGAGGCGCGGGTCGCCGGGGCCGTCGCGTCCGGCGCCCGCCAGCTCCTGGCCCATGTGGAGGTCTCGCTGCTCCGCGCGGACGAGGAGCGTGGGCTGGCCGAGCGGGCGAAGGCCGGGCGGGAGGCGGAGCTGACCGCCGAGCGCGACCGCTCCCGGGCCCTGAAGACGGAGCTGGACAAGCTCACGGACTCCGTCCACCGCGGCGAGGTCCTCGGCGCGGAGAAGCGGCTGCGCATCGAGCAACTGGAGGCCAGGGCCCTGGAGGAGCTGGGCGTGGAGCCGGCCGTCCTGATCGCCGAGTACGGGCCCGGCCAGCCCGTACCGCCCTCGCCCCCGGCCGAGGACGAGGAGCTCCCCGATGACCCGGACCACCCGCGCAACCGGCCCGTACCCTATGACCGGGCCGCCCAGGAGAAGCGTCTCAAGGCCGCCGAACGCGCCTACCAGCAGCTCGGCAAGGTCAATCCGCTCGCCCTGGAGGAGTTCGCGGCGCTGGAGGAGCGCCACCAGTTCCTCTCCGAGCAGCTGGAGGACCTGAAGAAGACCCGGGCGGATCTGCTGCAGGTCGTGAAGGACGTCGACCGGCGGGTCGAGGAGGTCTTCACCGCCGCCTACCACGACACGGCCCGGGAGTTCGAGGGCGTCTTCTCCCGGCTCTTCCCCGGCGGCGAGGGCCGCCTGGTGCTCACCGACCCGGACGACATGCTGGCGACGGGCGTGGACGTGGAGGCCCGGCCGCCCGGCAAGAAGGTGAAGCGGCTGTCCCTGCTGTCGGGCGGCGAGCGCTCCCTGACCGCGGTCGCCCTCCTCGTCGCCATCTTCAAGGCCCGGCCGAGCCCGTTCTACGTCATGGACGAGGTCGAGGCGGCCCTGGACGACACCAATCTCCAGCGGCTGATCGGGATCATGAGGGAACTCCAGGAGAGTTCCCAGCTGATTGTGATCACTCACCAGAAACGGACCATGGAAGTCGCCGACGCGCTCTACGGAGTGTCGATGCAGGGCGACGGAGTGTCGAAGGTGATCAGCCAGCGGCTCCACTAGCCCAAGATCGATTCAACTATTGAAGCCAACGCCGGGGAAACGCCCCGGAAACTTCTTCATCACAACCTATTGACTTAGAAAATTGAAGACATAGGGTCTCCCACGACGCTCGCGCCTTCATGTGGTGACCTCCTTGATCTTGTGCCCCACTGGATCTGTCCCACTGGAAAGGCCGCCCCCCACTCCCGGCAACGTGGCCGGGCCCAGGAGAAAACCTTGACCAGCACTGCGATGGCGCAGGGGTCCGAAGGCCGCAAGGCCCAGCCGGACCACCTCGGACACGTCATCTTCATCACCGCGGCCGCGGCCATGGGTGGCTTCCTCTTCGGCTACGACAGCTCCGTGATCAACGGTGCGGTCGAGGGCATCCGCGGGAAGTACGACATCGGTTCCGCCGCCCTGGCCCAGGTCATCGCCATCGCGCTGATCGGCTGCGCCGTCGGTGCCGCCGTCGCCGGCAAGCTCGCCGACCGCATCGGCCGCATCCGGGTCATGCAGATCTCCGCGACGCTGTTCACCATCAGCGCCGTCGGCTCGGCCCTGCCCTTCTCGCTCTACGACCTCGCCTTCTGGCGAGTCCTGGGCGGCATGGCCATCGGCATGGCCTCCGTCATCGGCCCGGCCTACATCGCCGAGGTCTCCCCGCCGGCCTACCGCGGCCGTCTCGGCGCCTTCCAGCAGGCCGCGATCGTCGTCGGCATCGCCATCTCGCAGCTGGTCAACTGGGGCATCCTCAACGTCGCCAACGGCGAGCAGCGCGGCAAGATCATGGGCATCGAGGCCTGGCAGCTCATGCTCGGCGTCATGGTCGTCCCGGCCGTCCTCTACGGCCTGCTGTCCTTCGCGATCCCCGAGTCCCCCCGCTTCCTGATCTCCGTCGGCAAGACCGAGAAGGCCAAGGAGATCCTGGCCGAGGTCGAGGGCCACACCGTCGACGTCGACAAGCGCGTCGCCGAGATCGAGCACGCGATGCACAGCGAGGAGAAGTCCACCTTCAAGGACCTCCTCGGCGGCCGCTTCGGCCTCCTGCCCATCGTCTGGGTCGGCATCGGCCTCTCCGTCTTCCAGCAGTTCGTCGGCATCAACGTCGCGTTCTACTACTCCTCGACGCTGTGGCAGTCCGTGGGCGTCAACCCGGAGAGCTCGTTCTTCTACAGCTTCACCACGTCGATCATCAACATCGTCGGCACCGTGATCGCGATGATCCTCGTCGACCGGATCGGCCGTAAGCCGCTCGCGCTCGTCGGCTCCATCGGCATGGCCGTCTCCCTCGCCCTCGAGGCCTGGGCCTTCGCCTCCAAGACCGCCGACGGCACCCTGCCCACCACGCAGGGCACGGTCGCCCTCGTCGCGGCCCACGCGTTCGTCCTCTTCTTCGCGCTCTCCTGGGGCGTCGTGGTCTGGGTCTTCCTGGGCGAGATGTTCCCCAACCGCATCCGCGCCGCCGCGCTCGGTGTCGCCGCGTCCGCGCAGTGGGTCGCGAACTGGGCCATCACGGCCAGCTTCCCGAGCCTGGCGGACTGGAACCTCTCGGGTGCGTACGTCATCTACGCGGTCTTCGCCGTGCTCTCGATTCCCTTCGTGCTCAAGTTCGTGAAGGAGACCAAGGGCAAGGCGCTGGAGGAGATGGGCTAACCCCCCCGCCGCCCCTCTCCTCGAAAGGGTGCTGCCTCGGCCTTGTGGCTGGGGCGGCACCCTTTTGCTTTGCTTTGCGCGGTGCCCGGTGGGTGGGGCGGGGGT
>NZ_JAILXP010000370.1 GCF_020740895.1 Streptomyces sp. UNOB3_S3 | reverse complement strand
GTCCGCGCCCGCACCTACTCCCTCCCCGACCGCGTCCACCCCCTCGACGAGACCACCAGCACCCTCGACCTCGCCGCCGACAACCCCCACCACATCGCCGAACAACTCCTCGGCATCGACCTCGGCCCCGAGGACACCATCCACGGCACCCCCGAACTCGCCCCCCACCTGGAACAGCTGGGACAGCGCCTACTGCGCGCCGCCCGCGCCCTCACCAGGCAGGAGGCGGACGACAGCCGGCGGAATCAATGAGAACGGCGCCGAGGACCGCATCACGGTCCTCGGCGCCGCAGGCATCGCAGTGGATGGGCGGGGGGTGGCGCTACTTGGGCGGCAGCTCCGCAGTGACCTCCACGGCCCACGTCAGCCACTCGTCCAGGACCTCGTCGTCCAAGGTCGACTCATCCAGCAGCACCCACCCTCGTTGTTCCTTCCCCCGGATCACCAGGGGCTGTGCGCCAGGACGCGCCAGGGCCTCGTCCATCCCCTCCTTCCCGACACGCACCATCAGCCCCTCGTCGTACAGGTTGGCCAGCGCGTTGCCCTGAAGCAGGAACGTCAACCCGGCGAACATCTTCTTCGCGGTCACGCCCTCAGGCTCCAGACGCTCCTTGAGCCGCCCCGCCAGCACCTCGTCGTAAGCCATGGCCCCACGCTAACCACGCCCACCGACACCCGCGCGCCACAACCTGGCCGGCACGGCCACCGAAGCCATCACGCTCCGCGCGCAGGGGGCCGCACCCGGCTGGCCGCCGCCCTGAACAACCGGATGTGCCTCGCCCCACCCTCCGACCTCACACGGGACAAAGACACCCTCCTGTCCCTGCCCGTCCCCCGCTGTTCCCTCCTGCACTGTGACCGCAAAGTGACCTGCGGAGTCATGGGGACGAGGTGGCTCAGGTCACCTTGCCCTGCGCATTGGCGGAGGCCGGACCGCAAGGGAGTCCCGAGGCGCCAAGCGTTTCGGGGCTCTCCCGCGTCCCGCCTCCGACCGCCGTCGGCTCATGACCGCGCTCACTGATCACTGCTCTGGCCTGCCCTGTGGGATCGCAGGTCACAGGGGCAGCGCCTGTGCCAGTTCGC
This sequence comes from Streptomyces sp. UNOB3_S3, assembly GCF_020740895.1. Taxonomy (GTDB): domain Bacteria; phylum Actinomycetota; class Actinomycetes; order Streptomycetales; family Streptomycetaceae; genus Streptomyces. Next base: position 5,816 of record NZ_JAILXP010000370.1, on the reverse strand, counting down.
GCCACTGCTCCATGAGCCGGCCGTACCCCTGCCCCCGTGGCAGTACGACCTGTAGCGCGACGTGGTCGGCGCCCGCCTTCTGGAACTCCTCGACGCGGGTGCGGATGCGGTCGGCGTCGCCGAGTGCGACGAGGGCGTCGACGAGGCGGTCGCTACCGCCGCCTTCGAAGTCCTCTTCGGTGTAACCGGCGCGTTCGAGGCTGTTGGTGTAGTTCGGCAGGGCCAGGTAGGTGGCGAGGTAGTCACGGGCGGTGCGGCGGGCGCGGGTCAGGTCGGTGTCCAGGACGGCCTTCATCTCGGGCCCGAGAAAGGGCCGGTCCCCGAGAATGTCGCGGGCCTGTGCAGTGGACTCCGGAGTGACGAGGTACGGGATGGCGCCCGCCGCGCGGTCACGGGCCAGGCCGAGCATCTTCGGGCCGATCGCGGCCAGCACCCGCCGTTCGGCGGAAACCGGCACGGGGGCGGCGTCCAGGGCGGTCAGGTAGTTCTGCATCGCGGAGTACGGGCGGGCGTACTGCGCGGCGAACCGGGCGTGGCTGACGCCGAGGCCGAGGAGGAAGCGTTCGCGGTCGGCGGGCTCGAAGGCGGCTCGCCGCGCGGCGACATCGGCGGCCTCGTACTGCCAGATGCTGAGGATGCTGGTGGCCACTGTCACGCGGTTCGTCGCCGCGAGCAGGCGGGCGGCGTGGTCGAGGCCCGGGCTGCCGCCGATCCACAGGGCCGCGAAGCCCATGTCCTCCAACTCCGCCGCGGCATCACGGACCTGCGCCGCCTCAGCGGGATCATCCGTCCGGAGCCAGCTGCTCCAGATACCGATGGTGCCGAGGCCCGGGATGGGTGCCACTTCTTCTCATCCCTCGGGCGGGTCAGAGGGCGAGCAGGTCTTTGCGGGGCCCGCCGAGCGGTCCGCCGCTGTCGAAAAGGGGTCCGCCTTCGGCGAGAGTACCGGTGTCGACAGCCTGGAAGCCGGCGCTGCCGGCCAGGTCGGCCACTTTCCGTTTGGCGGCGGCGTCGTCCCCGGCGAGCAGGACGAGGCGGCGCCCGCCGTCGACGACGGGATCCTCGGCGAGGACCTGGGCCGGATAGGTGTTGAAGCCCTTGACCACGAGGGCGCCCGGGAGGAGCGAGGCGATGACCTCGGTGGGCGCGCGGCCCTCGGTGTCCGCGTGCTCCAGACCCTTCGCCGTCTCCCGCAGCGGGTTGACCGGGACGAGGACGACCCGTCCCTGCCAGGAGGAGACCGAGGCCACCGCGCTCTCCTTCTGGTCCCACTGGACGGCCAGGACGACGACATCGCCGAAGTCGGCGGCCTCCTGCGGCGTCCCGGCCGACGCGTTCTCGCCGAGCTCGCCGACGAGCGGAGCCAGGGTGTCCGGGCCGCGAGAGTTCGCGACCTTCACTTGGTGCCCGGCCCGCGTGAAATGCCGGGCCAGCGCCTTGCCGAGACGGCCGGTGCCAATGATTCCCACCTTCATGGCCCCACCGTCACACACCTTCGCGCACCCCGCCTCCCGACTGGTCCTGTGGAAGAACCGCGTGCCATTGAGGAACGTGTCGGACACCCGGCGCTCGGTGGAATCCTCCACCTGGGTGACGTGGACGCCGCTGACGGGCTCGTGCCAGGCCACGCCATACCGGCAGGGCCGCAGCCGCGTCGCCGACGGACGTGTCGACTCAGGTCAGTGACTGGATTTGATCACTTTTGGTGATGTGGTCGGGACCCTAGGGTGATCACTTGGCCCGCGGTGCGCGGGAGTTGCGATCAGAGAAGGACGGATCCAGGGTGACGGTCAAGATCTTCGAGGGCAGCGGCGTCGCGGTGTGCCCGAAGGGCTGGTACGCGCTGTACGAGCACGAGGACTTCAACACCAAGGAGCGTGGCCGCGTCCTGCTGGCCGACCAAACGCTGGGCGACGTCCGGGCATTCGGCTTCGAAGGCCGTGTCCTGTCGGTGGTGGACCACACCGAGCAGAGCCTGGCCCTGCACGTCGAGGCGGACTTCAAGGGCTTCGCCGCCCAGGTGGGCCCGCGCGACGAGCTCGCGTCCATCGCGGAGAAGGACACTCGGGAGATCGACGACCTCGGTGCCATCGTGGGCGCCTCTCGCACCACCCTGGGCCCGGCGCTGAAGAACCGGACGGCCTCCATACGCATCTTCCCGCACGGCTCGGACGGCGCGCAGGCGCATGGGAACAAGCTGCCCGTCGAGGAAGGCACCTACGTCCTCACCAACGTCGCCAGCGGCAAGGTGCTGGACATCCTGGGCAACGAGAAGGAGAGCGGCGCGAACGTCGGCCAGTACACCCGCCACGGCGGAGCGAACCAGCAGTGGACGTTCAAGGCCGTACGGCGCGCCGGCCGCCAGTCCCCGTGGGACGTCACCGGCGTGTACGAGATCACGTCCAAGGCCAGCGGGCTGTTCCTCGACGTCGACAAGGCCGGTCTCCAGGACACCGCCAACATCCAGCAGTGGACGGGTAACGGCGGCACCAACCAGCGCTGGTGGGTCACCCCGGTCGGCGACGGCGTCTTCGTGATCAGCAACGTCCTCAGCGGCAAGACCGTGGACGTCGCCGGCATGTCGATGGACAACAGCGCGAACGTGCAGCAGTACACGTTCAACGACACCAACGCGCAGAAATGGCGCCTGGAGCGCGTCTGACGGCTGACGGTGCGGTCTGAAGCGCCCGCAGCGCCGTGAGGCTTCGCCGCGGCGAAGCCTCACGGCGCCTCATCGGTGTCGTCGGGGTCCATGCGCACCGGGAGTTCATCGCAGCTGTGTCACGATCATGCCCATGCTCCAGGTGTGTCTGAACGGCTCGCGGCGTCGCGAACAGTACCCGGGCCTTCCGGTGGGTCCAGTCGAGCTCACGGCCGCGGCCCGGGCGGCGGTCGAGGCCGGGGCCGAGGACATCCACCTGCATCCCAAGGACCGAAAGGGCACGGACGCCGCCACCCGTTTTCGCTCGTCGCTGTTCACCGGCCGGGTGGTGCGCGTCCTCGCCGAGGTCACGGACCACGGTCCCCGCACAGCCCTGGCCACCGCGGAGGGACTGCTGCGCGACCTGGGCGACGGTCTGGCGGCGCCTGTCCTGCTGCACGGGTCGGACGGCGGTGCCTGGCCCGTGCTGCGGATGGCCGTCGGGCTCGGGCCGGACGTCCGGATCGGGCTCGAAGACGTGCTCCACACTCCGGACGGCACTCCCGCGGCCGACAACGCCACGCTGGTGCGCGCCGCGCTCGCCCTGCGCTGAGCGCATCGTCACGCATGCCCCGGCCGCCGCCCGTCCACGACGGGCGGCGGAGTGACGGGCCCGGCCGTACGGTGGGAACACTGCCAGGGGGCCGGACGTGAGGAGAGGCTCATGCCCACCATGAGCGGTACCGCCAGCGTGTACATCGAGCGCTCGCCGGAGGCGGCCTTCGCCGTACTGGCCGACGCGGGCAACTGGCCCACCATCAACCGTGGGGTCACTCTGCGGATCACCCCGGTGACGGGCGATCCGTCCCGGCCGCTGGCGGGCGGGGACACGTTCGTCGAGCACGCCGCAGGGCCGGAGGGGGATACGGAGTACACCTTCCCCTGGACGGTCCAGGAAGCGACACCGAACACGCGCCTGACCATCGTCTCCCAGGCGGAGCTGGGCAGTGGGAATCCCTGCTGCCAGACCATCGTCTACGAGTTCGCGCCCTCGGGCCCCGGCACCCTCTTCACCCGCACGATCCGTGTCGACTTCCCCGACGGCCTCCTCGAAGCGGCCCCGAAGAACCAGGCCGATTCGTTCCAGAACTACCTCGGGCAGCAGTACACGATGGCCATGATGTTCAAGAAGCACCTTGAGGAACGCCACTGACCCCGGCCGCCCGCCCTCCGAACGGCTCACTGGCTGCGGAAGAACGTGGCCGTCATATGGATCATCGTGCCCTTGGCGGGATCGACGATCGTGTCGTACGCCCGGTGCTCGGCGAAGTCCTCCACCTGGGTGACGAACAGCCCGGTCTTGGGCTCGTGCCAGGTCACGGCGTACTGGCAGGGCCGCAACCGCGTGCTGGTGTACGTGATGTCCTGCGTAAGCCCCTGGGTCCCCGCCGGCCCCTGGGTCACCTTGATCGTCGCCTGGCTCGCCGAGGCGAAGGCGATCGTGGCCACGAACGGACCCGGGCCGATGGGAGTGTTGCTGCCGAAGTCCAGGGTCCACGTCTGCCCGATCGCAGGCATGGCCGCGTCCTCGTACTCCCGCTCCCAGCCGCGGCAGTCCACCCCGCCACGCGGCCCGGAGGTCTCCTGCGCTCCGGCCGGGAGGGCGCCGGCGCAGCTCACGGCCAGGGACAGGGGCACGGCCGCGCGGATGAACCGGGCGATCTTCATGGAGGCTCCCTACACCCCCTGCCGGTCAGGAACACAGCCTTCCGTGGCCGGACCGGCTGCACCGGCATTCCACCACGGCCTCCCCCGGACGGCGACTCCAAGGGCGCGCCGTCGGCATCGAGACCTGCCGACGGTCGTCGCATCGGACGGGGCTGGGGCGCGGTACTGTCGCGAGTGCTCGGTTCCGCTGCCGCCAGGGACATTGGCGTTGGCCTCGTCCTGTTCGTAGAGGTGCACCCGAAAAAGGGGCCATCATGCGTGTCGACCGGCTCGATCATCTCGTCCTGACGGTCAGGGACATCGACGCCACCGTTGCCTTCTGCACGACAGTGCTGGGCATGCGGGAGGTCACGTTCGACGGCGGAGGCCGCGCCGTCACCTTCGGCCACAGCAAGATCGACCTGCATCGGGCGGGCCGGGAATTCGAGCCCAAGGCCGAGCACCCCACCCCCGGCAGCGCCGACCTGTGTCTCATCGTCGACCAGAACATCGACGCGGTCATCGCCGAGCTCGCCGCCCACCACGTACGGGTGGAAGAAAGCCCCGTGGAACGGGCCGACGCCACCGGCCCGATGACGAGCGTCTACCTGCGCGCCATCCTGGACCACATGACCATCACCTCGGACACCACGCTGCGCGGCGTCCTCGACGTCCGCGCCGCCGCGGCCGGGCTCCGGGAGAAGTTCGCCGACGGGCAGCGGATGCGGATCGGCGACTCCCCGGTCGTGCACGACGTCGCCTCGTGGCGGTGGCTGGGCGGGGAGTACATCCCGTTGCCGGCCTGCCACACGGCGATCGGATGGGAGCCGCTGCGGCTGTCGCCGACATGGGCGGCGGCCTCATGCGGGTCGTGCGCGAAAATCCGGGCCGAGGTTGAAGGGATGCTGTTGCCGGGTGGGTCGGTGCGGCCACCGCTGTGGCTCCCAGGGCAGTGCGTCGAGGCCCAGGACGCGCTGTTCGACGTCGCCTGACTACCGCAGCTATCCGTGGGAATCGGCCCCGAGCTCGGCGATCAGGTCCTCGATCAGGACCTTGATCTGGTCACGGATCGGGCGTACGGCGTCGACGCCCTGGCCGGCCGGGTCCTCCAGCTTCCAGTCCAGGTACTTCTTGCCGGGGAAGACCGGGCAGACGTCGCCGCAGCCCATGGTGATGCACACGTCGGACGCCTGGACGGCGTCTACGGTGAGGACCTTCGGGGTCTCGGAGGCGATGTCGATGCCGACCTCGCGCATGGCCTCGACGACCGCCGGGTTGACGCTGCCGGCCGGGGCGGAGCCCGCGGAGCGGACCTCGACGCGGTCGCCTGCCAGGTGGGTCAGCCACGCGGCAGCCATCTGGGAGCGTCCGGCGTTGTGGACGCAGACGAACAGGACGGACGGCTTGTGTTCAGACATGGGCGGAACCTTCCGGGGCGGCGGCCGGGGTGACCGCGTCGGGGTGGGGG
>NZ_JAILXP010000037.1 GCF_020740895.1 Streptomyces sp. UNOB3_S3 | reverse complement strand
CCCCCGCACCGAACCCACATCCCCCCGCACCGTCTCCCACGGCACCGCCCCCTGCCGCGCGAGCTGCGGCAGCAGCGCCGCCGCGTCCGTGTACGCGCCGTGCTCCGACCCGGTGAGCGTCACGTCTCCGCGCCAGGCACCGCGCGAATGCCGCCACAGCGCTTTCCACGACGGCTGGCGCCCGTACTCGCCGGAATCCGCTGCGTCGGTGCCCATCAGCAGGAACGGCCGGTCGACGCCGTCGCGGGACGCCGAGCTCATGCCCCCGGGCCCGGGGAACTCCATCGTTCCGTCCATGTTCACCGCGGCCCGGATGCGGCGGTCGTCGTGCATGGCCTGGAGGGCCGTGAAGCCGCCCGCCGAGTGCCCCACCATCCCCACGTGCCGCAGGTCCATCGCGGCCGCCAGGCCGTGCGGCAGGGTGAGGTGGTGCTTGCGGTCGCCGCGTTCGCCGGGCCGGAGCTCGTCGAGCCGGTCCAGGACGAAGCGGGTGTCGGCCACGCGCGCCTTCATCGCCTTGCGCAGCACCCGCGCCGGGTCCGTGCCGTGCTTCGCGGCGAGGCGGGGGAGGACGGAGGGCGCGAGGCGGCCGCCGGGGAGGGCGACCTCGGAGGAGTCGTAGGTGTGGTCGACCGTGACGACCACGTAGCCGCGCGAGGCCAGGTCCTCCACGAGCGACGTGTTCCAGGTCCGGGGGTCGCCCAGGCCCGCCGAGTACAGCACGACCGGCCGTACGCCCGCCCCGCGCGCGGCGGGGGCGTCCACGCGCGCGTGGGTGGCGGTGGCCGCCCAGTCCACGGCCCCGGCCGGTACGCGGTAGCCGAGGTGGCCGGAGCCGCCCGGCGAGCCGAAGTGGGCGGCCGCGCGCCGTTCCATGTGGGGCGCGGTGCGCTGGGCGGTCCGCCAGCCCGCGTGGGCCGCCGGGTACCAGAAGCCGACCATGACCTCGCGGTGGCCGCGCCCCGGGTGCCAGGGGTCCTCGCGGGAGGTGTCGACCAGGTGGCGGGTGGTGGTGCCGACGGGGAACGGGCCGGTGGGCTCGGGCAGCCGGGCGTGGGCGCGGGAACAGACGGGGGCGCTGGAACAGGTGGGAGCGCTGTCGGTCGCTGCGCGTGCGTGCGGGGCGAAGGCGCCGAGCAGACCGGTCAGGGCCAGTGCCCCCGCCGCCGCCAGCGCCCGTCGCCGCAGGGCACGCTCGTTCACCGGCATTCCGGTCTCCTCCCACCGTTCACCGTTCGGCTGGTGTGACGACCATAAGGACCGACGATGCGCCGACACGACATACGTGGGGGTCAACTCGCCTGTGATACCCGGGTATGACCCCAGTGGGCTACGGGTGGGCCACGGGCCCGGGCGGTTCTCAGCTCGCACTCAGAATCGTCGGCTAGCGTGCGGCCCGCAGTGATGGCGACGAAGACCGACGAAGGCCGACGAGGAGGAGGTCCGCCGTGGGACGCGGAGCGTATGCGCTGGCTCGCGTGGCCGTGATCGTGAGGGCGCCGGCGCGCCCGCTGTGGTGGCTCGGGCTGCTGAGCGCGGGCGCCGGTGCCGTGACGCCGTGGGTGCTGCCGGTGCTCACCGGACGCCGGATCGGGCTGGCGGCGGGTGGCGTCCTGTTCGTCGTGGCCGGTGCCGTGGCCTTCCTGGCGCGGCGCGGCCGGTACGTGGAGCTGGCGGGCGGCGCGACGCGCGCGGGCCGGGCCGTGTTCCTCCAGGACCGGGCCGTGACGGCGCGGAACTGGCGGCGGGCCCGGCGCTGGTGGCTGGCTGGCGCGTTCGTCGCCGCCACGGCCTCCTCGTTCGCGGTGCCCTCGACGGCCGGGCTGGCGATGGCGGGCGCGGGCGCCGGGCTGTGGGCGAAGGCCCTGTGGCTGGGCGGCCTGGAGCGCCGGAGCGAGTCGCTGCTGTGGGTGCGTACGGAACGGGCGCAGGGCAGCCCCGTCGCGGCGCCCGTGCGCGGCTGGTTCACCACCGGCCTCGTCGCCGGTGACGCCCTGCCCGGCGGCGCCCGGCGACCGGGCCGTCCGGCCCCGGGCGGGGCGGCGGTCAGCGCAGCCCGGTGAGCCCCACCGCGTGGGCGCCGCCGCTCTCGGCGACGAGCTCGTCGAGGGACTGCGGCGGCCGCACGGGCACGAAGCGCACGGATGGAGTGGCATGGGCTCCCTCCGGCGGTTGGTGCTCGGCGTAGCCGTAAACCCCCGGGCGGGGGAGCGTGTTGTATGCGAAGTGGTTCGAGAAGTAGTACGCGCCGGTGTCGAGCAGCGCGACATGGTCCCCGGCCTCCAGCCGGGGCAGTGACCGTCCTTCCGCGACCAGGTCCCCGGCGAAGCAGCACGGCCCGGCCACGTCCTGGGTCTCGGGCGGCCCCTCCTTCGGCCGCCCCCACGCGTCGTACACCGCCACGCGCAGCGGCCACGCCTCCGGCGCGAACACCGTGCGCACGGCCACCTGCGCGCCCGCGTGCGTCACCGCGATCCGGCGGCCGCCCGCCGACTTGGCGTACTCCACCCGGGCCAGCACCATCCCGCTCTTGGCCAGCAGCGACCGCCCGAACTCGGTCACCAGGCCGTAGCGCCCGTCGAACAGTCCGGGGACGGCCTCGCCGAGCAGCCGTGCGTACGCGGCGTGGGTGGGGGTGACGTCGTCGGAGGCGAAGTTGACGGGCAGGCCGCCGCCGATGTCCACGGCCCGGATCCGCCGGGCGCCGACGTGCTCGTCGACCTCCTCGGCCAGCTCGTACACCGCCCGGATCCCCGACGCCATCAGTTCCAGGGGGCAGCCCTGCGAGCCGACGTGGGCGTGGATCCGGGTGAGCCACGGCCGTTCGGCGTAGGCGCGTACCAGCCACTCGCGCGCCCCCTCGTCGCGCAGGGGGATCCCGAACTTCGACGTCGGCGTGGCGGTGCTCAGGGCGCCGATGCTGCCGCCGCCGACCTGGGGGTTCACCCGCAGGCCGAGCGGCGGCACGGACGTCGTGTCGTGGCGGTCGTGGAGAAGGCCGTCCAGCCGGGTCAGCTCCTCCCGGCTGTCGGCGTTGACGGCGACGCCGAGCGCCAGCGCCTCGCTCAGCTCGGCGGGGGTCTTGGCGGGGGAGTCCAGCACGGTCCGCCCGGGTGGCACGCCCGCCGCGCGGGCCAGCGCGAGCTCCCCGGGGCTCGCCACCTCGGCGCCCAGCCCCTCCTCGGCGAGCAGCCGCAGCACGGGCACCAGGGGCGCCGCCTTGACCGCGAAGGTGTGCAGCACGTCCGCCCCGGGGGCGCTGACCTGCGCGAACGCGCTGTGGAGCGCGGCGGCGGCCGCTCTGATCCCCGGGACGTCCAGCAGGCCCACGACGGGCCGGTCCGCCGAGACGACCCCCTGCCGCACGGCCGCCCGCACGGCCGCGTCCCGCCGCCGCGCGGCGCTCTCCACGTGACTCATACGCCCACTCCACCACCGAGCGGGGCCGACGGCCACGGTGCGAGCGCCGTCGAGGTCTACCGTCGACCTGTTCACCAGAAGCTGTTGACTAGAGGTATTCAGCCACTCAAACTGTGCAGTGTTCTATTCAGGACTGAATGGGACCGAGTGGAGAGCCAGGGAGGCAGCGCCCATGTCAGGACCGCGACCCGTGCGAGCACCGCGAGGCACCGAGCTGAGCACCCGGGGCTGGCAGCAGGAAGCCGCGCTGCGGATGCTCCAGAACAACCTCGACCCCGAGGTCGCCGAGCACCCCGACAAGCTCGTCGTCTACGGCGGCACGGGCAAGGCCGCCCGCGACTGGCGCTCCTTCGACGCGATGGTCCGCACGCTGCAGACGCTCAAGCAGGACGAGACCATGCTCGTCCAGTCCGGCCGCCCGGTCGGCGTCATGCAGACGCACGAGTGGGCGCCGCGCGTCCTCATCGCCAACTCCAACCTCGTCGGCGACTGGGCGAACTGGGAGGAGTTCCGCCGCCTGGAGGCCCTCGGCCTGACCATGTACGGCCAGATGACGGCCGGCTCCTGGATCTACATCGGCACGCAGGGCATCCTCCAGGGCACGTACGAGACGTTCGCCGCCGTCGCCGCGAAGAAGTTCAACGGCACGCTCGCCGGGACGATCACCCTGACCGCCGGCCTCGGCGGCATGGGCGGCGCCCAGCCGCTCGCCGTCACCATGAACGACGGCGTCGCGATCTGTATCGACTGCGACCCGCGCGCCATCGAGCGCCGCATCGAGCACCGCTACCTGGACGTCAAGGCCGACTCCCTCGACCACGCCCTCCAACTGGCCGTCGAGGCGCGCGACGCCCGCCGCCCGCTGTCCATCGGCGTCCTGGGCAACGCCGCCGAGCTCGTGCCGCAGCTGCTCGCGATGAACGCGCCCATCGACATCGTGACGGACCAGACGAGCGCCCACGACCCGCTCGCGTACCTGCCCGTCGGCGTCTCCTTCGACGAGATGGCCACCTACGCGGCCGAGAAGCCCGCCGACTTCACGACCCGGGCGCGCGAGTCCATGGCGCGGCACGTGGAGGCCATGGTCGGCTTCCAGGACGCGGGCGCCGAGGTCTTCGACTACGGCAACTCCATCCGCGGCGAGGCCCAGCTCGCGGGCTACACCCGCGCCTTCGACTTCCCCGGCTTCGTCCCGGCGTACATCCGCCCCCTCTTCTGCGAGGGCAAGGGCCCCTTCCGCTGGGCGGCGCTGTCGGGCGACCCCAAGGACATCGCGGCCACCGACCGCGCGATCCTCGACCTCTTCCCCGAGAACGAGTCCCTGGCCCGCTGGATCAAGATGGCCGGCGAGCGCGTCCACTTCCAGGGCCTCCCGGCCCGCATCTGCTGGCTCGGCTACGGCGAGCGCGACCGCGCGGGCGAGCGCTTCAACGACATGGTCGCGAGCGGCGAGCTCTCCGCGCCCATCGTCATCGGCCGCGACCACCTCGACTGCGGCTCCGTCGCCTCGCCCTACCGCGAGACGGAGGCCATGCTCGACGGCTCCGACGCGATCGCGGACTGGCCGCTGCTCAACGCCATGGTCAACGTCGCCTCGGGCGCCTCCTGGGTCTCCCTCCACCACGGTGGCGGCGTCGGCATGGGCCGCTCCATCCACGCGGGCCAGGTCACGGTCGCCGACGGCACGGCCCTGGCGGGCGAGAAGATCCGCCGCGTCCTGACCAACGACCCGGGCATGGGCGTCATCCGCCACGTCGACGCGGGCTACGACATCGCGGAGTCGGTGGCGGAGGACCGCGGGGTCCGCATCCCGATGCGGGAGGGGGAGTGACTGCCGCTGCGGGCAATCGTCCCGCAGGGCGGGACAGGTGGGCGCAGCCCGACCACCGGCCCGCACCCGCGAACGCACCGTCGTTCCACGAGATGTGGCGCGACCTGCTGCCCATCGGCCGGAACCCGGAAAGCGGTGGCTACCGCCGCTACGCCTGGACCGGCGCCGACACCGACTGCCGCGAGTGGTTCAAGGCGCAAGCCGAAACGCGCGGCCTGACCTACGAGGTCGACCGCAACGGCAACCAGTGGGCCTGGCTCGGCGACCCCACCGCCGGTGACGCCGTCGTCACCGGCTCCCACCTCGACTCCGTCCCCGACGGCGGCGCCTTCGACGGCCCCCTCGGCGTCGTGTCGTCCTTCGCCGCGCTCGACGAGCTCCGCGCCCGCGGTACCGAGCCCACCCGCCCCCTCGCCGTCGTCAACTTCGGCGACGAGGAGGGCGCCCGTTTCGGCCTGGCCTGCGTCGGCTCGCGCCTGACCGCCGGTCAGCTCACCCTCGATGCGGCCCACGCCCTCCGGGACGGCGAAGGGATCTCCCTGGCCCGGGCCATGGAGCGCGCCGGGTACGACCCCGAGGCCATCGGCCCCGACCCCGAACGCCTCGCCCGCGTCGGCGCCTTCGTGGAGCTCCACGTCGAGCAGGGCCGCGCCCTCGCGGACACCGCGCACCCCGTGGGCGTCGCCTCCGCGATCTGGCCGCACGGCCGCTGGCGGTTCGACTTCCACGGCGAGGCCAACCACGCCGGCACCACCCGCCTCGACGACCGCCGCGACCCGATGCTGACGTACGCCAACACCGTGCTCGCGGCCCGCAAGAAGGCCCGGCTCGCCGGTGCCCTGGCGACCTTCGGGAAGGTCGCCGTCGAGCCGAACGGCGTGAACGCCATCGCCTCCCTCGTCCGCGGCTGGCTGGACTCCCGCGCCGCCGACGAGGAGACGCTGGCCGCCGTCGTCGCGGAGATCGAGCAGGCGGCCGTCGAGCGCGGCGTCCGCGACGGCGTGGACGTCCGGGTGACCCGGGAATCCTTCACCCCGGTCGTGGAGTTCGCCCACGACCTCCGCGACGAGCTCGCCAAGCTCCTGGGCGGCGCGCCCGTGCTGCCCACGGGCGCCGGACACGACGCCGGTATTTTGTCCGGCGTCATCCCCACGGCCATGCTGTTCGTGCGGAACCCCACCGGCGTCTCCCACTCGCCCGCCGAGACGGCGACCGAGGACGACTGCGTGGCCGGAGTGACCGCACTCGCCGACGTACTGGAGGGCCTGGCGTGCAGGTGACCTACTGGGCCGAGCACGCGTGGCTCGGCGACCGTGTCGAGCCGGGTGTGGCCATCGAGGTGACGGACGGCCGGATCACGGCCGTCCGCACCGAGGTCCCGGCCCCGCCCCCGGGCGCGACGACCCTGCGCGGCCTGACCTTCCCCGGCCTGGCCAACGCCCACTCCCACGCCTTCCACCGCGCCCTGCGCGGCCGCACCCAGGTGGGCAGCGGCACCTTCTGGACGTGGCGCGACGTGATGTACGGCGTCGCCGACCGGCTCACCCCGGACTCGTACTTCGCCCTCGCCCGCGCCACGTACGCAGAGATGGCCCTCGCCGGCATCACCTGCGTCGGCGAGTTCCACTACCTCCACCACGGCCCCGGCGGCACCCCCTACGCCGACCCCAACGCCATGGGCGAGGCCCTGATCGCGGCCGCCGCCGAAGCCGGCATCCGCATTACCCTCCTCGACACCGCCTACCTCTCCTCCGGCTTCGGCAACGGTCCCGGTGGCGAGCCCCCGAACCGCCACCAGACGCGCTTCTCCGACGGCACGGCCGACGCCTGGGCCGAGCGCGCCGCCGCCCTCAAGCCCGCCGGGCACGCCCTGATCGGCGCGGCCGTGCACTCGGTGCGCGCCGTGCCCGCCGACCAGCTGACGACCGTCGCCGACTGGGCGAAGGACCGTGAGGCCCCCCTCCACGTCCACCTGTCCGAGCAGACCGCCGAGAACGACGCCTGCCTCGCGGCGCACGGCCGCACCCCCACGCGGCTGCTCGCCGACCACGGCGTGCTCGGCCCGCGCACCTCCGCCGTGCACGCCACGCACCTCACCGACGAGGACATCGCCCTCCTCGGCGGCGCGGGCTCGACCATCTGCATGTGCCCGACCACCGAGCGGGACCTCGCCGACGGCATCGGGCCCGCCGTCGCCCTCCAGCGGGCCGGCAGCCCGCTGTCCCTGGGCAGCGACAGCCACGCCGTCATCGACCTCCTCGAAGAGGCCCGCGCCATGGAGCTCGACGAACGGCTGCGCAGCCGCACCCGGGGCCACTGGACCGCCGCCGCGCTGCTGCGCGCCGCCACCGAGGACGGCCACGCCTCCCTGGGCTGGACCGACGCGGGCCGCATCGAGCCGGGCGCCCTCGCCGACCTCACGACGATCGCGCTGGACTCCGTCCGTACCGCGGGGCCGGCTCCGTGCCACGGGGCCGAGACGGCCGTATTCGCCGCGACGGGCGCGGACGTCCGCCATACGGTCGTGGGCGGCCGGCACGTCGTACGCGACGGGGTCCACCAGCTCGTACCGGACGTGCCGCGGGAACTGGCCGACTCCATCGCCGCCCTGAGCGGCTGACGCCGAGGACCGGAGCAAGCATGAGCACGGCAATCATCAACATCAGCAGTCTGGTCACCAACGACCCCTCCCTCGGCGAAGGCCCCCTCGGTCTGGTCCAGGACGCGGCGGTCGTCATCGACGGCGACCGCGTCGCGTGGATCGGTGAGTCCAGCAAAGCACCCGCCACTGACAACGCGGTCGACGCCGGGGGCCGGGCCGTGATTCCCGGCTTCGTGGACTCCCACTCCCACCTGGTCTTCGCGGGCGACCGCACCGCCGAGTTCAACGCGCGGATGTCCGGGCGGAGCTACAGCGCGGGCGGCATCCGCACGACGGTGGCGGCGACCCGAGCGGCGAGCGACGAGGCGCTGGAGGCCAATCTCCTGCGCTACCTCACCGAAGCCCTCCACCAGGGCACGACCACCTTCGAGACCAAGTCCGGCTACGGCCTCACCACCCACGACGAGGCCCGCGCGCTGCGGATCGCCGCCGCCCACACGGACGAGGTCACGTACCTGGGCGCGCACATCGTGGCGCCGGAGTTCGCCGACGACCCCGACGGCTACGTCGCCCTCGTCACCGGTGAGATGCTCGACGCGTGCGCCCCGCACGCCCGCTGGGTCGACGTGTTCTGCGAGAAGGGCGCCTTCGACGGCGACCAGGCCCGCGCGATCCTCGAAGCCGGCAAGCGCCACGGGCTGGTGCCGCGCGTCCACGCCAACCAGCTGGGCCACGGCCCCGGCGTCCAGCTGGCGGTCGAGGTCGGCGCCGCCTCCGCCGACCACTGCACCCACCTCACGGACGCGGACGTGGACGCCCTGGCGCAGGGCTCCACGGTGGCCACCCTCCTCCCCGGTGCCGAGTTCTCCACCCGCGCCCAGTGGCCCGACGCGCGCCGCCTCCTCGACGCGGGTGTCACGGTCGCCCTGTCCACGGACTGCAACCCCGGCTCGTCCTTCACCAGTTCCATGCCGTTCTGCGTGGCCCTGGCCGTGCGGGACATGGGGATGACGCCCGACGAGGCCGTCTGGTCCGCCACGGCGGGCGGCGCGGCCGCCCTGCGCCGCACGGACATCGGCCGCCTCACCCCGGGTGCCCGCGCCGACCTGGCGCTCCTGGACGCCCCCTCCCACGTCCACCTCGCCTACCGGCCTGGGGTGCCGCTCGTCTCGGCCGTCTGGCGGCGCGGGGTGCGCGAACTCTGAGGGCCCGATCTCCGAGATCGGTCGGGGACGGCTCAGGGCGAGGTCAGGGTCTTCCCGGAAGCCGAGGGAAGGCCCCGCCCGGAAGTATCGACGTCATGACGAACACGACATGGCGACAGGCGGCCTTCACGATGGGCCCGCTGTGCATGACGGCCTATGGCCTCATCCGGCTGACGGACCCCGGGCACGGCCCGGGCCCGGCCTGGTCGCTGGGTCATCTGGCCCTGCTGGCAGGCGTCCTGCTGTTCGGACAGGTGATGCTGGGCCTGCGCCGGACGGCGGTGACGGGCCGGGGCCGGGTGAGCAGGGCGTTCGCAGGCGTCGGCGCGACCCTGGGCCTGCTGGGCGTGGCGGCCGTGACGGCGCAGGCCGCCATCGACCTGCTCGTCGGATACGCGTCGGTCGACCGCGCGACGATGGACGCCCTATTCGAGCGGATACAGACCCTGCCCGGCGTGACCCCGGCCGTCTACACGGTCGGCCCGCTGCTCTTCTACGTGGGCCTGCTGCTGCTCGTCACTCAGCTCGCGGCCCTGCGCGCGATCGCCATCTGGCGGCCGCTCGCGATCGTCGCCGGTGTCGCGGTCACGGCGGCCGGCGGCCTGGACCTGATGCCCCTGAGCGGCCTGCTCTTCCTGACCGCCCTCGCCCCACTCGGCAAGAACGCCGCCACCGCCCCTCAGCCCGTCCTCTCCAGCGTCACGAGCGGGATATCCCGCCCGGCGCGGGAGGCCGGGTCCGCCACGACCTGAAGTCAGAACGGCTGCACACGGGTGAGGACGGAGTGCGGCTCGTCGGCATGGGCGACAACAACGTACTCGGCCACGCCTAATGCTCCATCGGGGCCGAGAGCGACTCGGCGCAGCTCCGGCCACTTGTCCGAGGCCGTGTGGCCGGGGACGTCACCTCTGGTTTCGTTGATCGTGACCGTGAGGGCAACGATCGCGCTGAAGAGGGCAGGTGCGACGGCACGGGACATCAGCAGCTGAGTCACCTCGTCGGACAGCAGGCAAGGCCATCCCTCGTCATGCTCTTGTTCAGTCAACGGGAAGCCCCCTGGCCTTCCTGCGAGCGATGACGTCCTCGACGGTGGTCGTGGGCAGGGTGCCTGCCATGGCGGCTTCGCGGATGCGTTCCGCGTCAGGGTCGGTGTCGAGCATCGCTTCGCACCACCAGCGGCGCAGGACGGCCTCGGCCCGTTCCAGGGGGGCTTCACCGAACTCGCGGAAGAATTCCATGCGCCTCGCCCCTTGAAGAGCGTCGGCGATTCCGTCGTACGTACGGGGAACGCGCTCGGGCTCGGGCACATGGGGACGCATGGGCTGTGCGGTCATGGGGGCGGCCTCCTGACGCTCGCTTCCATTGCCACGATAGTGGGCGGGTGTTCTTATGGACGGGCGCTTCAGGCCGCCCGCGCTGCCGTCTGGCGGCAGTCCCGGCAGCGACCCGGTTCGGCGGCACGGAAGACGCGTTCGCAGCCGCCGCAGGTCTGGAACGGCAGGGGCGCCTGGGGTCGCGCCGGGCCTGGTGGTGCCTCTGAGATCCGTTCGGGCAGGGCGGGCGGCAGCCAGTTCGTCAGGCGGTAGCCCAGCAGCCGGGCGGGCCAGGAGATGGTGCCCATCGGCAGGCCGCCCGTCAGGGTGAGAGCGATCCGGACGGGGCCGATCCCCCGGTCGAGCCATGTACGTACGGCGGGGGAGAGCCGTCGGACGTCCGTCTCCGAGAGCCACAGCCGTGGGTCGCGGCGGCGCAGCCCGGCGAGCAGGTCGGCGGCGGGCCGATCGACGGGCGGTAGCGATAAGGGGGTCGGCTCCTCGCGCGGAGCGGGCTTCGGGGCGGTGGGCCGTCGCTTCACCAGGTCGACCTTGGTCTTGGCCGGAGGCCGCTCGGCGCCGGGCCGCTCGTACCAGCTCGTGCGGGTCACCATTCGGCCCGTCGCCGTCCGTTCGGGCTTTCGCTCCAGATAGCCAGCAGTTTCCAGCTCCCTCAAGGCCCTGGCGATGGTGATTTCGCCTTCCCTGAAGCGGCGGGTGAGGTCCTTGATGCCTACGGACGCGCCGTCCGGCAGCGACTGGATGTAGACGCCGAGGCCGATCGCGACGGCGGACAGGTCGGGGTGCTGGGCGAGGTGGTTGCCGACGACGGTGAAGTTGGTGTCGTGGTGGTGCCGGATGTGGACGACTCCGGCTCGCGGAGAGCCGGTGCGCGCGGAGGCGTGCGCGCTAGACTGCGCTTCAGTCATTGGGAAGCCTGTTACTTCCTAGATGATCAGGCCCTCGATCGGGATGCCAGTCCCGGCGGGGGCCGTCGTCTGTCTGCGGTTGTGCGGCGAACGTACCGTGCCACCGCCCGCGACTTCCACCGTGTCACCTGATGGGGTGACGTGTCGGGTTGGTAGGGGTTGGTTCTTTCCCCAAGTCCTTTAAAGGGGCGTCGGGGCGGGCCGGTTCGCGGTTCGCCGCGAACCGGTTGCCTCGACTCACGCGTGTGTCTCGCGCTGGTGCAGGCCCATGAGCGTGGCAGCGCGTGCCATCCCCTCGGCGTCGCCCCGCGCGGTCGCCTCCCGTCGGGCGCGCTTGATCCGGTCGCATCCGGCACAGCGCCCCCGCTCACCGCCGGGCGTCATCGGACGCAGCGCCGACGGCTTCGCCTCCCATTCGCGACCCCCGCCCAGGGGCCGCAGGAAGACGCGTTCCCGCGTCGCCGCCATCACCTCACCCAGGCGGTTCCGTTGCGTGTCCATCGCCAGAGAGCCCACTTCCATGGTGTCCATGACGGGATGGTCCTGCTAGTGATCAGGACGTTGGAACCTCCAGCGAACCCCACTTCGGGACGTCCCGGAGGCGGTACAACGTCCCTGGGGAAGTCCGGGCAGGGGGTTTGGGACATGCAGAACGAGCGGTTGCGCGTGGCCATGAACGCTGGAGGGTGGACGTGCGCGAGCCTCGCCGAGAAAACGGAGGTGGACCCGAAGTCCGTCGAGCGGTGGGTCAACCTTGGGCGCACGCCGCGTCGGGCGACAGCTTTCGCTGCGGCCGAGTTGCTGAGAGAAGACGTCTACGCGCTCTGGCCGGCACTTCGTCAGGCGCGAGCGGTGCGGGCCCTGAGCCCCGATCTGGTGGCGCTGTACGACCGTCGGGCAGACCTCCCCGTGTCGTTGTTCGTGGACCTCTTCGCCCAGGCGCGAGAGCACATAGACGTGTTGGTGTACGCGGCTGTCTTCCTGCATGAGGCCTACCCGGCCCTGAACGATCTCCTGCGCCAGAGAGCGGCCGAGGGATGCGCAGTTCGTATTGCCATCGGCGATCCGGAGGATCCTTGCGTCCGACAGCGAGGCGAGGAAGAGAAGTTCGGGCATGGCATCGAGTCGCGCTGTCGTCTCGCGCTCATGCACTATCGACCTCTGGTCGGCACGGCCGGGATTGAACTGCGCACTCACAGGACCACGCTCTACAACAGCCTGTACCGCGCTGACGACGAGGTCTTGGTTAACGCCCACGCCTGGGGGGCCAACGCATACGCCGCCCCCGTGTGGCACCTGCGGCGAACGGGCGATGGAGGGATGTTCGACACCTACGCTGAGAGCTTCGGCGCCGTCTGGGCGACGGCGACGCCCGTACAGGAAGGCTGAGCCATGGCCCGGACCGAGTATTACGACGACCCGAGCGCGCCGGAGCCGAACAGTCTGGTCGTGGCCGCCTCGGCCGCCGTCACGGACGACGCCGGACGCGTTCTCATGCAGCGGCGCAGCGACAACGGCCTGTGGGCGCTGCCCGGGGGCGGGATGGACATGAACGACTCGTTGCCCGGCGCGGCCGTGCGGGAGGTCAAGGAGGAGACCGGGCTCGACGTCGAGATCACGGGGCTGGTCGGTACGTACACCGATCCCCGTCACGTCATCGCCTACAGCGACGGGGAAGTGCGCCGGCAGTTCAACGTCTGCTTCAGAGCGCGCGTCGTCGGTGGCGTGCTCGCCGTCTCGGACGAGTCCACGGAGGTCAGGTTCGTTTCGCCGGGTGAGCTGGGTGCGTTGCCGATGCACCACACCCAGCGGCTCCGCCTGGAGCACTTCCTGGAAGGGCGTGAGGAGCCCTACCTCGGCTGAGCCTGCCGCCTCCGCCGGGCGGACCCGGTCAGGACGCCCGTCGGAGCAGCCACGCGTTCGGGGTGAAGGACGGGTTGCCGAAGGCCACGCAGCCGCCGCTGTAGTAGGTCTGGACCTTGATCCAGCCAGTCGGCGGCTGTGCCGTGGCGCAGGCGTTGACCTGGGTGCCGACGGGGAGGCCGTCGAGCTGCTTGATCATCTTGATGTTCGAGCCGCCCATCACGCGGCACGAGGCGCTGGTGCCCCAGTTGACGTCGACCCAGCCGTCCGGGGTCATCGAGTCGGCGCACACCGTGCGGGTCTCGCCGGGCGAGGCCTGGGCCGGGCTCGCCGCGACGGAGGCGACGAGCGTCGCGCCGAGAAGGGCCAGACCCGCGGTGCGGAGTCGTCTCATGGGGTGTCTCCCAAGCGTGAAGAGTGTTGGCGACGGCATTCAATGGCCTGCGCGAAGCGCTTGAGGAGAATGTTTTCGGCCATGAGAGGCCGTGAAAGACCTTCTCAAGGTTTTCTCAAGGTCTTGGGAAAAGCCGCTGTGCCGCATGGGCGTGGGCCCGTGCGGCACAGCGGCACAGTCGTGGGCGGCGGCGTGCCCCGCGTCACTCCTCGGTCAGCAGTCCCCGCCGCAGCCGCACCAGCGTGCGCGACAGCAGCCTGGAGACGTGCATCTGGGAGATGCCCAGCTCCTCGCCGATCTCCGACTGCGTCAGGTTCGAGACGAACCGCAAGGAGAGGATGTGGCGGTCGCGGTACGGCAGTTCGGCGATGAGGGGCTTGAGCGACGCGATGAACTCGATGCCCTCCAGGCCGTGGTCCTCGTAGCCGATGCGGTCCGAGAGCGAGCCCTCCGGCTCGTCCTCGTCGGACTGGGCGTCCAGCGAGCTCGCGGTGTACGCGTTGCTCGCGGCCATGCCCTCGACGACCTCGTCCTCCGAAAGGTCCAGCCGCGCGGCCAGCTCGGCGACGGTCGGGGCGCGGTCCAGCTGCTGGGCCAGCTCGTCGCCGGCCTTGGCCAGGTCGAGGCGGAGCTCCTGGAGCCGCCGGGGGACCCGGACGGACCAGCTGGTGTCGCGGAAGAAGCGCTTGATCTCGCCGATGATCGTCGGCATCGCGAAGGTGGGGAATTCCACGCCGCGGGTCAGCTCGAACCGGTCGATCGCCTTGATCAGACCGATGGTGCCGACCTGGATGATGTCCTCCATCGGTTCGCTGCGGGTGCGGAACCGGGAGGCCGCGAACTTCACCAGGGCCAGATTCAGCTCGACCAGTGTGTTGCGGACGTACGCGTAGTCGTGGGTGCCCTCTTCGAGCGACGCGAGGCGTGCGAAGAGCGTCTTGGACAGGGCTCGCGCGTCGACCGCGTCCACCTCGTCGTACGGGGGGATCTCCGGGAGCCCGGCGAGGCCGGGGGTGTCGGGGGCGTCGTGCGCGGGCAGGGTTGCCGACGAGGCGGTCGCGAGGCCCTCGTACGAGGCGCACGAGGTGCCGGGACGTTGTTCGTCGAGCCGGGGTGACATGGTCTCCTCCATCATTCTCGGCATATGGCTGCCGAAGCCGTGACCCTTTTGCAGCGGTTTGCGGCGCCTCCAAAGCCGTCGGTGGAAAATGTGTCCCTACTAGCCCTACCGGTCTTCACCATCCCCTGGCAAGTATGGTTTGTCCCATTCTGTCAGTGTTTGGCGGAACTTCGGCTTCCGGAGTCGCGTAAGGAAGGCGTAGTGTTCCGACAGCGGAACGCGAGCACGCCACGAGCGCATGAAGGGGAGCGGAAGCGCATGGATCGCGGGATGGTCGGCAATCCGAGCAGGGGCCGACTGCAAGTGGAGGTCCGGCGCGAGGGCGCGAGCTCGGTCGTCTCACCCGCGGGTGAGCTCGATCACCACACGGCCGAATTGTTGCGTGAGCCACTCGAGGGCTGCGTCCGCGAGGGCGACGCCCGCGTCGTCGTCGACTGCTCACGGCTCGACTTCTGCGACTCCACCGGTCTGAACGTCCTCCTCGGCGCCCGGCTCAAGGCCGAGGCCGCCGGAGGCGCCGTCCATCTGGCCGCGATGACCCCCGTCGTCGCCCGGGTTTTCGAGATCACGGGTGCCGGGGCCGTCTTCACCGTCCACGACACGCTCGCCTCGGCACTCGCCGACTAGCCGAGCCGGGACTCTCCGTTGCCTGCGTCACAGGCGCCGCGCCGAATCAGTGGGTGTTCTCACGATTCCGCCGGGCAGGAGACAGCTGAATCCATTGAAGATGTTCGTGTTCGTATCGGTGAATCGGTGAGGTGAAGCGCTGATGAGCACCACCCGGGCGTGCCCACCGCCGGACGGCCCCGGCCCGGAGGCGGGGGACGCCGCCTCGGCCGGCTCACCGGCCCCGGCGGAAGCGGCCCGCAGGCTGCGCCTCGTCGGGGTCGGCGGCGCCGTGCCCCTCTCCCGTGACTTCACCCGCCAGGCGCTCTACGACTGGGGCTGGCTCCCCGCGGTCTCCGCCGACCACCGGGCCGCCGCCGAGGACGTCCTGCTGGTCGTCTCCGAGCTGGTCACCAACGCCTGCCTGCACGCCGACGGCCCCGAGGAGCTGTGCGTCAGCCGTACGGGCAAGGTGCTCCGGCTGGAGGTCAGCGACCTCGGCTCCGGCAGCCCGGCGCCCCGGACCCCGCACCGCGCGGGCCGCCCCGGCGGCCACGGCATGTTCATCGTCCAGCGGCTCTGCCTCGGCTGGGGGGTCGTCCGGCGCTCCGACGGCGTCGGCAAGACGGTCTGGGCGGAGCTGGCCGGACCGTCGTAGAAGAGCCCTGCGGAAGAGTCTTTACGGGCTGTTCCTTGTCTTCCCTCTCCACGGTCCCGGGCGTACCTTCGGCGTCCGATCTGATGTGCCGTCAGCAATTCTCGGCTGCGGCACCGGACGAGAGGGGAACCCCAGGTGTCCCACACCCCACGCCACCCCCTGCGCCGCACCGGCGCCCTCGCCGTCTCGGCGGCCCTGGCCGGCGGTGCGTTCCTGCTGGTCGCGCCGGACGCGCGGGCCGAGGTCGTCGACGTCAACTACCAGTGCAAGACACCGATCGGGGACCGGAGCGCGGTCTCGCCCATCGACATCAAGGCCACGGCGAGCGGTGACGCCTACAAGCTCACCATGACCTTCCAGAAGGGCGTCTCCTCCAGCCCCATCGAGCTCGGCAAGGGCGCGATGAAGCCAAGTGCCGTGATCAAGGTGGGCGGCGCGGACAGCGGCACGGTCGAGGTCTCCGGCCCCGCCAACGACCAGTCGATACCCCCCAACACCCCCATCAAGATAAGCGACTTGTCGGGGACGTACACCCCGAAGAAGGGCGGCCAGGTCACCTTCACCGCCTCCGTCCTCACCATCTCGGCCCTGGGTACGACGACCACCTGCACCCCCACCAACAACCCCAAGCCCTCGCTCACCCTTGACGTCAAGGACCCGGGCGGGACGACGGGAGGGGCCACGACCGGCGGTTCGACGAGCGGGTCGACCAGTGGGTCGACGGGTGGTTCGACGAGCGGATCCACGGGTGGTTCCACGGCCGGGTCGACCGGCGGGTCCACGAGCGGTTCGACCAGTGGGTCGACCGGCGGCTCCACGGCCGGTACCACCGGCGGGTCCACCGGCTCGACCACCAGCGGTACGGGCACCACCGGCGGTACCGGCACCACCGGCGGCGGGCAGCTCCCGCAGACCGGGCCCTCCGATTCCGCCTTCGCCCTCGCCACCCTCGGCGGCACCGTGCTCCTCACCGGGGTCGCCGGCACCCTCTGGCTCACCCGGAGGCGCCGCAGCGCCGGCTGACCCCCTCACCCCCAAACCCAGGGAGCCGCCGATGCCGCCGTCGATGCCGCCGCCACCGACCCCAAGGACCGCCCGCGCCAGGGCCGCCGCCCTGTTCTGCGCCGCCTCGGTGCTCGTCGTGCCCACGCCCACCCCCACCGCCCCGGCCGACGGCCGGCCGTCAGCCGACAACCGGCCGTCCTGGACGGCGGCGCCCGCCCCCGGTGGCAGGAAGGCGCCGACGGCGGAGGACCGGTCGTCCTTCTACCTCGAAGGCGCCCCCGGCTCGGTCCTGGAGGACAAGCTCACGGTCGTCAACCCCGGCGACCGGAGTCTGACGGTCGAGCTGAGCGGCAGCGACTCCTGGATCTCGCTCGCCGCCCGGCGCGTGAGCGTGCCGCCCCGCACCCGCGCGGACGTCCCCCTCACCGTGACCGTCCCGGCCGGTACGGCACCCGGCGACCGCTCCGCCGCCGTGACCGCCTCCGGGGACGGCCGGCGGGTCCGCGTCCCCATGGCCGTACGAGTCGCGGGCACCGCCTTCGCCGCGCTCTCGGTGGAGCACGTGCGGGTCAGCGGCACCGGCCGGAACGCGGTGATCCGCTACGCCCTGGTCAACCGGGGCAACACGACCCTCGCCCCCCGGCTGACCATCCGGGCGGAGGGCCTCTTCGGGCAGGTCCTGAGCCGTACGGCAGCCGGAATCCCCACCGCCCTGGCGCCCGGCGAGAGCGTACGGCTGGCGGAACGGTGGTCGGAGGCCCCGCGCCTGGACCGGGTGGCGGTGCGGGTCACGGCCACCACCCCGGACGGCACCCGGGCCGCCGCGTCCGGCTCGTACACGCCCCTGCCCTGGCTCCGCCCGGTCCTCGGCGGGGCGGCCGGGCTCGTGGCGGCCGGGGCGGTCGTACGCCTCGTACGGCGCCGCCGCCGGGCGGCCCGCTCATGAGGGGCCGACCGCCGCAGGGCCGCCGGAGCGCCTGGAAGCCGGCGACGGCGCTTCTGGCGCTGCTCGCGCTCCTCGCCTTCTCCGCGCCCCCGGTCCTCGCCGACGGCGCCCCCCGGGCCGCCGTGGACCGTTCCGAGGTCCCCCGGGACGGCCGGGTCACCGTGACCGGCAGCGGATGGCCCGCCGGCGCGCTGCTCACCCTGCTCGTCTGCGGGCAGAACATGATCGGCGGCACCAACGCCTGCGCCAACGCCGACGGCCGTGCCGTCACCACCGGCGCCGACGGCGCCTTCCGCAAGGACGTGCCCGTCCCCGCGCCGCCCAAGCCCTGCCCGTGTGTCGTCCATGTGGCGACCGTCACCGGCGACTCCGCCACGGCGGACGTCCCGCTGGTCATCACCGGGCACCCGGTCGCGCCCCTGCCGGAGCAGGGCGGCGGGGAGCGGATCGGTGTGCTCGACGCCCGGCTGGAGGGCTCGAGCGGGCTGCTGACGTGGTTCGGCGCCCCGCCCGCCCGCCGGCTCGTCGTCACCGTCGCCAACCTCGGCTCCACCCCCGCCAAGAACCCCGCCTTCCGGCTCGGCACCTCGCGCGGGGTGCTCGCCCCGGTCTGGGAGGACCGCCCCTGGCGCGGCACGGTGGCCCCCGGGCGCCAGGAGCGGGTGACGCTGGACGTGGAGCTGGCGGCGGGCGCGTACGGGGACTACCTCGTCTCGCTGGAGTACGGCGGCAAGGTGCTCGTCGAGCAGCCGTGGGACGTGAGCCGGCCCTGGGGGGTGACGCTCTTCTGGATCCTGCTGGGCGTGGTCGTCCCGCTGGCGGTCTTCCGCGCGGGCATGGCGGTCGTGGACCGCGTCCGCCCGCGCCCGCCCGTCACGCCCGCCGTGGCCGGTATGGCGCCCCCGGCGGCCCGCGGGGGCCCGCTCCCGTGGTTCACGGCGGAGACCGACCCCAGAGGCCCGGACCCTGGCTGACGGACGGCGAAACGGGCGCACGCGAAAGCCCCCGGCACGTTCCCGTGCCGGGGGCTTCCGGTGTCCGTCGACGCACTCGCGTCAGCGAACCGGCGTCAGCGAACCCACGTCAGTGGACGTCACCCATCAGGGCGATGATCCGCTTGCGGTACATCCACACCGCGACACCCGCGAGGGTGCAGAGCGCGGCCTGGAACACGATCGTGCCGATGCCGTTCATGTCCACACCCGCGATGGAGAGCAGACCCGTGGTGCAGTCACCGGCGGTGACGGCGAGGAACCACACGCCCAGCATCTGGCTGGCGTACTTCTTCGGCGCCATCTTCGTGGTGAGCGACAGACCCACCGGGGAGAGGCACAGCTCACCCATGGTCTGGATCATGTAGATCATCAGCAGCCAGGCCGGGCTGACCTTGGTGCCGTCGCTCGCCATGCCCATCGGGACGGCGAAGACGAAGAACGAGGCGCCGATGAGCACCATCGCCATGGAGAACTTCACCGTGGTGCTGGGCTCGCGGTCACGCTTGGCCAGGAACACCCACAGCCAGGCGAAGACCGGGGCCAGCGCCATGACCCACAGCGGGTTGACCGACTGGAACCAGGTCGACGGGAAGCCGACGCCGAAGACGTTGTCGGCGGTCTTCTTCTCGGCGAAGGTCGACATCGTCGAACCGGCCTGGTCGAAGATCATCCAGAAGGCGGCGGCGGCGACGAAGAACCAGATGTAGCCGCTGACCTTGGTCTGCTCGGTCTCCGTCAGGTCCTTGTCGCGCTTGATGCGGAACAGGACCAGGATCGGGATGATCAGGCCCAGCAGGGTGATCGGGACCAGCGCCCAGTTGAGGGTGAAGTGACCGGTGCCACCCACGATGCCGTAGAAGACGGCCGCGACACCCAGCCAGACCAGCGCCTTGGTGAGGGTCGCCTTGCGCTCCTCGGCCGACAGCGGCGTCGGGACGACGCTGCTCTTCGGGTCGAGGTGGCGGGTGCCCCACAGGAAGATCATCAGGCCGAGCGCCATACCGGCGGCGGCGATGCCGAAGCCCAGGTGCCAGTTGACCTCCTGGCCGATGGTGCCGATGACCAGCGGCGCGAAGAAGGCGCCCAGGTTGATGCCGATGTAGAACAGCGTGAAGCCGCCGTCCCGGCGCGGGTCCGTGGGGCCGTCGTAGAGGTGGCCCACCATCGTGGAGATGTTGGACTTCAGCAGGCCGGAGCCGATCGCCACCAGCGCGAGGCCGGCGAAGAAGGTCGGCTTGCCGGGCACGGCCAGGAGCAGGTGGCCCGCCATGATGGTGCTGGCCGCGATGGTGACCGTCTTACGGGGACCCCAGACGCGGTCGCCGAACCAGCCGCCGGGCATGGCGAGCAGGTACACCATGGCCACGTAGATGGAGTAGATCGCCACCGAGCTGGCCTCGGGCATCGCCAGACCGCCGCCCTGGCTGCCGGGCTTGGCGTCGGGGCCGCCGGCGATCAGGTAGACGACGAGCAGGGCCCGCATGCCGTAGTAGGAGAAGCGCTCCCACATCTCGGTCAAGAAGAGCGGGGCCAGGCCGAAGGGGTGGCCGAAGAAGGTCATGCCGCCGGAGGCCGGAGAGGTCTTCTCCTGCTCGGCCGCGTCCTTCGTCAGGCTGGACGCCATGGTCATTCCTAGGGTGCTCGGGACGCGCGGTGGTCCGGAGGACGCGCGCCCGGGTGGGGGTTGGCCGGCACCGGCTACTGACACCGTCCGCCCCACTCCCCTGGGGTGCGGCTCCTCGCTGGGAGAAGTCGCGGGACGGCCGTATGCCGGGATCCACGCCCCCCGCGCATCTTCGCGTGGGGGACCCGGCCGACAGGTCAAACACTGTGGAACAAGGCTGGAGCACCAGCCCTGCGCACAACAGAGACCTTCGGCTCGTCGGATGTCCCGAAGGTCCCTCGGTAGTGCTACAGATGTCGGGTCACCATACGTCACACCCTGCCCGGGTACGGAAGGCGTTGAGACATGGATCACAGCCGATTCCGGAACCGATCCCGCCCTTTCGAAGGTGATAGCACTTTCGGTGAACTGTTGCCGTAGGTAGCACTCGGCCCGCCTCTGACGTGCGCCCGCGCGGACTACCATCACCCCATGACCCGAGTACTGCTCGCCGAGGATGACGCCTCCATCTCGGAGCCTCTCGCGCGCGCCCTGCGCCGCGAAGGGTACGAGGTCGAGGTGCGCGAAGACGGTCCCACGGCCCTGGACGCCGGCCTGCAAGGAGGGGTGGACCTGCTCGTCCTCGACCTCGGGCTGCCCGGCATGGACGGCCTCGAGGTCTGCCGCAGACTGCGCACCGAGGGACACGGCTTCCCCGTGCTGGTGCTCACCGCCCGCGCCGACGAGGTGGACACCGTGGTCGGGCTGGACGCCGGCGCCGACGACTACGTCACCAAGCCCTTCCGCCTGGCCGAGCTGCTCGCGCGCGTCCGGGCGCTGCTGCGCCGCGGCACCGTCGAGGCCCATCAGCAGCCGCCGGCCACCCATGGCGTGCGGATCGACGTCGAGTCGCACCGCGCCTGGATGGGCGACGAGGAACTCCAGCTCACCGCGAAGGAGTTCGACCTGCTGCGGGTCCTGGTGCGGGACGCCGGCCGGGTCGTCACCCGTGACCAGCTGATGCGCGAGGTCTGGGACACCACCTGGTGGTCCTCCACCAAGACCCTGGACATGCACATCTCCTGGCTGCGCAAGAAGCTCGGCGACGACGCCGCCAACCCGCGCTACATCGCCACCGTGCGCGGCGTCGGTTTCCGCTTCGAGAAGAGCTGATCCGGGACACCGTGCGCCGCCGACTGATCAACTCCACGCTCGCCGTCGTACTCGTCGTGATCGCGGTCTTCGGGATCTCGCTGGTCATCGTCGAGACCCGGACGATCGAGAACAGCGCGCAGGAGAGCGTGCAGTCCGAGGTCGTCCGGCTGGTGAGCATCGTCGACAGCCGGCTCGCCGGGCACGAGCGCGTGGAGTCGGGGGTGCTGAGCGATCAGATCACCCCCAATCGCTATGCGCGGGTCGACATCCCCGGCCGCGAGCCGATCGAGATCGGCACGCGGCCCGAGGGCGGCGTCATCACCGCGACGCAGAAGGGCGAGCAGGGCGAGACGGTACGGGTCGAGGAGTCCCGCTCCACCGTCAGCCGGGAGATCGGCCGCACCCTGCTGGTGATCCTCGCGGTGGCCCTGCTCGCCGTGATCGCCGCCGTGTTCCTGGCCGTGCGCCAGGCCAACCGGCTCACCGCCCCGCTCACCGACCTCGCCGAGACCGCCGAGCGGCTGGGCTCCGGCGACCCCCGCCCCCGGCACCGCCGCTACGGGGTCCCCGAGCTGGACCGGGTCGCCGACGTCCTGGACGCGAGCGCCGAGCGGATCGGGCGGATGCTCACGGCCGAGCGGCGGCTGGCCGCCGACGCCTCGCACCAGCTGCGGACCCCGCTGACCGCGCTGTCGATGCGACTGGAGGAGATCACGCTCACCGACGACCCGGAGACGGTCAAGGAGGAGGCGACGATCGCCCTCACCCAGGTGGAGCGGCTCACCGATGTCGTCCAGCGGCTGCTGACGAACTCCCGCGACCCGCAGACCGGGTCCGCGATCACCTTCGACCTCGACGAGGTCATCAAGCAGCAGATCGAGGAGTGGCGGCCGGCCGCCCGCGCCACGGGCCGGGCCGTGGTCCGCTCGGGCAAGCAGGGGCTGCGCGCGGTGGGCACCCCGGGCGCGGTCTCCCAGGTGCTGGCGACGCTGATCGAGAACTCCCTGATGCACGGGGACGGCACCGTCGCCCTGCGCACCCGGGTCACCGGCAACCAGGCGGTGGTGGAGGTCTCCGACGAGGGGCCGGGCGTGCCGGTCGATCTGGGCTCGCGGGTCTTCGAGCGGACGGTCAGCGGCCGTAACTCCACGGGCCTGGGCCTGGCCGTCGCCCGCGATCTCGCGGAGGCGGACGGCGGCCGGCTGGAGCTCCTCCAGCAGCAGCCGCCGGTGTTCGCGCTCTTCCTGAGCCGCGAAGCGGATCAGGAGGACTAGAGGGGCCTGAGCCGCGTGGGGGCACCTCCCGGACGGAGTCTGGGGGAGGATCAAGAGGACTGATCAAGAGGACTGGAGTCCTACTTCCCCGCCCTGACCCGCTCGTGCGCGGGCGCCTCCGCCAGGAACGATTCGGCGGCCTGGACGGCGTCTCGGGCGGGCAGCGCGCGGAACACCCAGGTGCGGTACGACCAGAAGCGGAAGACCGTGCCGATGCCGAGGCCGACGACGTTCTTGGCGATGTTGTCGGCGAGCGGGCTCGTCAGGCCCATGCCGTAGTGGGAGAAGGCGAGTATGCCGTTCTCGATCACCAGGCCGACGCCGCTGAAGAGCAGGAACAGGGTGAGCTCACGGCTGCGCCGGTTCTTGTCCGTGTCGCGGTAGGTCCAGTAGCGGTTGCCGACGTAGTTCGCGGCGATGGCCACGGCCGTGGCGATGACGCCCGAGCGCACCACGGCCAGGCCCAGGCCGTGGACGCAGATGTTGAAGACGATGAAGTTGACCACGAACCCGATGGCGCCCACGGCGCCGAACTTCGCGATTTCGCGGGCCAGCCGCTCCAGCCGGGAACGCACTGTGCGCCGTTGAGTCATGGTCTTCATGCTAACGAGCCCGTCGTGGAGCCCGTCCGGAGAGTCGATGAACGAACGGCGAACGCCCGGTTTTACCGCTTTGATTCCACCTGTGCGCTGCCGGAAGAACAGCCTCCGGGCTTGGAGGATCCTCCAGGAGGGGTCGGAGTGGTTCGTACGTACGGATACCCTGGGGGAGTGACGTTCCCGGTAGTCGGCATGGTCGGCGGCGGTCAGCTCGCCCGTATGACCCACGAGGCGGGCATCCCCCTCGGCATCAGGTTCAAACTGCTCAGCGATACCCCCCAGGACTCGGCGGCCCAGGTGGTGAGCGATGTCGTCATCGGCGACTACCGCGACCTGGACACCCTTCGTGCGTTCGTACAAGGCTGCGATGTGATCACCTTCGATCACGAGCATGTCCCGACCGAGCACCTCCGGGCCCTGGAAGCGGACGGCATCCCCGTCCGCCCGGGGCCCGACGCTTTGGTGCACGCCCAGGACAAGGGCGTGATGCGCGCGAAGCTCGACGCGATCGGGGTGCCCTGCCCACGGCACCGCATCGTCGAGGACCCCGCCGACGTCGAGCGCTTCGCCGCTGAGGGCGACGGCTTCCCCGTCGTCCTCAAGACCGTGCGCGGCGGCTACGACGGCAAGGGCGTCTGGGTCGTCCGCGACGCCGGGCAGGCGGCGGAGCCCTTCCGGGCGGGCGTGCCCGTGCTCGCCGAGGAGAAGGTCGACTTCGTCCGCGAGCTCGCGGCCAACGTGGTCCGCTCCCCGCACGGCCAGGCCGTCTCGTACCCGGTCGTGGAGTCCGTCCAGGTCGACGGCGTCTGCGACACGGTGATCGCCCCCGCGCCCGGCCTTTCCGACGAGCTCTCCGCCCACGCGCAGGAGCTCGCCCTCCGCATCGCCAAGGAACTGGGCGTCGTCGGCCACCTCGCCGTGGAGCTCTTCGAGACCAGCGACGGCCGCGTGCTCGTCAACGAGCTCGCGATGCGCCCCCACAACTCCGGCCACTGGACCCAGGACGGCGCGATCACCTCGCAGTTCGCCAACCACGTCCGGGCCGTGCTCGACCTGCCGCTCGGCGACCCGCGCCCGCGCGCCAAGTGGACCGTGATGGCCAATGTTCTCGGCGGCGACTATCCGGACATGTATTACGCGTACCTGCATTGCATGGCGCGCGACCCGGGCCTGAAGATCCATATGTATGGCAAGGACGTGAAGCCCGGCCGCAAGGTCGGACACGTCAACACCTACGGCGACGACCTGGCGGACGTGCGCGAGCGCGCCGCGCACGCCGCCGGATACCTGCGAGGAACGATCACGGAATGAGTTCTCCCGGCTCCCCCCTCATCGGCATCGTCATGGGCTCGGACTCCGACTGGCCCGTCATGGAAGCCGCCGCGAAGGCCCTGGACGAGTTCGAGATCCCCTACGAGGTCGACGTCGTCTCCGCGCACCGGATGCCGCGCGAGATGGTCGAGTACGGGGAGCGGGCCGCCGGCCGCGGCCTCAAGGCGGTCATCGCGGGCGCGGGCGGCGCGGCCCACCTGCCCGGGATGCTCGCCTCGGTCACCCCGCTGCCGGTGATCGGCGTGCCCGTGCCGCTGAAGTACCTCGACGGCATGGACTCGCTCCTCTCCATCGTCCAGATGCCCGCCGGCGTGCCGGTCGCCACCGTCTCCGTCGCGGGCGCCCGCAACGCCGGCCTGCTGGCCGTGCGGATGCTCGCCGCCCACGACGAGGAGCTGCTCGACCGGATGCGCCGCTTCCAGGACGAGCTCAACGACCAGGCCACCGAGAAGGGCAGGCGCCTGCGCGCCAAGGTCGAGGGCGCCAACGGCTTCGGGTTCGGGAAGTGAGCGCCGTGGACGAGCTGATCCGCGCCCGCGAGCTGCTCGCCGCGCACCCCGTCGTCGACGGCCACAACGACCTCCCCTGGGCCCTGCGCCAGCAGGTCCGCTACGACCTCGACCAGCGCGACATCGCCACCGACCAGAGCGCCGCCGGGCTCCACACCGACCTGCCCCGGATGCGCGCGGGCGGCGTCGGCGCCCAGTTCTGGTCGGTGTACGTGCGCACCGACATGGCCGGCGACGAGGCGGTCAGCGCCACGCTGGAACAGATCGACGTCGTACGGCAGCTCGTCGACCGCTACCCCGGCGAGCTGCGGCTCGCCCTGACCGCCGACGACATGGAGGCCGCCCGCGCCGAGGGGCGCATCGCCTCGCTGATGGGCGCCGAGGGCGGGCACAGCATCAACTGCTCGCTGGCCACGCTGCGCGCCCTCCACCGCCTCGGCGTCCGCTATATGACGCTCACCCACAACGACAACATCCCGTGGGCGGACTCGGCGACCGACGAGCCGGAGGCGGGCGGGCTGACGCGCTTCGGCGAGGAGGTCGTGCGTGAGATGAACCGCGTCGGCATGCTCGTCGACCTCTCGCACGTCTCGCCCGGCACGATGCGGGACGCGCTGCGGGTGAGCGAGGCGCCGGTGATCTTCTCGCACTCGTCGGCGCGGGCGGTCTGCGACCACCCCCGCAACGTCCCGGACGACGTGCTCGGCGCCCTCGCCGCGAACGGGGGTGTGGCCATGGCCACGTTCGTCCCGAAGTTCATCCTGCCGGAGGCCGTCGCCTGGACCCGGGCCGCCGACGAGAACATGCGCGCCCACGGTCTGCACCACCTCGACACCACCGCCGAGGCCATGGCCGTCCACCGTGCCTTCGAGGCGGAGCACCCGCGCCCGGTGGCCACGGCCGCGACGGTCGCCGACCACCTCGACCACATGCGCGAGGTCGCGGGCGTCGACCACATCGGCATCGGCGGCGACTTCGACGGCACGGCCTTCACCCCGGCCGACCTGGCCGACGTCTCCGGCTACCCCAACCTGATCGCGGAACTCCTGCGCCGCGGCTGGTCGGAGGCGGACCTGGCCAAGCTCACGTGGCAGAACGCGACACGCGTCCTGCGCGACGCGGAGGCGGTCGCGCGGGAGGTCTCCGCGAAGCGGGGGCCGTCGAACGCGACGATCGATCAGCTGGATCAATCCAGCCCCTCCGGCGTTTGAGGAGCGGGGTTCCGGGGGCTACGCCCCCGGAAATCCCTACGCCTTAGGGCGGCCGAGCGCCCGGAACGTCCAGCCCGCCGTACGCCAGCGCGCAGCGTCCAGCGCGTTGCGGCCGTCGATCATGTGGCGCTCCGCCACCACCGCGCCGACCACCGCCGGGTCGAGCTGCCGGTACTCGCCCCACTCCGTGAGGTGGAGCACCACGTGCGCCCCCCGGCAGGCCTCCAGGGCGCTGTCCGCGTAGGCGAGCGTCGGGAAGAGGCGGCGGGCGTTCTCCATGCCCTTGGGGTCGTGGACCGTCACCTGGCCGCCTTGGAGGTGGATCTGGCCGGCGACGTTGAGCGCGGGGGAGTCCCGGACGTCGTCCGAGTCCGGCTTGAACGTGGCGCCCAGCACCGCGACGCGGCGGCCCAGGAAGCTCCCGCCGACGGCCTCGCGCGCCAGCTCGACCATGTGGGAGCGGCGGCGCATGTTGATGGAGTCGACCTCGCGGAGGAAGGTCAGGGCCTGGTCGGCGCCCAGCTCGCCCGCGCGGGCCATGAAGGCGCGGATGTCCTTCGGCAGGCAGCCGCCGCCGAAGCCGACGCCGGCGCGCAGGAACTTCTTGCCGATGCGGTCGTCGTGCCCGATGGCCTCCGCCAGCTTCACCACGTCGCCGTCGGCGGCCTCGCAGACCTCGGCCATGGCGTTGATGAAGGAGATCTTCGTGGCGAGGAAGGAGTTGGCGGCGGTCTTCACCAGCTCGGCGGTCGGGTAGTCGGCGACCACGAAGGGCGCGCCCTCGCCGATCGGCGTCGCGTAGACCTCGCGGAGCAGCTTCTCGCCGCGCTCGCCCGCGACGCCGACGACGATGCGGTCGGGGTGGAGGGTGTCCTGGACGGCGAAGCCCTCGCGCAGGAACTCCGGGTTCCAGGCGAGCTCCACGTCCTCGCCCGCGGGGGCCAGCTCCACGAGCCGCTCCGCGAGCCGGGCCGCGCTGCCGACCGGCACGGTCGACTTGCCGACGACCAGCGCGGGGCGGCGCAGATGCGCGGCCAGCGAGGCGAAGGCGCTGTCGACGTAGGACATGTCGCAGGCGTACTCGCCGTGCTTCTGCGGGGTGTTCACACAGACGAAGTGGACGTCGCCGAACTCGCCGACCTCC
The DNA here is from genome assembly GCF_020740895.1 of Streptomyces sp. UNOB3_S3. GTDB lineage: Bacteria > Actinomycetota > Actinomycetes > Streptomycetales > Streptomycetaceae > Streptomyces. The sequence continues at coordinate 1,780 of NZ_JAILXP010000037.1, read as the reverse complement.
TCCCAGGAGGTCGTGAAGCGCAGCCGCCCGGTCGAGCCCTCGATGCCGGCGACGTGCTTGCGCAGCAGCTCCTCCAGCCCCGGCTCGTACATCGGGACCTCGCCGCGCGAGAGCGTCTCGATCTTCTGGGGGACCACGTCGAGCCCCAGCACCTCGAAGCCCAGCTCGGCCATGGCCGCGGCGTGGGTGGCGCCGAGGTAGCCGGTGCCGATCACGGTGATCCTGAGGGCCATGCGGTGCTCCATTGCTGTGCGGTGCTGACGGCCGGCCCGCGTGCGGGCCCGGCGGCCGGATTGCGTTGCCCGAGCATAGTCGGGGCCCGCCCGGGAAGGATCTCGGGGAGATCACGGGTTGTCGGCAAGCTCACGTGGTCCTCGCCCGAAGTGCGCCCCTAGAATCGGGGTTACTAATCAGTAGCTAACTCTCTGGGGAGTACGCCTTGGCGGGAAACAAGGACTTCGACCTGTACCGGCCGGCCGAGGAGCACGACGAGCTCCGCAGGGTCGTGCGCTCGCTCGCCGAGGCGAAGATCGCGCCGTTCGCCGCCGAGGTGGACGAGGAGGGCCGCTTCCCGCAGGAGGCCCTCGACGCCCTGGTCGCCGCCGACCTCCACGCCGTGCACGTGCCCGAGGAGTTCGGCGGCGCGGGCGCCGACGCCCTCGCCACCGTGATCGTGATCGAGGAGGTCGCCCGCGTCTGCGCCTCGTCCTCGCTCATCCCCGCGGTCAACAAGCTCGGTTCGCTCCCGGTGGCCCTCTCCGGCTCGGAGGACCTCAAGAAGCGGTACCTGAGCCCGCTCGCCAAGGGCGACGCGATGTTCTCCTACTGCCTGAGCGAGCCCGACGCGGGTTCGGACGCGGCCGGCATGAAGACCCGCGCCGTGCGCGACGGCGACTACTGGGTGCTCAACGGCGTCAAGCGCTGGATCACCAACGCGGGCGTCTCCGAGTACTACACGGTCATGGCCGTCACCGACCCCGAGAAGCGCTCGAAGGGCATCAGCGCCTTCGTCGTGGAGAAGGGCGACGAGGGCGTCTCCTTCGGCGCCCCGGAGAAGAAGCTCGGCATCAAGGGCTCGCCGACCCGCGAGGTCTACCTGGACAACGTCCGCATCCCCGCCGACCGCATGATCGGCGCCGAGGGCACCGGCTTCGCCACGGCGATGAAGACCCTCGACCACACCCGCGTCACCATCGCCGCCCAGGCGCTGGGCATCGCCCAGGGCGCCCTCGACTACGCCAAGGGCTACGTCCGGGAGCGCAAGCAGTTCGGCAAGCCGATCGGCGACTTCCAGGGCGTCCAGTTCATGCTGGCCGACATGGCGATGAAGCTGGAGGCCGCCCGTCAGCTGACCTACGCGGCCGCCGCCAAGTCCGAGCGCGTCGACGCCGACCTCACCTTCTTCGGCGCCGCCGCCAAGTGCTACGCCTCCGACGCCGCCATGGAGATCACCACGGACGCCGTCCAGCTCCTCGGCGGCTACGGCTACACCCGTGACTACCCGGTCGAGCGCATGATGCGCGACGCCAAGATCACGCAGATTTATGAAGGCACGAATCAGGTGCAGCGGATCGTCATGGCCCGCAACCTCCCGTAACGCGCTCCCGTAACGCGCCGCGCGTCGGCAGCGCGCGAACGGCCCCCGGCGACGGTGGCGGATTCCATCGGTCGTCGCAACACGTGATCACTGATGTGTGGTGGCGAGCAGTTTATGCAGGCGCTCGGCTGGGGTTTCCCAGCCGAGCGTTTTGCGTGGGCGGCTGTTGAGTTCGGCGGCGAC
>NZ_JAILXP010000369.1 GCF_020740895.1 Streptomyces sp. UNOB3_S3 | reverse complement strand
GCGCCGGGACCGCCGCCCGTGCCGTCCCGTTCGCCGACGGCGAGGCGGCCGACAGCGCCGCCGCCTCCTGTGCGGCGCCCGGGGGCGGCCCGTCGGCCGGGATCAGGACGCGCAGGAGTTCCAGGCGGTCGGCGAGGCCGAGCGGCAGCCGCAGCCAGAACCAGGGGCCGAACTCCGCGAGGCCGCCCAGCGTCCGCCCGGCCTCGCTGTCGAAGCCGCCGACGGCCAGGGAGCGGGCCGTGACGCGCTCGGCCAGGAGGCGGAGCACGCCCAGGTACGGCGTGGCGTCGGGGACGCGCAGCAGGGTCTCGCCCAGGAGGTGGGCGGCCCACCAGGCGGGGTCGCCTAGGCGGCGGCCGGTGCCCTCCGCCTTGGCCTCGGCCTCCGCCGCCCGCTGGGAGAGGGTCTCGATGGCGTGGACGAGGGCGCTGAGGCGACGGGAGAGCTCCGTCGGGCCCGAGCGCCGGGCGAGCAGGAGCATGGCCTGGAGCACGGGCCCGATCCGGTGGCGCGGGACCGGCAGCGGGCGCGGCGCCTCGGCCGGGCCCCCGCCGCGTCTGCGGCGGCCCTTCGACCCGCCCCGGGCGGCGCCGGAGCCGGGCGGCGGCGGCACATGGCCGCCCGGCGTGGGCAGCGGGCCCTTCCCGCCCGTGCGGGAGGGCAGCCGGACGGCGGCCTCGGCGGGCGGGCCCGCCGGCTCGTACCAGCGGTGGACCAGCGCGTAGAGCGCGGCGTCGAGGTCCAGGTGGGAGCCCTGCACCCAGTCGGCGAACTCCTCGTGGGCGAAGCGGTAGCCGGATCCGGCCGGGACGAGCAGGCCCTCCGTGAGGACGGCGGAGGCCCAGCCCGTACGCCAGGGGAACAGCTCCTCGAACGCCTCCCGCTCCAGCTCGCCCTGCCCCGGGCCGAGGCAGCGGCGGGCGGCCTCGTGGACCTGCCCGGCCACGCGGGCCGCGAGCCGGCGGACGGCGGGCCCGCGCAGCGGCGGGCGGCGGGAGGCGGCGAGGCGCACGGCGATGCGCAGGCAGATCAGGTCCAGATAGGCGGCGAACACGCCCCACCGGTCCGGGGCGGCCTCCCCGGTGCCGCCGGCGCCCACCGTGCCGTCGGGCAGCGCCGCGCGGACCTCGGCGAGCAGCCGCAGCGCGAGGGGGTGGGCCGCGTCGGCGGGGTCGACGGCGCCCGGCGGAATGCCGTAGGAGGCGCGGACCTCGGCTGCCCGGGCTCACCCCGGCCCAGGCCGCCGCCGGGGCGGTGGAGGATGCCGGACGGGAAGAGGGCGCCGGCGGTCTCCCAGTGCTCGGGGCGGCAGGCGACGATCAGCCGGGAGGAGGTCTCCTCCAGCCAGCGGACGGTCGCGGCGGTCCAGGCGGGCAGGGCGTGGGCGAGGACGGGCGGCATCTCCTCGGGCCCGTCGAGGAGGACGAGCAGGGGGCGCCCGACCCTGCGGGCGAGCTCGGCGACGGCCTCGGGCGTGGCGGCCGAGGTGTCGCCGATGGTGCCCGCGGGGCCCGCCGAGGCGGTGACGATGCGCCCGGCGGCCTTGAGGGCCCGGGCGATCGCGTCCCGCACGCTCTCGTCGCCCACGCGCAGGTCCGCGCCGCGCAGCCAGAGGGTGGGCGCGGGCTCGGCGCCGCGCGCCCGGCGGCCGGCGAGCGCGCCGAGCTCGGTGGTCCGGCCCGTGCCGGGGTCGCCCACGAGGCCGAGCACCAGGGCGTCGCTCTCCGCGCCGGGCTCCCCGTCCAGGAAGCGGGCGAACTCCCGCTCGGTCTCCGGGCGCTCCACGGGGTCGCGCCAGACGCGCGGGGTGACGACCGAGCCCAGGGCGGTGGCGGTGAGCTGGAGGGCGCCGGCCAGGTTGAGGTCGGGGCCGAAGGCGGGGACGGTGGCGGAGTTCCGGTCGAGGAGCTCCGCGAGCGCCCCGCCCGGGCAGCACGCGGCGGCGGCCCGCAGCGGGATGGCGAATCCGGCGGCCCGGCGGTCGGCCTGGAGCGCGGTACCGAGGACGGCGACGACCGCCCCCGTACGGGCGTCGAAGACGGGCCCGCCGGTGGCCTCCTCGCCGAGCCGCAGCCCGGAGCGGCCGGACAGGGACAGCTCCAGCGCGGCGCCCAGCAGATGGAAGCGGTCGGTCGCGGTGTAGGTGACCGGCACGTCGCCGATGATCCGCGCGTCGTGCCAGCGCCCGGCGCGCAGCCGGACGTCCTTGTCGCCCTCGAAGCTCACGGCCGCGGCGACCGGCAGCGGGGGGACGCACAGGCCCTCGGTGCGCACGAGCGCGAGGTCGTACTCGGGCAGGGGCGTGACGTTCTCCGCGCCGACGACGCAGGTCAGATCGCCCATGGCGTGCAGCACCAGGCGGGCCAGGCCGTCGACCGCCTCATGGCTGGTGATCAGGGTGCCGCGGTCGTCGGCGAGGAATCCCGTCCCGCGCTCGCGCCCCGCGAGGTCGCGAATGCGTACGAGTGATTCCTCGGCATCGGTCCGCCGACCGTTCATCTCCGTCGAACCTCCCCGGCGTGCTGGTCCCCACGACGGTAGGCAGCGGATGATCGGCGAAACCAGATCACATCCTGAACGCGCCCCCTTCCACCCCCCTGGTTCACTCCGAGCGCCTGCCCGTTGGGGTGAATCATCAGTCCCGGATGGATAGACACCAGTGGGAGGGGGATCGTGGGGCGGGGAAGGCGTCGCGGGCGACGCGCTCCCCGCCCCACGGTGGAAGCTCCGCAGTGGAAGCCTGCCGGGGCCGGGAAACGGGTCCGCTAGGCGAAGACCGCCAGGCTCTTGGCCCGTCCGCCCTGGTTCTCCACCAGCACGAGGAAGTTGCCGTCCGGCCCGAAGACCGCGATCGGGCCCGTGGTGTCGAACAGCGGCACCTTGATCCGGACGCCGTTGGCCAGCAGCCGGGCCTGCTCCGCGTTCACGTCCCAGCGCTGGAAGGCGGCGGCCGCCGCCTCGGCGACGGGCATCACGGTCAGCTCCTCCTGGAGCTGGTCGAGCGTGCGGGCGTCGCCGATCCCGTAGGGGCCGACGCGGGTGCGCCGCAGCGCCGTGAGGTGGCCGCCGACGCCCGTGTCGGCGCCCAGGTCACGGGCGAGCGCCCGGACGTAGGTGCCGGAGGAGCAGACGACGGAGACCAGCAGGTCCTGCACCGGGGTGCCGTCCTCCGCCTCGGCGGGGATCACGGCGTGCACGGTGAAGGACGAGACGGTCACCGGACGGGCGGGGATCTCGAAGTCCTCGCCCTCGCGCGCCCGCTTGTACGAGCGCACGCCGTCTATCTTGATCGCGCTGACCTTGGACGGGACCTGCATGATCGCGCCGGTGAGCTTGGCGACGCCCTCGTCGATGGCCTCCCGGGTGACCCCGGAGGCGTCGGCGGAGGAGGTGATCTCCCCCTCGGCGTCGTCGGTCACCGTGTTCTGCCCGAGGCGGATGGTGGCCACGTACTCCTTCTCGGTCAGCGCGAGGTGACCGAGGAGCTTGGTGGCCCGCTCGACGCCGAGGACGAGCACACCGGTCGCCATCGGGTCGAGCGTCCCCGCGTGGCCGACGCGGCGGGTGCGGGCGATGCCCCGCATCTTGGCGACGACGTCGTGCGAGGTGAAACCGGACGGCTTGTCGACGATGATCAGGCCGTCCGGGCCGCTGTACTTCTCCTTCATCAGGCGCCGGCGCCCTTTTCGTCCTCGTCCTCGCCCGGCTTGCGGTACGGGTCCGCTTCACCGGCGTAGTCGGCGCCCGAGGATGCCTGGCGCACCTGGGCGTCCGAGGCGCGCGCCCGGTCGAGGAGGTCCTCGATGGTCCGGGCGTTCTCCGGCAGGGCGTCCGCCACGAAGGTCAGCGTCGGCGTGAACTTGGTGCCCGCGGCACGGCCGACCTCGGAGCGCAGGATGCCCTTGGCGCTCTCCAGTCCGGCCGCGGCGCTGGCGCGCTCCTCGTCGTCGCCGTAGACCGTGTAGAAGACCGTAGCCTCCCGCAGGTCGCCGGTGACCCGGGTGTCCGTGATGGTCACGTGGGAGCCCAGCCGCGGGTCCTTGATTCCGCGCTGCAGCTTCTGGGCGATGACCTCGCGGATGAGGTCCGCCAGCCTCTTCGCCCGCGCGTTGTCGGCCACTGGTCCGTCTCCTTCTCGTCTTCCTGCATTGTGCTCTCGGCGCCGCCGACGCGCTCAGTCGTCGTGCTCGCCGTGGAACCGCCGCCGTACCGACAGCAGCTCCACTTCGGGCCGTGCGGCGACCAGGCGCTCGCAGCGGTCCAGTAGGTCCGTGAGGTGCCCCGGGTCCCCGGACACCGCCGCCACTCCGATGGTGGCCCGGCGGTAGAGGTCCTGGTCGCCGACCTCCGCCACGCTCACCGCGAACTTGCGGTGGAGCTCGGCGACGATCGGGCGGACGACGGAGCGCTTCTCCTTCAGCGACCGGACGTCGCCGAGGAGGATGTCGAAGGACAGCGTCCCTACATACATGTGTAACGGGTGAGGCCCACCCGGGAGGCGTGAGGCAAAACCCCGTACGTGGTGTACGGGCTCCCCGAACCGTACACGCAACGGCCGGGGCCGATCGACGGAAATATTCTCCCGCCGACCGGCCCCGGTCGAGCTCACACGATTCAGCCGCGCGGCTTCTCGCGCATCTCGTACGTCGCGATGACGTCGTCGATCTTGATGTCGTTGAAGTTTCCGAGGTTGATACCACCCTCGAAGCCTTCGCGGATCTCGGTGACGTCGTCCTTGAAGCGACGCAGACCGACGATGTTGAGCTCCTCCGCGATGACCTTGCCGTCGCGGATGAGGCGCGCCTTGGTGTTGCGCTTGACCTCGCCGGAGCGGATGAGGACACCCGCGATGTTGCCCAGCTTGGACGAGCGGAAGATCTCGCGGATCTCCGCCGTACCGAGCTCGACCTCTTCGTACTCCGGCTTCAGCATGCCCTTGAGGGCCGCCTCGATCTCCTCGATCGCCTGGTAGATGACCGAGTAGTACCGGACGTCGACGCCCTCGCGCTCGGCCATCTGCGTGGCACGGCCCTCGGCGCGGACGTTGAAGCCGATGACGATGGCGTCGGAGCCGGTCGCCAGGTTGATGTCCGACTCGGTGACCGCACCCACACCGCGGTGCAGCACGCGGATCTCGACCTCTTCGCCGACGTCGAGCTGGAGCAGCGAGGACTCGAGAGCCTCCACCGAACCGGACGCGTCGCCCTTGATGATGATGTTGAGATCCTGCACCAGACCGGCCTTGAGCACCTTGTCGAGGTCCTCGAGGGACACCCGGCGGGTGCGCTTGGCGAAGGCGGCGTTGCGCTCGCGCGCGGCGCGCTTCTCGGCGATCTGGCGGGCCGTGCGGTCCTCGTCGACGACGAGGAAGTTGTCGCCGGCGCCCGGGACGTTGGTCAGACCGAGGACGAGGACCGGGGTCGACGGACCCGCCTCCTCCACGTTCTGGCCCTTGTCGTCGAGCATCGCGCGGACACGGCCGTAGGCGTCACCGGCGACCATCGTGTCACCGACGCGGAGGGTACCGCGCTGGACGAGGACGGTGGCCACGGCGCCGCGACCGCGGTCGAGGTGGGCCTCGATCGCGATGCCCTGCGCGTCCTGCTCCGCGTTGGCGCGCAGGTCGAGCGCGGCGTCGGCGGTGAGGACGACGGCCTCGAGCAGCTTGTCGATGTTCAGACCCTGCTTGGCGGAGATGTCGACGAACATCGTGTCGCCGCCGTACTCCTCGGCCACCAGGCCGAACTCGGTCAGCTGACCGCGGACCTTGGTCGGGTCGGCACCCTCGACGTCGATCTTGTTGACCGCGACCACGATCGGCACGTCGGCCGCCTTGGCGTGGTTCAGGGCCTCGATCGTCTGCGGCATGACACCGTCGTTGGCCGCCACCACGAGGATCGCGATGTCGGTCGACTTCGCACCACGGGCACGCATGGCGGTGAACGCCTCGTGACCCGGGGTGTCGATGAAGGTGATCTTGCGGTCCTCGTCGTTGACCTCGGTCGTCACCTGGTAGGCACCGATGTGCTGGGTGATGCCACCGGCCTCGCCCGCGACGACGTTGGTCTTGCGGATCGCGTCGAGCAGTCGCGTCTTACCGTGGTCGACGTGACCCATGACGGTCACGACCGGCGGACGCGCGACGAGCATCTCCTCGCCGCCCTCGTTCTCACCGAACTCGATGTCGAAGGACTCGAGCAGCTCGCGGTCCTCCTCCTCGGGGCTGACGATCTGAACCTGGTAGTTCATCTCGCCGCCGAGGAGCTGCAGCGTCTCGTCGGAGACGGACTGCGTGGCCGTGACCATCTCGCCGAGGTTCATCATCACGGCGACGAGCGACGCCGGGTTGGCGCCGATCTTCTCCGCGAAGTCGGTGAGGGAGGCACCGCGCGACAGGCGAATGGTGTCGCCGTTGCCGCGGGGCAGCATCACGCCGCCCACGGACGGGGCCTGCATGGCCTCGTACTCCTGGCGACGCTGGCGCTTGGACTTGCGGCCACGACGGGCCGGACCACCGGGACGGCCGAAGGCACCCTGCGTGCCACCACGGGCACCCGGGCCACCGGGACGACCGCCGAAGCCGCCACCCGGACGACCGGCGAAGCCACCGCCGCCGCCACCACCGGGGCCACCGCCACCGGGACGACCGGCGAAGCCGCCGCCACCACCGGGACGACCGCCGCCACCGGGACCGGCCGGACGGCCGGCGAAGCCCGGACGGGCACCGCCGCCACCGGGACGACCGCCGCCGCCACCGGGACCGCGACCGCCGCCACCGGGGCCCGGACGCGGGCCGGCAGCCGGACGCTGCGGCATCATGCCCGGGTTCGGGCGGTTACCGGCCGGACGGGCGCCACCGGGACGCGGGGCGCCACCGGGGGCACCCTGCGGACGGGGCATGCC
>NZ_JAILXP010000368.1 GCF_020740895.1 Streptomyces sp. UNOB3_S3 | reverse complement strand
GTGGAGGGGCGTGCCGAAGGGGTGGGGGCCGTCCACCCTGGTGTAGCCGAGGCGGCTCGGCGTGCTGAAGAGCGTGCAGGTGCGCTCCTGGCGGTCGACCAGGAGGTAGAGGGGGGCGCCGAACTCGGCGTACCGGCGGCGCTTGACGACGCGGTCGGTGTCGCCGTTGGAATCCGACGTCACCTCGGCGATGAGCAGGGTTTGATCCGGCAGGAGCGCTCCGGCATCCTTCGCCAGGTCCTTCGGGACGACAGCCACATCCGGGATGTACCAATTCGGCGTGCCCGGAAGGTCCAGGTCACCAGAGCCGCAGATGCAGCCCAGCTCATCCGCCCTCGCCTCGACCTGCCTGCGGATCCTGGTGGCTGCGGACTCGTGCCCCCAACTCGGCGGCATCATCGAAATGACCCCCTCCACGATCTGCACCCAGTCCCCCTCGATGTGCTGGATCGCGTACTTCAGAGCTTTTTCGGGGTCGTCGGCCGCGTAGGTGTGGGGCTGGGCGCTCATCGGTCCTCCTGAGGGCATCGTGACGGCAGCATGACGACTGTCCACGGTTTACAGCAATCTGCCGTGGTGACCCGCCCGTTCGGACCAACGCCCACCCGAACAGGTGAACCATCTCCCTTGCGCTCGGCTGTGGTGGCTCAACGGGCTGGCGCCGGCGCGGCACCTCCGGCGGGGCTCGCCGCCACCGCGGGGACGGCGGTCCCGGCCGTCGCTCCCCCGGACGGGATCGCAAGGCGCCGCCTCCGCCGGGCGGGGGAACCGCTGTCGGTCGCCGGGTGCAGGCCCGCTCGGCGTTGTCCTGTGTCAGTGAACCTTGAGCGTGTGTCATCGAAGTTTGAGTGATCCAGATCGGGATGCCTTGGGGAGGACGTTCCACTCCGACCATCCAGGAGGCCCGAGTTCCGGACAGACGGGTCCGCTGAAGGCGGGGGTGACGGTCCGGCGCCTCACCGTGTACGACCAGCCTCACAGAGGCGTCCCGTCCCCGTCTGCGCAGTCGCCGCGAGTTCCGGGACACCTTAATCGAATTGGTGCTCGAGCGTGTGTAGTCATGTGTCAAGTTTGTTTTCGGAAGTTGATGCGATCAACCGTGCCTGCGTGCAAATATCGATGCTATGACGGATGGGGCAGGTGGTTTTTTCACCCTCGCTGCCGCGGTGATAAAACTCTTCGCGGGGCAGGGACCCCGAACTGAGCGACCAAAACTCAAGGGCACGGTAGTGGGGCAGAGGGTGAACGAGAGGACTCTGCGGGTATGGGCGAGCGTGAGGAACGAAAGTGGCACAGCGATAACAATCGATTACGTGTCGTCCTTCGTTCGAGGCAAGGGGCGCGGTAGGGGCGGGATAGATCAGGTTCAATTCCGGTCAGGCCCGACGCCGCCTTTCCGTCTGGACGGCTACTCCAGTGCGGAATGGGAATCGAAGATCACGCTGCAGGACTGGATGACGGAACAAGGCGCAACCTGCACCCTATGTGTTACGGGTGTAGGAGGTTCCGTCTACAAGACAACCAAAATAATTGGCAGCGGGATTTATTGACGAGGACGACCGGTCTGGCCTGCCTCAATTCGGGATGTGCGGAAAGAGTCTGACGGAAACGGGTGAGAGGTTGATGTCCTTGCGGACGCTCGCAAGGAAGCGTTCGAATGCGTCGGCGGATGGAATTCGCGCCCGGTTCCAGTCTTCTGTCGAGTGTTGACGCGCTTGTGCGTCGTAGAAGAGCTTGGTTACCGTACGGTCCATCAAGGATGCAGCGGTGACCACGGAAGCGGATCCGTGAAGCCAGACCGCAACCAGCGCATTATCCCAGGTCTTATCGCGGCGAGTACTGCTGATCGCTTCAATTAACGTGTTCGTATCCCGCTCCGTTAGGGCGATGGTTCGGATTTCCTCGTAGAGCAAGATGAATGCCTCGGCGAGACGTTGATAACTGGCAGTCTCTTGATCGCGACGCCATCGTGCGGCCTCGGACCGGATGTCCCAAAGTCTCCCCAATGCGACGCCGATAACTCCCGCCGCTGCAGCCAAGAGTGCCGCACCCACGCTGCCTCCTAATACTGTTGTCAGACAGATACCCGAGAGAAGAACGCTCCATTAAGGGAGCATGTAGCTGCGACGTGCTGTATGGGGCCCAGTGCTGTTAAATCGGGCCGGAGGTTTGGCGTCGCTGGTCTGATTGACCCGGGGCTGTGCGGCGACGGTTTGCGTCCCGGATTTGGAGCGTTAGGAGCGCGAGGGACGTCGAGATGTTGTGAGTGTCCATCAGTTCGGTCCAGATCTCCATGGCGCCCATCCTTTTGGCGATCATGGCAGTGACCAGCTCCTTGGCGTCCTCATCAAGGGCATTGCGCCGACGGCGGGTGCTGCGTTCAGGGAAGATCGAGGAGGTTAGGACGCGGCGGACCAACCAGCTGGGGACATCCCATTCCTCGGAGATGGCGCGGATGGACATTCTTCCGTCAAGAGCGTCGTGCTGGATGAGGACAGCTAGATCTACGCCAAGACGGGTTAGCGCTTTGTGCTGGTGTAGGCGGAGGGCACGGGGGTTCGGCTTGGCCCGGCCGCGGGGAGAGCTGGCATCTGAAAGCGCGTGTTGCAAGACTTTCGCGGAGCGTCCGGAGACAGCAGCGAGTCGTTCGATCTGGGGCTTCCCGAGCCAAAAGGGTGGTCCGCAGAGGAAACAGTGGAGGTAGCTGGGCTTGAGGTGGTTGGCGCGGGCCAGCCGCCGGATGTAGGAGTCGGTGGTCTCGCCGAGCTGCGGGCGGACGTTGACAGGGAGCCGTGCGAGGCGGTCGGGCAATGGAGGCGTCACCATCTGGCCACCCTTGGCCTGACCAGGGCCGAAGGGTTCTGGGCTGAGTAGTCCAATGGGATCGTTTCGAGGGACTTCTTTGTGATCTTCTCGGTGCCGGTGAGGATCGCGTCGATCGCGGCTCCTCGGATGGCATGGGAGAGCGCCCCGATCATGCCGCCAGTGCGTTCATGCAGGTAGCGGTCGAGCGCGACCAGCGTGCCGGGGCGGTGCCGGTGCAGCAGCAGGGTGTTCTCCAGGGTTGCGACCAGCCCCTGCCACTCGGTGCCGTAAGGAAACGCGTGGGTGGGGATGAGCGTGAAGCGACCGGCGATCTGGGCTCCGCGGGTGCCAGAAAGCAGGTTGCTGCGCTCGATGTTGATGCCGGCATAGATGAAGGTCGCGGGGATGCGCTCGGAGAAGTACTTGAGGGTGTCGGCGACGTCGGCGCCGTTTTGGCTGGTCAGCGAGATGTTATGCAGTTCGTCGACTAGGACCAAGCCGGTGCGGGTGTCGGTGCAGACGCCGACGACGGCCTCGATGAGGTCGGTGATGTTCGAGCGGCGGCGGACCGGAAGGCCGAGGAAGCGGGCGAACTCGGCGGCGACCATGCGGGCGGTCGCGGCGGGCGGGACGGTGATGTAGACGACCGGGATTCGGTCGCGGGAGTGTGGGTTGCGCGCGCGGTCAAGAAGTTCGTGGGAGCGTCCGAGCTGGGTAATGGCGATGGTCTTGCCGGTTCCGGCGGGGCCGGAGACGATCAGCCCGCGGCGGGCACTGATCGCGTGCCGGTTCAGCAGCACCAGGCGCCGCCCGCAGGTCACGGTATGGCGGACAGTTGAGGTGGCGACCACTAGAAGCCGGGCGTGGTGATCGAGCCTGGCCTCGTCGTCGATCTCCCGCTCGAGGCTGGAGAGCGCGGTGTACTCATCTGCGGTCAGCAGCCTTGGCGAGGCGGGTGGCTCGGCGGTGAAACGGCGCCAGCCCTCGCGCGTGGTCAAGTGGAACCCGGCTTCGTCGTCCGCGGTCTCCAGCGCAGTGTCGGCTCTGGGGCTGGGGTCGGTCACCTTCGCCTCCATGGATCTTCGAGCGGGTCAAACAAGCCCAGCGGGATCACCTTGGCCAGTGGCTCGTCCTTGGTCGTCGGCGCCGCTGGCTCGGTAGGTGGTGCAGGCTCCGGCCGGGGAACGGAGGTGATGGGGCCTGCGGCCCGGGTGCGGGCAGCGACCCGCCGGTCCCGGGCGGTGCGTTTGGGCTTAGCCGGCTGATCAGGTCCGGCATGGGCCTTGGCCAGGAGGGCGGAAACCGCGTCGGCGATCTCGGTTTCGGTGGCCTTGGGCAGGCCCTGACTGGCGTGGTCCCAGGCCAATTCTCCGAAGGGGACGGGGACGCGGTACAGGTGTTTCCAAGTGGCCTCGATCCACTCGCCATCGCCGTAGTGGTTGCGTACCCAGATCCGGGAGACGTCGTAAGGGTCGTGGTGGACCTCCCATAGCCCCTTCTTGGCCTTGATCCCAGAGTCCTGGCGCCGAAGGCCGTTCAGCTTCGCGCTGTCGTAGGTGCGGCGTTTGATCTTGATGCCGTAGTCGTTGACCGCGCGCCAGACGGCAGGCAGCAGTTCGATGTAGTCGGTGCCGGTGAGGGAGACTGGCACGTAACCGCAAGCCTCGACCAGGGCGGTGTACTTCTCGTTCGGCGTGAACGACCGTCCTGGGTGGGCGGGATCACGTAGTCCATCGTGTTTGCGATTTTGCCACCGGGAGATGAGCCACTCGTCCAGTAGTTCCTGGAGTTCCAACAAGGACCACAAGGGTTGTTTGTCCAGGTGACGCCCGCGGCGGTCGGTGTTGCGGCCGGTGTAGCCGGGGAGGAACTGCGTGAACAACGTGCCTACCGAGTTCAGCATCCTCTCGATGTGCCCTTTTTCGAACCCTGAACCTTTGTGCACAGGCTGGAAATCGATTTCCAGGAACCGGCAGGAGGAAAGGAAGTTGCGGGAGATGAATGCTTTGCCGTGGTCACAGACGATCATCTCCGGCACGATCAGCGGCCGCGCAGCCGCATGCTCCAGGCGTTCGTCGATGCTCAGCAGCCGACGGTGCGGCATCACCGAGCGGGACATCCGCAGCGCATCCACCCAGCCCGGCCGCATCACCTCCGGGGTGACCGTGCGAGCTAGCAGCACGCTCGCGTCGACCGACTTCGTAGTAGGCCGCAGAACGGCCGCTGTTACCGTGCGCGTCGCGACATCGATCATGCCGGTGAGCTCGACCTTGCCCATGACGCCGTCATCCAGTCGGACCAGCACATCCAGAGGCGTGGAGTCGATCTGCATCACCTCGCCCGGCGCGAATGCGGGCAGCTCCCCGAAGGGCGCCGCCGCCCCGTGAGCCCGCGACCGGCGGGTCGTGGCTGAGCCTGTGGTGTGGGTGCCTACAGTGAGCTTGGCCAGCAGCCGGTAGAGCGTGCGGCGCGAGGGCAACTGGACCTCCCGGCCGTCACGGCTGGCTTTGAGGATCTCGCCGGTCCGCCACAATAGGAATGTGCCCGTGCGGGTGGAGGCATCCACGGCCTCGCTGATCGCCTGCCGCATCGCGGCGATCACCACGTCGTCCACGGCGCCATACTTGGTCGTCTTGCGCACCGGGCGGTGATCCGCCAGCCCGAGCACTCCGCCCGTCTCGTAGCGACGGCGGTAATTGCCGACTGTACTCACGCTCACCTTGTGCCCGGCGGCAGTCAGTTCGGCTGCCTTCGCCCGCTCACGAGCGGTCAGCGACTTGGTCGGTGCGAACTCCGGCTTCGGCTCTGCGTCTCGCGGGGCGTCCGGTGGCAGCCCGTGCAGGACCTCCAGGATGTGGCCCTCCCACCACATGGCCTTCTCCAGCACGTGCTGCGGCAGCGTCTCCAGCAGGGATATCGGCGGCAGCGGCATCCGCCCTGAGCTGTCCACGACCTCGAAATCCTCATCCGCGAACAGCAAGACCGGCGGCACTGACCGGGGCTCTCCTCCAACCTCCGAGAGCGTGACGGAGCGGCCTGAGACGGCCAGCACGACCCGGATTTGGCCCTCGAACCGCACCCGTTCCCCAACGGCGAGGCCCGGCGGACGCGACAACCGTCCCATCACCACTGCCTCGTCCTTGCGGCGTGCACCGTGCTGTCCGATGCCAGCAGCTGGCGGGTCAGGTCTGCCACCAGCTCGTGCGACCACAGCAGGTGAAACAGCACTGGAAGCGCAAGAATCGGATCACCGACCTCGCAGGCCCCGGCCCGCAGCGGCGTCGGTTCTCGGAAGACTTTCAGCAGTCCTTCAGCGACATCCGATAGGCGGCACCGGCTCCTGCGATAACGGGCAAGCCACCGCATATTCGCCATCAATACCGGATCAGGAACGCCGACGCGCACGAACTCCCAGCCCACCGCTCGGCAGGCCCGCCCCGTCGCCTCGAACGCCTCCGCAGCCGATTCATCGATGCGGTCACCAGCACGGACGTCGACGATCCGGCCGCGACCGTCCGCCAGTCGAACGAAATAGTCCGGGGCGTGCCGGCGCTTGCGGTGGCCGTCGTGCCAGTGCAGCCAGAACGGCTGCGAGGCGATGCCCGTCACCCCCGGATCGGTGTCGAGGAGGATCAGCCGGTCCCGCTCCAGCCACGATTCGTACCCGATGTGCCCACCAGCCGTCGCCGCGTAGTACCAGCCTGCGAAGCTCTTGCCGCCTTTGGGCCACCGGAACGGGCGTACCGGTGGCACGTGCTCGAAGCGGACATTCCAGCTGCCGCCGAGCGGCCTGCGAATCCGTGTGCCATCGTCATAGAAGACCAGGTCAAACGCACCAAGCGCCGGATCCACACATGCATCCGCGAGTTCCCCCACCGCCACCCCCGGCGACCAGGCACGTTCGGCCACTCAATCTTCGATGACACAAAGCTACCGGCTATCAACCTTCAGTGACAATGCTCAATCTTCGATGGCGCAGCACAGGCGTATGTCCTTGGACAACGTAGTTAGTCGATGGGGGAGCGCCGATCTGCGGCGACTGTGTTGATTGGCAGAGCCTCGAATGGATGGTTGGCTTCGCGCTGGGTTGTTTCGTCTCCGGCGCAGGGCCCCTGG
>NZ_JAILXP010000367.1 GCF_020740895.1 Streptomyces sp. UNOB3_S3 | reverse complement strand
CCTCGTGGCCGTGGGAGACCATGGTCCGCTCGCCCTCGTAGGCCATCGAGACGGTGACCGGGGAGTGCCAGCCGGGCACCGTGCGCGACAGGCTCAGGTCGATGCCCTCGCCCCGGGAGAGGGACTCCCAGCAGTACTCGCCGTACATGTCGTCCCCGAAGGCGGCGGCGAGGGAGGTGCGCAGGCCCAGCCGGGCCAGGGCGGTGGCCATGTTGGCGACTCCGCCGGGGCTGGAGCCCATGCCGCGCGCCCAGGACTCGGTGCCGCGCACGGGGGCGGAGTCCAGGCCGGTGAAGATGATGTCGAGGAAGACGGTCCCGGTCAGATAGACGTCGGTGGGCGGGTCGGTCTCGGTGCGGAGGGCCGCGAGCGGGTCCAGGACCGGCGCCGTTCCCTCGAAGCGTTCTCCGCGGACACCTGTGTGGGTGGAAGAGGCCGTCATGCTCGCTCGTCGCTCCTCTCAGGGATGCAGCACGAATGCGGATCCGCACAGTGTGCCCGATGCTGAGGTACGTTCCGTTCCATGAGGCTGACGATTCTCGGCGGCGGCGGATTCCGGGTGCCTCTGGTGCACCGGGCCCTGCTGGACGACGCCCGGCGCGACGCCCCGGGCCGCTGTACGGAACTCGTGCTCCACGACACCGACTCCGCGCGCATGGGAGTGATCGCCTCCGTGCTGGACGCCCAGGCCGCCGGGGTGCCCGGCGCCCCCTCCGTACGGCTCGCGGAGGACCTGGACGAGGCGCTGCGCGGGGCCGATTTCGTCTTCTCCGCGATCCGGGTGGGCGGCACGGCCGGACGGGTCCTGGACGAGCGGATCCCGCTCGCCGAGGGCGTCCTGGGCCAGGAGACGGTCGGCGCGGGCGGGGTGCTCTACGGGCTCCGCACGGTCCTGGTGGCCACGGAGATCGCCGAACGGGTGGCGAGGACCGCCCCGGACGCGTGGGTCATCAACTTCACCAACCCCGCCGGGATGGTGACGGAGGCGATGTCCGCCGTGCTCGGGCCGCGCGTCATCGGCATCTGCGATTCACCCGTGGGACTGGTCCGCCGCGCCGCGCGGGCGGCGGGCGCGGACCCGGACCGGGTCACCTACGACTACGTGGGCCTCAACCACCTGGGCTGGCTCCGCTCGTTGGTCCAGGACGGCGAGGACCTCCTCCCGGGGCTGCTGCGCGACGAGGCGGCCCTCGCCTCCTTCGAGGAGGGCAAGCTCTTCGGCGCCCGCTGGCTCCAGGCGCTCGGCGCCCTGCCCAACGAATACCTCCACTACTACTACTTCCGCCGCGAGACCCTGCGCTCGGTCATGGAGTCCGCGGAGACCCGCGGCGAGTTCCTCGACCAGCAGCAGGGCGACTTCTTCACCCGCGCGGCCGCCGAACCGGAGCGCTCCTTCGAGCTGTGGGAGCACACCCGGCTGCGCCGCGAGGAGACGTACATGGCCGAGAGCCGCGCGGCGACCGGCGGCTGGCAGCGCGACACCTGTGACCTGGACGGCGGCGGCTACGACCAGGTGGCGCTCGCCCTGATGCGGGCGATCAGCGCGGACGAACGTGCCCGGCTGATCCTCAATGTGCCGAACGGGCTGACGGTCCCCGCCCTCGACTCCACCGCCGTCATCGAAACGGTGTGCGAGGTCGGCGCGAAGGGCGCCCGGCCGCTGCCGTGCGCCCCGCTACGGGAAGATCAACTCGGGCTGATGCTCCAGCTCAAGGCGGTCGAGCGGGCGGCGATCGAAGCGGCGCTCCACGAGGACCGCGACGCGGCGCTGCGCGCACTCGCGCTCCACCCGCTGGTCGACTCCCCGTCGGTGGCCGCCCGCATCCTGGCCCGGGCGGGTCGCGCGTAGGCCTCCCACCGGGGCCCGGGGCAGCGCCCCGGACCCCCGGGTCGGGGTGCTACAGCACGACCACCGACCGCAGCACGTCCCCCTCGTGCATACGGGCGAACGCCTTCTCCACGTCCCCCAGCCCGATCGTCTCGGTCACGAACGCCCCGAGGTCCAGCCGCCCCTGCAGATGCAGGTCCACCAGCATCGGGAAGTCCCGCGTCGGCAGGCAGTCCCCGTACCAGGACGACTTCAGCGCGCCGCCCCGCCCGAAGACGTCCAGGAGCGGGAGCTCCAGCTTCATCTCCGGCGTCGGCACGCCGACCAGGACGACCGTGCCGGCCAGGTCACGGGCGTAGAAGGCCTGCTCGTACGTCTCCGGCCGGCCCACCGCCTCGATGACCACATCCGCGCCATGGCCGCCCGTGAGCTCGCGGATGGCCTCGACGGGATCGGTGGAGCGGGAGTTCACCGTGTGCGTGGCGCCCATCTCGCGTGCCTTCGCGAGCTTGCGGTCGTCGATGTCGACGGCGATGATCCGGGCCGCGCCCGCCAGGCGGGAGCCCGCGATCGCCGCGTCGCCGACGCCGCCGCAGCCGATGACGGCGACGGAGTCGCCGCGCCCCACCCCGCCGGTGTTGATCGCGGCGCCGATGCCGGCCATCACTCCGCAGCCGAGCAGGCCCGCCACCTCCGGGGCGATCGCGGGGTCGACCTTGGTGCACTGACCGGCCGCGACCAGCGTCTTCTCGGCGAACGCGCCGATGCCGAGCGCGGGCGACAGCTCGGTGCCGTCGAGCAGGGTCATCTTCTGCTTGGCGTTGTGCGTGCTGAAGCAGTACTGGGGGCGGCCGCGCAGACAGGCCCGGCACTGGCCGCAGACGGCTCGCCAGTTGAGGACGACGAAGTCGCCGGGGGCCACCTCGGTGACGCCCTCGCCGACGGACTCGACGACACCCGCCGCCTCGTGGCCGAGGAGGAAGGGGAAGTCGTCGTTGATGCCGCCCTGCTTGTAGTGGAGGTCGGTGTGGCAGACGCCGCACGCCTGGACCTTCACCACGGCCTCGCCCGGACCCGGGTCCGGGATCACGATCGTCTCGACCCGTACCGGCTCGTTCTTCCCCGGTGCGATGACTCCGCGTACTTCCTGCGCCATGATCTCGTGCCCCACCCTTCGTGTCGCTGGTCCGCACACCACGGTACGCCCAAACGATCTTTCTCCGCGCGTAGAGCGTCACGTCTCCAGGACCTTGACCCCATCCGGCCCAGGCCATAGCTTCGCGCTGCATCATCCTTGTTACCCAGGAGTCACCAGTGTCGCTCTCCCTGAAGTCCACGCGTGTGCGCGTCGCCGCCGCCACCGCCGCCCTCGCCGTCGGCGCCGGCCTGTACACCGCGGGCGCCGCCTCCGCCGACCACGCGGTGCCCCGCACGGACAAGGAGATCCCGAACCTCACCCAGGTCCAGGACAAGATCAAGGCGTTCTACGGCGACACCGTCGACGCCTCCGGCCAGCACTACGCCTCGCCGGACAGCAACTACGCCAAGCAGGTCGCCGACATCCAGAAGAAGGCCAAGGCCCAGCTGGAGAACGTCGCCCGCAACGCGCAGCACGCCAAGAAGGGCGCGAAGAAGCCCGCCATCGTCCTCGACCTGGACGACACGACCCTGCTGACCTACAACTACGAGCTCCAGCAGGGCTTCCACTTCACGCCCGAGTCGCAGGACGCGTACCTGAAGTCCACCGACATGACCGCCGTCTTCGGCATGCCCAAGCTCGTCAACTGGGCCAAGTCCAAGGGCATCGAGGTCTTCTACGTCACCGGCCGTGACGAGCACCAGCGCGAGTGGAGCGCCCGCAACCTCAAGAACGTCGGCTACAAGCCCGTCGCCGACGCCTCCCACTTCTTCCTGAAGAACAAGAAGACCCCGCCGGCCTACCTCGCCTGCGGCGCCAAGTGCACGACGGTCGAGTACAAGGCGGGCACCCGCAAGTACATCGAGTCCAAGGGCTTCGAGATCGTCGCCAACTTCGGCGACCAGTACAGCGACCTCCAGGGCGGCTACGCCAAGCGCACCTACAAGCTGCCGAACCCGATGTACTACCTGCCGTAATGGCGCGCGGGGCCGCTCACTTCCGCGCCATGCGCAGACGTTGGCAGCCCCGCAGCTCCCGCCCGTCGAAGTCGCACACCTCGAACCACACGTTCCTCATGCCGTAGCGGACGGTGTCCCTGCCCGCCTGCTGATCGCCATCGGGATTGCCGGCCAGCACCTCCGTATGACGGCCCCGGCGGTCCTCGTAGTGGATCAGCAGCCGCCCTCCCCAGCCGTCGCCGTAGGCCTCGCGATCGTCCCGCGAGTACGGCATCACATACTCGACGCCGTACCACCCGTCCCCGGTGTCCCAGTACCGATAGCCCACGCTCGCGATCGTCGCCCCCTTGACGCTGCGCGCCTCGAAGAGGCTGAACGCCCCGCCGCGCCCGCGCGCCGCGTCGGCCGCGGACGGCGCGGGGGACGGCCGCCCGGCGCCGGACGTCCCGGCCGGGGAGGGGGTGAACGCCCAGTACGCGAGGGCGAGCACGGCCACCGCCGCCGGCAGCCACCACAGGAGGCGGAGCCTCCGTACCCGCCGGCGTCCCGGCGCCGGAGCGTCTTCCCGCCCGGCGATCCGCCGCCTGGCCTCCAGCCACGCGTCGCGCCGCGCGCCGTCGCCGCACGCCACCACAAAGGCCTCGAGGACCTCGGCACGCGGCAGGGCGGTCCGGGCGAGGGCGTCGGCGATCGTGCTGCGGGGCAGCACCATCCCTTCCTCGGCCGCGCGCCGCTGGAGCAGGCGGTAGGTGAGCCCGGAGCGCTCACGCAACTCCCGCATCAGCGCCACCAGAGCCGCCGCGTCCCGCGCCCGCGCCGGGTCGGGTCCCTCCCGCTCGCCCATGCGGCACATGGTGGCATGCACGCGACGAACCGCAATCCCCCTCGCCGCACCCTCGTCCGGCCTGCCCGGACATCCCCGGGCCGTCCGGCCGGTCGTACCAGGCCGGGGCCCGGCCCCTCAGCGCCGCTTCGGCACCGGCACCCGCAACAAATCCCGGGCGACGGTGAGTTCGCCGTCGAAGCCCGCCGCACGGGCCTGGCGCTCGAAGACCGACGGGTCGTCGTAGCGCTGGGAGAAGTGGGTGAGCACCAGGTGCCGTACGCCCGCGCGCGCGGCGACGCGGGCGGCCTGGCCCGCCGTCAGATGGCCGTGCTCGGTGGCCAGCGACTCGTCCTCGTCGAGGAACGTCGACTCGATGACGAGCATGTCGCAGCCCTCGGCCAGCTCGTGGACGCCGTCGCACAGCCGGGTGTCCATCACGAAGGCGAAGCGCTGGCCGCGCCGCACCTCGCTGACCTCGTCCAGCGTCACCCCGCCGACCGCGCCCTCGCGCATCAGCCGGCCGACGTCCGGCCCGCCGATGCCGCGCTCGGCCAGGAGCTCGGGCAGCATCCGGCGCCCGTCGGGCTCGACCAGGCGGTAGCCGTAGGACTCGACGGGGTGCGAGAGCCGGCGGGCCTGGAGGGTGTACGAACCGGTGGCCGCCAGCACCGCGCCGGTGCCCGCGACCGGCTCCTGGACGAGCTTGACCGTCTCCCGATAGGCCGTGGCGTACCGCAGCCGCTTGAAGAAGCGCTCGCCGCTCGCCGGGTAGTGCGCGGTGACCGGATGCGGCACCCGGTCGAGGTTGATCCGCTGGATCACCCCGGCCAGGCCCAGGGAGTGGTCGCCATGGAAGTGGGTGACGCAGATCCGGTTGAGGTCGTGCGCCGCCACCCCGGCGCGCAGCATCTGACGCTGCGTCCCCTCGCCGGGGTCGAAGAGGATGCCCTCCCCGTCCCAGAGGAGGACATAGCCGTTGTGGTTGCGGTGCCGGGTGGGGACCTGGCTGGCCGTGCCGAGGACGACGAGTTCGCGGACGGACAAGGGTCTACCCGGGGGGCCAGTTGAAGCCGCGGCCGCCGAGGACGTGGGCGTGCGCGTGGAAGACGGTCTGCCCGGCGCCGGCACCGGTGTTGAAGACGATCCGGAAGCCCTTGTCGCCGTTCTCCTGGAGGGCGACCTCGCCCGCCTCGCGCAGCACGTCGGCGGCGATCTGCGGCTCGGCGGCGGCGAGGGAGGCGGCGTCCGGGTAGTGGACCTTGGGGATCACCAGGCAGTGCACGGGCGCCTGGGGGTTGATGTCACGGAACGCGACGGTCGTCTCCGTCTCCTTGACGACCGTCGCGGGCACATCTCCCTTGACGATCTTGCAGAACAGGCAGTCCGCCTGCGGTTCTCCCGCCACCGGTGGGCTCCTCCCGGGTCGTCGGCTCGTACGGTCCGGATGTTACCGGTCCGTCCGCACGGCCGTCGTGACCCGTCTCGCCCACGGGCCCGGTGAGCTACTTGCCCGGTGCGGGAGGTCTGTCGGTGCAGCTCGCCGAGGGGCCCGGAGCCCCGGGGGGCCTCGGCGCGGGCGGCGGCTTCTCCTGGCCCGGGCCCGGGGCGGTCGGGGGCCTGCCGCCGGTGTCGCCCGTCCGGTCGCAGTCGCCGAGCACGCTCACCTGGAAGACGGTCCGCCCGTCGACGTTGGCCGTCAGCAGGCCGCGCACGCACGCCTGGCCGGTGATGCCCGTGACCCTGCCGAAGACGACGATCTTCTTGCCGGTGTCCGTACGGCCCTCGCAGTCGACGCCGACGACGGTCACCGGCAGCGCGCTGCCCGTGCCGGGGTCCTTGCCGCCGTTCTCGGCCTTGCCCCGGCAGCTCAGCCAGGCGACGTGGACACCCTCGCGGTCGAGGGCGCGGGAGGCCTGCCGCTGTGTGGTGACGGCGACGGTCGTCGTGTCGAGCCCGCCGACCGGGGCGCAGCCGGACAGCGCCACGACGGCGGCACCGGTGAGGGCGACGGCACCCAGCGCGTACCGAGCCCGGGGTAGGCGAATGGAACGTATGCGCCTTGACGCACCCATAGCGGGGAGTCTCCCACCGGCTCCCGTTCCGGGGAAGGACGCCTCCGGCCCCGGGCCCGTTGGCCCAATGCAAGCCAACTTCTCATGCTCTTGCGGGAGTTCGTAAGGAAACACAGGATTTATCATTTCCGCACCCGAGTTTCACCTTCTCCCCTTACTCTCTCTCCCCTGAAGCACATACACGCGTGCTGGGGGGCCGCGTCCGGGGG
>NZ_JAILXP010000366.1 GCF_020740895.1 Streptomyces sp. UNOB3_S3 | reverse complement strand
CCGCCGACGTCAGCCCCCTCCCCGAACTCGCGGCAGCGAAGTCGCCGAGCCCCGGCGCTACGGCCGGCGGTGAGGACTCGGCGCACCGGCAAGCGGCGAAGCCCGAGAAGGGCAGCGATGGCTTGCTCTCCCAGCGCAACGTACTGGCCGTTGGCGTAGCCGCAGCGGTGGTCTTCGCCGCAGGGGTGTCTGTCCTCTTCACTCGTCGACGCAGAGCACTCCCCAAGTAACCGACACAGGCAAGGCAAGAGCTACCTCGCTCCTTCCTCTCCCCCCTCTCTTCAGGATTCACGATGACGGACGCCCAATTTCAGCAACCAGCCGCTGAATCACGAATACTCCTGGCCTCCGCTGCCCCCAGCGGCGGAGGCGGCGGTGGCACCCACAAGGCGAGCGTCACGCCGTGGATCACTGCAGGAGGTGTCGCGGACGAGTTGCACCAGGACATGAGTACCGCGCTCGGCGACCTGGGCCATGCGCACGACGGTATAAAGGCCGGCACCGCTGGCTTCGCGAGTGTGGCAGCGCTGAGTACGATCCTCGGCACCTGGGAGACGCGCCTCGGTGCAGTCCGTAGTGAGTGCCAGAGACTCAGTGGCGATCTGAAGAAGGCCGGTGTCAGCTTCGGCGAGAACGAAGCTGCCGTGAAAACCTCGTTCGAGGCCGTTCGGAACAGCTCGAAAATCGACGACTACTCGAAGGGCCGGTGACCTCGATGGTCACCATTGATGAGCTGAAGAACCTGGACACTTCCAAGTTCACCAAGGCGGCGGAAGGCTGGAGCGCGGTCAGCAACCGCTCCAGCGCGGCACGAGGTCGCGTCGACCACGACATGCTTTCCAGACTGGGAGCCACCCAGCAGGGCGAGGCAGCTGATGCCGTCAAGACGGGCCTGGGGAGACTCAGCAAGAACTACCAGTACATCCATGCCGAATGCGGCATGATCCGCACGGCACTCACGGGCCTGGCCGAAGAACTGACAGTTCCCCAACGCAAGCTCAAGCAGGCGCTCGAAGACGCCCAGGCGTTGAAGTTCACAGTCAAGCCCGACGGCTCCGTCGAGTTCCCCAAGAGCCCGTCGACACCGTCCCCGCAGCTCCCCGCGCCGGCTGCACCCGGAGCCATGCCGGCCCTGCTGAAGCCGGACAGCACTCCGGATCTGAATCAGGCCAAGGCGCAGGACATCGCCAACCGCATCGGTGAGGCGTTGCAGGAAGCGGCCGAGATTGACGGCCGCTACGCCAGGGCCTTGGCAAAACTTGATGCAGATCCGAGTCTGGATAAGACGGATCAATCGGATATTGCGGGTGACATCAAGGCTGTCCGGGCTGCCGCCGGAAAGCTCTTCTCGGAGTCAAAGATACCCAAGGGCGGGTCGCCCAAGGAAAATGCAGAATGGTGGAAGAGCCTCGGTCAAGCGGAACGTGATGAGTATGCCGTCATGTTTCCGTCCAGTATCGGGAAGATGGACGGCCTCCCATCCTCTGCGCGCGACGAAGCCAATCGAATTCTGCTTGCCGAGACTTATTCGAGGGATGAAGAGCGCCTGGAGAGTCTCATGCGACGAGAGCCTCGAGAATATACCCAGAAAATAAATCCGGTCACCGGCCTCCCCGTCCAAGGGGAGCAGGAAAAAACGTTTGCCTGGAAGAAGTGGGACCAGGAAAGGAAGGTGCTGGAAGAGCGGATAAGCGGCATGAAGCAGATTCAAGCCCGCTTCGACGAAACCGGAAGCAAGGACCTGCCGGAGGCTTACCTTCTCGGTTTTGATGCCGATGGGCTCGGCCGCGCCATTGTGGCGAACGGAAACCCGGACACCGCCGACCACACTGCTGTGTACGTTCCGGGAACAACGACTCGTCTGAGCAAGGCCGAAGGCGACATCAACAGGATGGCGAGTCTATGGAAGGTGAGTAACGCGATGCCGGGTAACCCGTCGGTGTCGACAATTACCTGGATCGGTTACGATGCGCCGCAGAGCGCCTATCCGACTCACAATGGTGATCTGATCCCCGAAGCGGCATCCCCTTCGTACGCCGACAAAGCGGCTCCCCATCTGAAGGGTTTTCTCGACGGTATACAAACGGCGCAGGGCGGCCCTGAAGCCAGCCATACGACGGTGCTAGGGCATAGCTACGGAACCTATGTGGTGGGCGACACCTCGCAAAAGCAAGGGCTAGGGGCGGACGACATCATATCCGTGGCAAGTCCAGGCATGCGTGTCAGCCACGCGGACGAGCTGGATGCCCCCAAAGGGCATGTGTGGTCGGAAGCCGCTGCGCTCGGAAATGACCCCGTCCCCTTGGGCGGGAAGGCTGCCTTTCTTGGCGGTGACAAGGATACGGCGCCGTTGCGTGCGGCGTTGGGTGCGGCGGTCAGTGAAGCCGTTCCTGTCGTGCCCCCTGCGCTCGGGTACTTGGTCGGAGGGATGCTTGACCAGAACGTCCCATCCGACCGGGATTTCGGTGCAAATATAATGCAGACCGATTCCAAGGACCATAGCGGCTATTGGGACGGCGGCTCCGTGAGCCTGTGGAATCAGGCGGCTGTGGTGACCGGAAACTATGATGCGGTGAAACGTGGCTAGTCGAGGAAAATTGAGAAAGGGTCGCAAGCGGAAGTTTCTCGCGACATCGGCCTCATTGGCTGTTCTGGCTGTATCGGGGTGTAGTGGTATGAGTGGAAATTCGAGCGATCTCGGCTATGTGCCTCGGGTGCGCGAGATTGAGACCTCTCGGGCGGAAGCCAAGGAGCTTTCGAGTCAAATCTTTGACGCCATTGGCCTGAAGGGGCAGATAAGTCAGCCGGGGCCTGGCGTGTCCAGATGTGACAAGGATCCCAAGGTGCTTTACAAGATTCGACACCCGTGGTCCCTATGGGGTGTTCCAGAGGCTGACATGGAGCAAGCCATGGAGCGGCTCAATGATGAGTTGCCGAAGCGTGGGTGGAAGGTTACGAGTTATGGGCGCGACAGCAGCAGGGCAAAGAATCTGGAGATAATTGCTGATTCCAAAAAGTTCGATTTCTCTGCCAATATCACCTTTATGGACAAGCGGAATTCATCTCAAGAGGCGCCAGCTGATCTCAGCAAGACATCCGGAATCGTGGTGGATGTCGTCTCCGCATGCTTCCGTGTGCCGGACGGGAAGGTTGTCGACGCCTACTAGCGGCAATGAGAAGAGCACGAGTCGGCGGACGGCATCGGCGGGCTAATCGGTACGGGCGGGTGAGTCTTGTGGAGCGTGCCGTCGGGGCGGTCGTCGGGTCGGCTGTGGGGGATGCCTTGGGGGCTCCCTTTGAGTTTGGGCCTCCGGGAGCGTTTTTCTCGCGTTTTCCGGAACCTGGATGCGGGGGAGAGATGTGTGGCGGTGGTGGATGGAATGCCGGTGAGGCCACGGACGACACGCAGATGACGGTTCATGTCGGTGAATCGCTGCTGGAACGCGGTGGGCTGGATCCCGCCGATATCTTTCGACGGTTTCAACTGTGGGCCGCCGCCGAGCCCAAGGATATAGGGCTGCAGACAGAGGACGTGCTCACCAACGGGGAGCCCTGGGATCGCGCTGCCGCGGTTCATTTTCGGACCAATCATCGTGCCGCCGGAAACGGTGCGCTCATGCGGGCCACCACCTCTGCGGTGTACTTCGCCGGGCGGGGGCGGGCGGTCACCATGGACGCCGCCCGTCGGATCGCCGCGCTGACGCACGGCGACCGGGCGGCCTGGGAAGGCACCGCCATCTTTCACGAGCTCCTGCGCGTGGCGCTGGAGGGCGGCGACCCGGTCGGTGCGGTCGCGGATACGTTCGCGCAGGTTCATCCGGAGCATCGAGAGCGGTACGCGGCCGTTCTCGCGCTCGGCTGGCATCCCGACGACGCCACCGAGTTCAACGGTGCCGTCTGGCCTTGTCTCGCTTCCGCTGTCTGGGCCCTGCGCACCACCGCCTCCTATGAGGAGGCTGTACGTGCGGCCATTGACCTGGGTGGGGATACGGATACTGTTGCCGCGGTCACTGGTGGCCTCGCCGGGGCGGTTTATGGGTTCGACGCGATTCCCGTGCGGTGGACCGAGCCTCTACACGTTCCTTTGCCCGGGGCCGGCGAACGTGTGTTGCGCCTGCAAGATGTGGTCGACCTTGCTCAGCGGCTGGATCGGTCCGGCAAGGCCGCGTCGGCGAAGGGATCGGTTTAGTCCGTGCGTATCGAAATCTCGAGGGTCTTGGACGCGGAGAGCGGAGCCGTCTGTTTCTCCTCGCCGGTGGGGAGGGGGCAAGGCATCTGGCGAGGGGAAGGGTCGCCGGAGACCGGGGCGTATGACGTCGAGTTCGACGTTCCTGATGTGGTTCGGTCGTGGGGCCTTGTCGCGTCGCCGGGGTGGGGCATCGAAGGCGTTGATGGGTTCGGCGTTTCCGTTACTGGAGCAGTGGAGCGGATCGATGACGATTCCGTTGTCGCGCTGAGGCTCGAGGCGGACGTTCTGCTGGTCGAGATACTGGATGGCGTACGACCGGTCGCGGTTGGGGATCGCCTGAGATTCACTGCTTCCGGCCTGGAGCTGTACCCGTACGAACTGTGATCTGGACACGGTCAGCCCTTCGCGTAGTTCGTGGCGCCCTGCCAGTCGACCATGACGCAGGGGGTGTCGCCGAGGACCCAGGCGTCGTGGCCCGGTGGGCAGATCATGCAGTCGCCCGGGCCGAATTCCGCCTCTTCGCCGTCGTCCATGACGACCATCATGCGGCCCGAGATGACATAGGCCGCGTGGGAGGCCTGGCAGCTGTCGGTTCCCGCGATTGGCTTGACGTGTTCGGACCAGCGCCAGCCCGGTTCGAACGTTGCCCGGCCCACCGAGCCGCCGCCCAGTTCCACCAGCTCCATTCGCCCTTTGCCGGCCTGGAAAGGGCGGATTTCCTCTGGCGAAGTGAAGCTCTTGCGTACGAGGCCGGCCATGGCGTGCTCCCCTCGGCTGCTGATCTGCCGTTTCGACGATGTCATGGGGAGAGGGCGGCGGCGAGCGGTGCGGGGCGGGTGGGTGATGGCTGCCGGCCCGGGGAGGGGAGCCGTGGTTTCGCTCGTTAGCCTCTGGTGCTGTGGCTGGTACTGATGTCGCGCCCAAGTCGCGTTTCCTCGTTCTGCACGACTACGGCATGGGTGGCCTGTGGTGGTGGGTTCGTGCGAGGTCGGCGCGGGAGGTTCTTGAGACGTTCGCCTGGGTCGAGGTCGTCACTGATCCCGAGACTGTGGCCTGGCGTGAGGGCGGCAAGCTGGAGGAAGTCGATATCGACGCGCCCCGGATGCCGGCTGGGCTGGACGGCCTGCGCGCGGAGCGTGACGCCCAGCGCGGGCGTCCGGGCTTCGGCGCGCTCGTGGGTAGGGAGGTCGTGTATCTGCGGCAGCCCTGGGACGGCGACGACGACGTTGATCCGGCCGACTATCTGATGGAGATCGGGTCCGACGGGCGCCGGACCCGGCAGGTGGAGATTGGCGAGGACGGGAGCGCCGTCAGGAGTGGGCCTGACGACTGGCTTTTCAGTCCGCCAATCGTCGATCTCTTCGATCCGGAACTGGTGGGGCGGGAGATCCGTCGTGATGAGTTCGAGGAGGCGTGGGCCCGCGCCCGTCAGGCGGATGCCGATCCGGCGTAGGACTACAGCAGATGGTCCAACTCGCCGCGTTTCGCCGCCTTGATCAGGTTGCTGAGGCCTTGGTGGGTGGTGGTGATCAGCTCGGTAGGGTGCGTCGTCTCGCGGAGGACGGGGGTGCCGGCGGCTGTGTGGCCTATCTGGAGGCAGGTGTTGCCGCCGTTCCCGCCGCATAAAGGTTCCTGCCAGCAGATCTCGCTCATCTTGTCCTCATGTTCAGATTCGTTGGGCAATGCTGTGGATGAAGTCGCGTGTCTTGTCTTCGGGAAGGCCAAGTGCCTCCATCCTGTCGAGCAGTGCCTGGTAGTCCGCAAGGTCTGAGCGGGAATCGATGAAGGTCGAGCCGTGAAAGCTGTCGAGCTGAACGGTGTCCAGCTGAGGGACCCGCCCGTCGGCGTAGAGGATCGGT
The DNA here is from genome assembly GCF_020740895.1 of Streptomyces sp. UNOB3_S3. Lineage (GTDB taxonomy): Bacteria > Actinomycetota > Actinomycetes > Streptomycetales > Streptomycetaceae > Streptomyces. The sequence continues at coordinate 998 of NZ_JAILXP010000366.1, read as the reverse complement.
TGGCCCGGGCCGGCGAAGCCGCCGACCTCGAAGGGGATGACTCGGATGGTGATGTTGTCCCGCTCGCTCATGTGGAGGAGGTGGTTCAGCTGGTTTCGAGTGACCCTCGGGCCGCCGAACTGGATGTGCAGAGCCGCCTCGTGAATGATCGCCGTGAATTTCGGCGGGTCCTTTCGGAGGGTGAGGATCTCCTGTCGCCGCATGCGGTGGATGGCGCGTCGTTCGACGTCGTCCGGGGGTAGGGAGACGAGGGAGCTCTCGAAGAGCGCGCGCGTATGTTCGGCGGTCTGGAGAAGGCCGGGGATGTGCATCATGACGAGCATCCGCATCGCGACAGCGTGGTGCTCCAGCTCGGCCACGTCCATGAAGGATGGCGGGAGTAGCGTCCGATACGACTCCCACCACTGGTTGTTGCGCTCCTTGGCGATGGCGGCCAGGGCGTCGATCAACTGGCCGTCTACGCAGCCGTAGTGGGTCGCGAGAGTGCGGGCCCGGTCCGGGCTGATGCCGAACCGGCCGGACTCGATGTTCGGGATTCGAGTGCGGTTGACGCCAAGGAGTGCTCCGGCCTGCTGCGTTGAAAGGCCCGCTGCCTCGCGGAGCTTGCGGAGCTCGATGCCGAGTCGGCGTTGACGGACTGTGGGATCGCTTCTTGGTGGCATGTCACCTCTCTCCGTAGGGCCACAGTCTGCCCTCCGGAGGGCTGCGCGATCCATCTGGAGAACTGTTTTCCATAGGCGGCGCAACGTAAGCGCGGATGCGCTACCGTCGGTATCGCTCGACTCACACGCCGTGGCGCCGGAAGAGCGCCGCGCGAGCATGCCCGCCTTCCCTGGGGTGAGGTGCGCTCGTGCCCAGGGAGGCGGGCCACCGGTCGTCGTCCGCGCGTGAGCGATCAGAACTCCCCACCATTCGAACGTGCTTGGAGTCCGCGCATGAGTACTCCTCATCGCTCCTGCCTGCCCGAATCCCGTCCAGCCGTGCCCCCGCTCCCTCCC
>NZ_JAILXP010000365.1 GCF_020740895.1 Streptomyces sp. UNOB3_S3 | reverse complement strand
GCCCACCCCCGTCACCATGGAGATCCCGCTCCCCGAGGAGCTCCTCAAGGGCAAGCCGCTGAGCGGCGACTCCGCCGCCAAGCGGACCTCGCGCTCGCTGCGGCGCCTGATGGGCTCCTCGGCCACCCGCGAGGTGGAGGAGGCGACCCGCGTCGCCCAGGCGCTCCAGCAGCCGCTGACCACCGGCCGGCAGATCGTCGTCACCAGCATCCGCGGCGGCGCGGGCAAGACCACCGTCGCCGCGCTGCTCGGCCGCACCTACGCCCACTACCGCCAGGACCCCGTCCTGATGCTGGAGGCCGACTCCGCGCTGGGCACCCTCCCGGCCCGGCTGGGGGTCACCAAGGTGCGCTGGACGACCAGCGACCTCGCCCGGATCATCGACCCCTCGATGCAGCTCACCGACGTCGTCGGCTATCTCGTCCAGCTCCCCGACCGGGGCTGGCTGCTGCCCGGCAGCCAGGGCCGCGTCGGCAGCCGGCTGGACCTGCCGGACTACCGCACGGTGATGGTCGCGCTGCGCCGCTACTTCGGCATCACCGTCGTCGACTGCGACACCCTGCCCAGCGAGCTGTCGCGCACCGCCCTGTCGGCCGCCCAGGCGCGGGTGCTGGTCACCCCCGCCACCGTGGAGGGCGTCACCAGCACCCGCGCGGTGCTGGACTGGATGGCGTCGCTGGGGCGGCCGAGGATGCTGACGGGAACCGTGGTGGTCGTCGCCGCGTCGTCCCCCCACATGACGCTCGACGTGACCGCGGCGAGCGAGCACCTCCAGCTCGACGGCGTGAAAGTCCTGATGCTCCCCTACGACCGGCACCTCGCCGCCGGCGGCCCGATCCGCACCGACCTGCTCGGCCAGGTCACCCGCGAGGCCGTCACCGAGCTCGCCGCCGACGTCCTCACCCGAGCCATGAGCCGGCGAACCTCCCGATGAGCAGGCGGACCCCCTGATGACCACGCGAATAGTCCACCGCCCCGCCCGCACCACCCGGCCGTTGCCGACGCCGGAGGAGCGCGTCATCGAGCCGCCGCCCAATCTGCCCGAGGGCAAGACCGGCGGCGCCCTCCACACCCTCATGCCCATCGCGGGCGTGATGAGTTCCGTCGTGATGATGACGGTCGTGCGCAACAGCCAGTTCGCCGGACTCGGGGCGATCGTGCTCGTCGTCACCGTGATCGGCTCGGTGGGCATGCTGCTGTCGCAGCGCGGCAAGGCCCAGCGCACCCGCCGTCAGCAGCGCGAGCGCTACCTCGAGTACCTGGAGGAGCTCCGCGAGGAGCTGGGCGCCGAGGAGCGCGAGCGCCGCGAGACCGCCCGTGTCCTGGACCCGCCGCCCGAGGCGCTCTACGACCTCGTGCGCGACCCGGCCCGGCTGTGGGAGCGCCGCCGCCTCGACGGCGACTTCCTCAAGGTGCGCGTGGGCACCGGACGGATGCCCGTACGGCCCCTGAAGGTCGGCCAGCAGGGCGGCAGCGTCCTCACCCCGCCGGACCGCTTCATGCTCAACGAGGCCGGGGCGCTGAAGAACCGCTTCGTGACGGCGGCCGACCTGCCCCTGACCGTCCCCCTCGACCGCGCCGGCGACGTCAGCGTCGTCGGCGACCGCGAGGGCGTCCTGCGCGTCGTCCGCGCCCTGCTCACCCAGGCCGCCGTCACCCACGCCCCCGACGACGTCGCCTTCGCGCTCGCCTGCCCGGGCGAGCGGATGGCCGACTGGGGCTGGTTCAAGTGGCTGCCCCACGCCCTCGACGCCGAGGAGCACGACGGGCCCGTCGCCGCCCGCCGCATCGCCCCCGGACTCGCCCAGCTCGCCCGGCTGATGGGCGCCGACCTGCGCACCCGCGCCTCCTACGCCGCCGAGGTGCGGCGCGGCCTCTCCGGCCGGGACGCCCTGGAGATGGCGGGCCGCCTCCTCGTCGTCAGCGACGAGTACGGGCAGGACGCCCGCGAACTGCCGCGCCCCGACGACGCCGTCCCCCTGCGGGACATGGGCGTCACCGTGCTCCACCTGGTCGCCGAGCGCGTCCAGGAGCCCGGCCAGGTGTCCCTGCGCATCACCGTCGACGGCGACCAGGTGCACATCGAGGACCTGCGCCCCGCCGAGCCGGTCGTCTCCGAGGGCACCGCCGACCAGGCGACCGCCGCCGGGGTGGAGGGCATCGCCCGGCTGCTCTCCCCCCTGCGGCTGTCCGCCGAATCCCTCGTGGACGCGCCCCTGTCCGGCCCCGTCGACTTCGCCGAGCTCCTCGGCATCGACGACCCGGCCGCCCTGGACGTCGGGTCCCTGTGGCGACCGCGCGGCGAACGCGCCTTCCTGCGCGTGCCCATCGGCGTCAGCGACAGCCGCGAGCCCGTCCTGCTCGACCTCAAGGAGTCCTCCGAGCTCGGCATGGGCCCGCACGGCCTGTGCGTCGGCGCCACCGGCTCCGGCAAGAGCGAACTCCTGCGCACCCTCGTCCTCGCGCTGGTCGCGAGCCACCCGCCGGAGGACCTCGCCATGGTCCTCGTCGACTACAAGGGCGGCGCCACCTTCGCGCCCTTCGCCGACCTGCCGCACGTCGCCGGCGTCATCACCAACCTGGAGAACCAGGCCGGCCTCGTCGAGCGCGTCCACTCCTCCCTCGCCGGCGAGGTCCAGCGCCGCCAGCAGGTCCTCAAGGACGCGGGCAACGTCGCCGACATCGGCCACTACGCCGCCCTGCGCGAGACCCGCCCCGACCTCGACCCGCTGCCGCACCTGTTCGTCGTCATCGACGAGTTCGGCGAACTCCTCACGGCCAAGCCCGACTTCATCGACCTGTTCCTGTCCATCGGCCGCATCGGCCGCTCCATCGGCGTCCACCTGCTGCTCTCCAGCCAGCGCATCGAGGGCGGCAAGCTCAAGGGCCTGGACACCTACCTCTCCTACCGGCTCGGCCTGCGCACCTTCTCCGCCGACGAGTCCCGCACCGTCCTCGACACCACCGACGCCTTCCACCTGCCGCCCATCCCCGGCTTCGGCTATCTGAAGGTCGACACCAGCGCCTACGAGCGGTTCAAGGCCGGCTTCGTCTCCGGCCCCTATCGCGGCCCCGTGACGCGCGACACCGAGGACGACGGCCCCACCGTCCTCCCCTACCCGGACTTCAACACCATCGGCGAGCCCGAGGACGCCCCGGGCGACGGCGAACAGCCCGCCATGCGCCACCGCAATCCCGGCCCCACCACCATGTCCGTCGTCGTCGACCAGCTCCGCGACGCCGCCGCCCCCACCCGCGCCATCTGGCTGCCGCCGCTGCCCCGGGCCATCGCCCTGGACACCTCGGCCGGCCCCCTCCAGGCCGGCGCGCGCGGCATGCAACTGGCCGTCCGCCCCGGCCCCATGCGGGTGCCGCTCGGCATCCTCGACGACCCGGCCAAGCAGTGGCAGGGCCAGTGGGTCCTCGACCTCACCGTCGCCGGCGGCCACGCCGCCGTCATCGGCGGCCCCCAGTCAGGCAAGACGACCCTGCTGCGCACCCTCGCCCTGTCCCTGGCGATGACCCACACCCCGCGCGAGGTCGGCGTCTACGGGCTCGACCTGGTCGGCGGCGGCCTCGCCGCGCTCTCCGGGCTGCCCCACGTCGGCGGCATCGCGGGCCGCGCCGACCGCGAGCGCGTCAGCCGCACGGTGGAGGAGGTGCGCGGCATGCTCGCCGCCCGCGAGGAGCTCTTCCGCGAGCACGGCATCGACTCCGTCGAGCGACTGCGCGAGATGCGCGCCGAGGGCCGGCTGCCCGAGCTGTCCTCCACCGAGGTCGTGCTGCTCGTCGACGGGTTCGGCGCCCTGCGCGACGACTTCGAGGACATCGAGGACGCGGTCACCGACCTCCTCAAGCGCGGCGGCGGCTACGGCATCCACGTCGTCGCCGCCATGCACCGCTGGAACGACGTCCGCATCGCCACCCAGTCGATGTTCGGCACCCGCGTCGAGCTCCGTCTGAACGACCCCGGCGACTCCAGCATCGACCGCAAGCTCGCCGAGACCCTGGGCCCGGACGAGAAGGGCCGGGTCCTGACCGACGGCAAGCTGTTCGCCCAGACCGCGCTGCCCCGCATCGACTCCCTCGCCAGCACCGCCGAGCTGGGCCCGGCCGTCGAACAGGCCGCCCTGGTCATCCGCTCGTCCTGGTCCGGCGACGGCGCCCAGCGGGTGCGCGTCCTGCCCGCCCGCATCCCCGCGGCCTCGCTGCCGTCCGTCACCGCCGAGCCCAACCGGGTGCCGGTCGCCCTCGACCAGACGGCGCTCGCGCCCGTCCTGCTCGACCTGTTCCGGCGCGACCAGCACCTGATGATCCTCGGCGACAGCGAGTGCGGGAAGACCAATCTGCTGCGTCTGATCGCCCAGGGGCTCATGGAGCGCTACTCCGACGAGGAGATCGTCTTCGCGGTCTTCGACCCCCGCCGGGGCCTGCGCAAGCTGATCCCCGAGGAGTACCGCGGCGGCTACGCCCACAACTCCCGGCTCTGCGGCGCCCTGGCCACCGGCATCGCCACCGAGCTCGAGAAGCGGATGCCCGACGACCTCGCCGCCCAGGACGCCCTGGCGTCCGGCACCTGGTACTCGGGCCCGCGCATCGTCATCCTCATCGACGACTACGACATCCTCACCACCGCGGGCCAGCAACCGCTCGCGCCCTTCCTGCCGTTCATCCCCTCCGCCCAGGACATCGGCCTCCACTTCGTCGTCACCCGCCGGGTGGCGGGCGCCTCGCGGGCGCTCTACGAGCCGTTCCTGATGACCCTGCGCGAGAGCGGCACCACGGCCGTCGTCATGACCGGCGACCGGCAGGAGGGCCAGCTCTTCCCCGGCGTCTACGCCGGGGCGCAGCCGCCCGGCCGCGGCACGCTCGTCCGCCGCGGCGAGGCGACGCGGCTGATCCAGACGGCGCTGGCGGCGGAGGACGCCGAACCCACCGGCAGCACAGCCACCACGGGAGACACGGGGAACACCGCATGACCAAGGACGTGATCGCGCTCACCGAGCGCATGCCGGACGCGCCGAGCGTCCTGGCGGGCCTGCTCGCCGGCGGCCCCGACCTGCGGGTCGAGACCACCGGCGAGGGCGCCGTGATCCAGCTGTGCGACGCCGGGGGGCGGCCGCTGGTCTCGATCGAGGCGCCCCTGATGCTCCAGGTGCCCGGGGAGGCCGACCGGCTGCTGGGCCCCGGCGCCGCGCCCGCCGGTGACGGCCCCGCCTGGTGGATCGAGGCCCGGGCCACCACCGGCGTCCCCGAGGCCGAACGGCTCGCGGGCGCCTTCGCGGCCCGCCTGACGATGCTGCTGGGTGGCCGGGTCTGGCCGCCGGACGCCCCCGGCACCACCGGGGCGGCCCGCCCGGTCGACGTCTCGGGCGTCACGGCCGTACCCGTGCCCGCGGCCGCCCAGCCGGCCGTCGACATGCTCACCGACCAGGCCGCGATCGTCCTCCAGGACCGGCCCGTCGTCCCCATGACGAGCTGGCTCTCGGAGGTGCTCCGGGCCACCGTGGAGAGCGACCGCGCCCTCCAGATCGTGACCCCGCCGCACTGCCGCCTCTCCCTCGCCACCCGGCTGCTGCTCCAGTCCACCCCCTCGCGCTGGGTGGTGCAGGACGAGCGCTGCGGCTACTACGACGGCCTGACCGGCGCGGTGCTGCGCTGGCAGGACGGCGCCTTCGTCCCGGACCGGGGCGAGGACGGCGAGACCCCGGTGGCGGACGCCTTCGCGGAGACCGCCCGCACCGAGGAGCGCCAGCTCGTCGTCTCCTTCCGCACCCAGCACCGCCCCGAGGCCGATCTCGTCCTCGGCGGCGCGCTGGAGGCCGCCTGGCGGGCGCTGACGGGCGGCCCGCCGGCCGGCTGGGGCACGGCGGAGCCCGCCGGCCTCGCCTGGTCGCGCCGGCAGCTGACCGACCTGGCCTACCGGCGCGCCCCCGAACCCACCTGGACGATGGCGGTGGGCACCCCCGACCGCCCGGCGGTGGCCACGCTGCGCGTGGAGCGCACCCCGGACGCCGTGGAGGAGGACATCACCCTCACCCTCGGCTACGGCCCCGGGGAGAAGCCGCCGCTGGAGGCGCTCCCCGCGCTGGCCGGCGAGCTGGTGACCGGGCACGGGCTGAAGACCATGGTGTGCCAGCTGCGCGAGGCGCGCCGGGACCTGACCGCCCCGCCCCGCTTCGAGCGGCTCCCGGTGCCGTACGCGTTCGTCCTGGGCGCGGAGGGGGTGCGGGAGGCGGGCCGCGACCGCGCGGGCCGCCCGCCCCTGCCGGAGGCCCCGGTGCGGCTGGGGCCCGACGCCCGTCCCGGCTTCTTCTACGCGCTGGGGGACGGCGAGTCGGCCGAGGGCTGGGCGGCGCTGGAGACGCTCATCCGCCATTTGAGGGGCGCATAAACCCCGTCCACAACAGGCGTTGATCACACTTTTGCTCCGAACGAATGGTTCCGGTTTCACCCCTCTCATCAAGAACCCCTGGTAATACCCCGATGAAACGTCACGCCATCGCAACCGGAGGCGAGTTGGTGGCACGATGGTCGGGTGGGGGGTGTGCGGGACGGCATTGGCTCCCGGGCCCGGCCAGGTGCTTCCGACCGAAGGTGTGATCAGTTGTGGCCATTTCACTGTCCGTGGTGCTGCTTTTGGCGATCATCCTGGTGGTGATGATCCGCAGTAAGAACATCAAGGCGGGGCCGGCGATCGTGGCGATCCTCTTCGGCTTCTTCCTCGCCTCCACGGGCATGGCGCCATCGATCAATCGTTTCCTCAGCTCGCTCGCGCAGACGATAAACGGCATCAAGTTCTGAGCCCGTTCCGAGCTTGTTCGGAGCGCGTTCCGGGCCCGGGCACAACAAAAACGCCTCCGGCGGGGCCGGAGGCGTCATGTGGAGCGGGCGACGGGAATCGAACCCGCGTAGCCAGTTTGGAAGACTGGGGCTCTACCATTGAGCTACGCCCGCGTGCGCCGTACGCACCCTGATGGCGGTGCGGCACGCTGTGCATCGTAGCGGGTCGGGGCGGTCCGCCGCACGCCGCCCCCGGATGCGCCCCCCACGCG
>NZ_JAILXP010000364.1 GCF_020740895.1 Streptomyces sp. UNOB3_S3 | reverse complement strand
CACCGTCGTCGCCGGACCCCTGAACCAGATCGAAACGGTCCTCGCCACCTGCGAGACCGAAGGAATCCGCGCCCGCCGCGTCCCCATCGGCTACGCCTCCCACACCGCCTACACCGAACCCATCCGCAACGAACTCATCCAGATCCTGGACGGCGTCCGTCCGCAAAAGGCCTCCATCCCGTTCTACTCCACGGTCGAGGCCGCCCCCGTCGACACCACCACCCTCGACGCGACGTACTGGTACAACAACCTCCGCCAACCCGTCCGCTTCCACGAAACCATCGAGCTGCTCCAGACCGACGGCTACACCCTCTTCATCGAATCCAGCGCCCACCCCGTCCTCACCCCCGTCCTCCCCGAAGGCACCACCGGCATCGGCACCCTCCGCCGCAACGACGGCGGCCTGCGTCGCTTCCTCACCTCCACCGCCCACGCCTTCACCCACGGCGCACCCATCCACTGGCCCGCCGCCTACACCGACACCGACGCCCACCACACCGACCTCCCCACCTACCCCTTCCAGCGCCAGCGCTACTGGTACGAGCCCCGGTCCCGCCGCGGCGATGTGACCTCCTTCGGCATGTCGGCGGTCGACCACCCCCTGCTCGACGGTGGAGTGGAACTGCCCGACGGCGGCGGGTACCTCTACACCGCGCGTCTCGGCGCCGAGACCCAGCCGTGGCTGCGGGAACACACCCTGCTGGACTCGCCGTTGATGCCGGGCGCCGCCTTCGTCGACCTCGCGCTGTGGGCCGGCCGCCGGGCCGGCTGCGAGCTGGTCGAGGAGCTGATGTTGGCCGCGCCGCTGCTGCTGCCGGAGAGCGGTGCGGTGCGGCTGCGGCTCGTCGTCGGCGCGGCGGACGGCGACGGGCGCCGTTCCGTCACCGTGCACTCCCGGCCGGAGACCGGCGAAGCGCAGCCGGAGCAGCAGGAGTCCTGGACGCGGCACGTCCAGGCGACCGTTGCTCCCGCCGACGAGGCGCAGCCCGGTTCCCTCCCCTGGGCGGAGGGTTCACCGGTCGCCGCCACCACCGCCTTCCGCCCCGCCGACTTCTACGCGTCCTTCGCCGAGCGCGGCTACACCTACGGCCCCCTCTTCCAGGGCGTCAAGGCGGGGCACGACGACGGCACCGCGGCCTACTCCGAAGTGGCTCTCCCGGAGGGGGCCGCGGCGACCGGACCGGACCGGTTCGGTATCCATCCGGCGTTGCTGGACGCCGCGTTCCAGACGATGAACCTCGGCTCCTTCTTCCCGCACGACGGCCAGGTCCGGATGCCCTTCGCACTGCGCGGCATCCGCCTGTACGCCACCGGCGCCGAGCGCCTGCGGGTGCGGGTCACGGCGGCCGGGGACGACGCGGTACGCATCGAGGGTGTGGACGAGGACGGCCGGCCGGTCTGTGTGATCGACTCGCTCGCCGTACGGGCCGTGCCCGCCGAGCAGTTCCAGCTGCCGGGCCGCCCGGCACAGGGCCTGGGTGACGGCATGCTGCACCGCGTCGAATGGCCGACGCTTTCCCTGTCTTCCGCCGGCTCCCCGGCCGCGCCGCGCTGGACCCTGGTCGGCGAGGACGTCTTCGGGCTGGCGGAGGGGCTGGGCGCGGCCGACGTGCCGTTCACCGTCGTCACGACCCTCACCGACGCCCTGAAGGGCGCCATGAAGGACGGGGAGGACGACGACAACGTCTCCGGCGTGATCGCCGTGTCGGTCCCCCGCTCCCCCGCCACGGACCCCGCCGCCGTACGCGGCGCCGTGCACAACGCCCTCGCGCTCCTGCAGGAGCTGCTGGCGGCCGATACCGGTCGGCGCCTGGTGTTCGTCACCAGCGGCGCGGTGGCCACCGGGCGTGGCGACCGGCTACGGGACCCGGTGGCCGCGGCGGTGTGGGGCCTGGTGCGGTCCGCCCAGTCGGAGCAGCCGGACCGCTTCGTCCTGGTCGACGTGGAGGAAGCGAAGGAAGCGAAGGAAGCGGAAGAAACAGAAGAATCGGGCTCGGTGGACGGCGCGGCCCTGGCGGCCGGGCTGGCCTCCGGCGAGCCGCAGATGGCGATCCGGGCGGGGAAGGTCCGGGTCCCCCGGCTGGCGACGATGCCCGAGAAGGACGCCGAGGCGCTGCTGCCGCCGGCCGGCGCCCGCTCCTGGCAGCTGGTCGGCGGTTCCGGGACGCTCTCGGAGCTGACGCTCGTACCGACCGCGGCGGACACCGTGCCGCTCGGCCCGGGCCAGGTGCGGATCGCGGTGCGCGCGGCGGGCATCAACTTCCGTGACACGCTGATCGCCCTGGGCATGTACCCGGGCGAGGCCGTGATGGGTGCCGAGGGTGCCGGCGTGGTCACCGAGGTCGGCCCGGAGGTGAGCGGATTCGCCGTCGGCGACCGGGTCCTGGGCATGTGGACGGACGCCTTCGCGCCGTATGTGGTCGCCGATCACCGGATGGTGGCGCACATGCCGCGCGGCTGGTCGTACGCCGAGGCCGCCTCCGTACCGGCCGTCTTCCTCAGCGCCTACTACGCGCTCAAGCACCTCGCCGGGCTGCGACCGGGCCAGTCGCTGCTGGTGCACGCGGCGGCCGGTGGCGTCGGCATGGCGGCGGTGCAGCTGGCCCGCCACTTCGGCGCCGAGGTCTACGGCACCGCCAGCCCGGGCAAGTGGGACGTGCTGCGGGCGCAGGGCCTGGACGACCGGCACATCGCCAACTCCCGGAACCTGGACTTCGCCGGGCAGTTCCTGGAGGCGACCGGCGGGCGCGGCGTGGATGTCGTGCTCAACTCCCTGGCAGGCCCGTTCGTCGACGCCTCGCTGCGGCTGCTGCCGCGCGGCGGGCAGTTCGTGGAACTGGGCAAGGCGGATGTGCGCGAGGCCGAGCGGATCGCCGCCGAGCACCCGGGCACCGGCTACCGGGTGCTGGAGCTGATGGAGCACGGCCCCGGGCTGATCGGCGAGATGCTCGCCGAGCTGCTGGAGCTGTTCGAGCGGGGCGTGCTGCGGCTGCTGCCGGTGGCCCCGTACGACCTCCGCAACGCCCGGGAGGCCTTCCGTACGCTCAGCCAGGCCGGGCACATCGGCAAGCTGGTGCTGACCATGCCGGCGGCCTTCGACTCCCACGGCACGGTGCTGATCACCGGCGGCACCGGAAACCTGGGCGGCACCCTCGCCCGGCACCTGGTCACCGAGCACGGCGTGCGGCATCTGCTGCTGATGAGCCGGCGCGGCGCGCAGGCCGAGGGCGCCGGGGAACTGGTCGCGGAGCTGCGCGGCCTGGGCGCCTCGGTGACCGTCGCGGCATGCGACGCCGCCGACCGGACGGCGCTGCGCGAGCTGCTGGCCACGGTGCCGGCGGAGCACCCGGTCACGGCCGTGCTGCACGCGGCGGGCGTCCTGGACGACGGCGTCGTCACGTCCCTCACCCCGGAGCGGATCGACGGGGTGCTGCGGCCCAAGGCCGATGCCGCCCTGAATCTGCACGAGGCGTCCCTGGACCCCGGCCTCGGGATGGATCTCTCGGTATTCGTGCTGTTCTCGTCCGTCGCCGCCCTGCTCGGCGGCCCGGGCCAGGGCAGCTACGCCGCCGCCAACGGCTTCCTGGACGCGCTCGCCCAGTACCGGCGCGACCGGGCGCTGCCCGGCCTGTCGCTGGGCTGGGGCCTGGCGGGCAGCGGGCAGCTGACCGCGCACCTGGACACCGAGGAGTTGCACCGGCGGATGGCGCGGGGCGGTCTGCTGCCGCTGTCGGGTGAGCAGAGCATGGCGCTGTTCGACACCGCGCAGCGCGTCGACGAGGCGTTCCAGGCGCCGGTGCGCCTGAACGTCGCGGCCCTGGCGGCCGGGGGGAACGTCCCGCCGGTGCTGCGGGACCTGCTGCCTGACGGGGCGGGCAACCCCGGCCGGGGCAGCGGCGGCGCGTCCCGCCCGGCGCCGGGCGCGGCACCGGCGGACGGTGCCGAGGCCCTGGCCGAGCGGCTGTCCCCGCTCGGCGCGGCCGAGCAGCGGGAGCTGCTGCTGGAGACGGTACGGACCCACGCCGCCGTGGTCCTCGGGCACACGGAGCCCGAGGGCATCCTCGGCGAGCGGGCGTTCAAGGACCTGGGCTTCGACTCGCTGACGGCCGTCGAGATGCGCAACCGGCTCGCCGCGGCGACCGGGCTGCACCTGGCCGCGACCTTGGTGTTCGACCACCCCACCCCGGCGGCCCTCGCCGAGCATCTGCGCGAGCGGCTGGCCCCGGAGACGGCACCGGCGGCGCCGCTGCTCGCCGAACTGGAAAGCCTGGAAGCGGTGTTCAAGGGGCTGGCCGCGGGCGATGTGGCCTCGCTCGCCCCCGACGACATCACCCGCCGGGAGATCGCCGCCCGTCTCGCGGCACTCGGCTCCCGCTGGAGTGCCCTCCAGGGCGACGGGGCGCCGCAGGAGGAGGACCGTTCGATCGTCGAGGAGATCGACACCGCCGACGACGACGATCTCTTCGCCTTCCTCGACGAGAAGCTCGGCGGCTCCTGACTGCCGCTCCTGCCTCCCCTGCCGCCTCCGGCTCCCCTGCCGCCCTGCCGGCCCCTGGGCCGCACCGACGACTTTTGACCAACGGGTGATGTGAACCATGACGAACGCAACCGAACAGAAACTGCGCGACTACCTCAAGCGGACCACCACCGAACTCCACCGCACCACCGAGCGCCTGAAGGACATCGAGCGCCGGCAGCACGAGCCGATCGCGATCGTGGGGATGGGTTGCCGCTTCCCGGGCGGGGTCACCTCGCCCGAGGGCCTGTGGGACCTGGTGGCCTCGGGCACCGACGCGATCTCCCCGTTCCCGGTGGACCGGGGCTGGAATGTGGCCGGGCTCTACGACCCGGACCCGGACGCGGCCGGGCGCACGTACACCCGTGAGGGCGGGTTCCTCCACGACGCGGGCGAGTTCGACGCCGGCTTCTTCGGCATCTCGCCCCGCGAGGCCCTGGCCATGGACCCCCAGCAGCGACTCCTGCTGGAAACCTCCTGGGAAGCACTGGAACGCGCCGGCATCGACCCGCACACCCTGCGCGGCAGCCGCACCGGCGTCTATGTGGGCGCCTGGAACGGCGGCTACACCGATGAGGTCCGCCGCCCCAGCGCCGAGCTGGAGGCGCAGATGCTCACCGGCGGCGTCGTCAGCTTCACCTCCGGGCGGATCTCCTACGTCCTGGGCCTGGAGGGCCCGGCCGCCACCGTCGACACGGCCTGCTCGTCCTCGCTGACAGCCCTGCACCTGGCCGTACGGGCGCTGCGGCAGGGCGAGTGCGATCTGGCGCTGGCCGGCGGCGCGACGGTCATGGCCACCCCCGGCGTCTTCGTCCGCTTCGCGCGCCAGCGCGGAGTGGCGGCGGACGGCCGCTGCAAGGCGTTCGGCGACTCCGCCGACGGCTTCGGACCCGGTGAGGGCGTGGGTGTGCTCGCGGTCGAGCGGCTCTCGGACGCCATACGTAACGGCCGTCGGGTGCTGGCGGTGGTGCGCGGTTCCGCCGTCAACCAGGACGGGGCCAGCAACGGCCTGACCGCGCCCAGCGGCCGGGCCCAGGCCCAGCTGATCCGGCAGGCCCTGGCCGATGCGCAGCTCACCGGCGACGCCGTCGACGCGGTGGAGGCGCACGGTACGGGGACGAGGCTGGGCGACCCCATCGAGGCGCAGGCGCTGCTCGCCACGTACGGCAAGGGGCGGGTGGCTGGAGAGCCGCTGTGGCTGGGCTCGTTGAAGTCCAACATCGGACATGCCCAGGCCGCCGCGGGTGTGGGTGGGGTCATCAAGATGGTGATGGCCATGCAGCACAGCGAGCTGCCCCGCACCCTGCATGCCGAGCAGCCCTCCACCGAGATCGACTGGTCGTCGGGCGCGGTCGCCCTGCTGAACGAGCCGGTGACCTGGCCGCGCGGCGAGCGCCCGCGCCGGGCGGGCATCTCGTCCTTCGGCGTCAGCGGGACCAATGCCCACGTGGTCCTGGAGGAGGCTCCGGAGCCGACTGCGGCAGACGCGCCGGAGAGCGTACGGGCGTTGAGCCCGGTGCCGGTCGCACTGTCCGGGCGTGACGCCGGTGCGCTGCGGGACCAAGCACGGCAGCTGACCGACCGGGTGGCTGCGGCGGACCTGCTGGATCTCGGCTACGCCACGGCCGTATCACGGTCGGTGTTCGAGCACCGGGCCGTGGTGCTGGCCGGGGATGGCGCTGCGCTGCGGGCCGGGCTGGAGGCGATCGCCGCGGACGAACCGTCCGCCGATGTCGTGTCCGGCGTCGCCACGAGCACGGACGGAAAGACAGTGTTCGTGTTCCCCGGGCAGGGGACGCAGTGGGCAGGCATGGCCGTCCCACTGCTGGACGAGTCACCTGTTTTCGCGGAGGCCATGGCCCGCTGCCAGGCGGCACTGGCCGGGCTGGTCGACTGGAAGCTCACCGACGTCCTGGCCGACGAGGACGCCCTGCGCCGCGTCGACATCGTCCAGCCCGCCAGCTTCGCCGTCATGGTCTCGCTGGCCGAGCTGTGGAAGTCCATGGGCATCGAGCCGGACGCTGTCATCGGCCACTCACAAGGCGAAATCGCCGCCGCTGTTGTCGCCGGTGCACTGTCTCTGGAGGACGGAGCCCGGATCGTCGCCCTGCGCGCCCAGATCATCGCCCGCAAACTCGCCGGACACGGCGGCATGGCCGCCATCGCCCAACCCCCCACCGAAGTGGAAACCCGCCTCGCCAAGTGGGACGGACGCCTGCACATCGCCGCCATCAACGGCCCCACCGCCACCATCATCGCCGGAGACCCCGACGCCCTCACAGAACTGGTCGCCGACTACGAGGCCGAAGGGATCCGGGCCCGCACCATCGCCGTCGACTACGCCTCCCACTCCACCCACGTCGAAACCATCCAGAACGAGCTTCTCCAGGCGCTGGACGGCATCCGCCCCCAGTCCTCAACCATCCCGTTCTACTCGACGGTCGAAGCGGCCCCGATCGACACCACAGCCCTGACCGCCGACTACTGGTACCGCAACCTGCGCCAGACCGTCCGCTTCCACGACACCGTCCAACGCCTCCAGACCGA
>NZ_JAILXP010000363.1 GCF_020740895.1 Streptomyces sp. UNOB3_S3 | reverse complement strand
GGCCGTGGGGGCCGTGGGGGCCGTGGGGGATCAGCGCCGCTCCAGCTCCTCCTTGAGGACGGCGGCGGCGCTGATGTCCTGGTCGCGGGTGGCCGTCAGCAGGGTGAGCGGCCGCTCCGCGGCCACCTCGCGCAGATGCCCGAGGGCGTTCTCGTGCGTCGCGTCGCCGTGGAGCTCGGCCCGGTAGCGGCGGCCGAACTCGGCGAACTTCCCCGGGTCGTGGCCGTACCAGACGCGCAGACCGGTGGAGGGGGCGACGTCCTTGCACCACTCGTCGAGGGCGGCCGCCTCCTTGCCGAGGCCGCGCGGCCAGATCCGGTCGACCAGCACCCTGCTGCCGTCCGCCGCCGCGGGCTCCTCGTAGACCCTCCGCACGCGGATGTCACGGGCCTTCCTCGCCGTCACCGTCACCTCATCTCCGGGTCCGGGTCACCTCCCGGTCCGGCTCCCATGGTCCGCCGCGCCGGCCGCCCACGCACCCCGGAGCCGGGCCTCGTCGTAGCGGCGCAGCACCAGCCGGGCCACGGCCGGGTGGGCGCCGAGCGGCGCGGCCACGACGTCGGCCCCGCAGCCCGGCCCGGCGCGCCGCGCGAAGTCGCCAGGCGCCAGCAGGTACGGGGCCACCGCCACCGGCCCGGGGCGGCCGCGCCGCCGCAGCGCGGCGACGGCCTCGGCGGGCGGGGGCAGCGGCCCGCCGAGGTGCGCGGGGACGACCGGCGCGCCCAGCCGCGCGCTCAGCAGCCCGGCCGTGGCGCGCGTGGCCGCCGTCGCCGCCGGGTCCCGGGACCCGGCGGCCGTCAGCACCACGGCCGCGCCGGGCGTCCGGCCGTGCCAGCCCGCCTCGCGCAGCCGTCCGCACAGGGCCTCGGCGAGCAGCGGGTCCGGGCCCAGCGCGGGGGCCGTCACGGCCCGGTGACCGGCGCCCGCTGCGTCCAGTACGGCGGGGATGTCGACACGGACGTGGTACCCGGGCCCGAGCAGCACGGGCACGACCACCACGGGCCCGGCCACCCGGTCGAGCACATCCGGCAGCGCGGGCGGGGCCAGCCCCAGGAACCCGCACTCCACCCGCAGCCCAGGCCGCGCCGCCCGCACCCGCTCCAGCAGCAGCCGCACGGTCCGCACCCCGGCCGGGTCCCGGGTGCCGTGCGCGGCGGCGACGAGGACGGGCGCGGGGCCGTTCATCACGCCCCCGCCAGCGCGTAGCCCCGCTTCGGGACCGTGCGGACCAGGGTCGCGTGGCGGCCCAGGGCCCTGCGGAGGCGGGCGATGGACATGTCGACGGCGTGCCGGTCGGCGCGGCCGTCCGGCCAGGCGCGGACGAGCAGTTCGGTGCGGCTGAGCACCTGGCCGGGGCGCTCGGCGAGGGCGCGCAGCACCGCGGCCTGCAACGGCGGCAGCCACACCGGGGCGCCGTCGCCGAGGAGCGCGTTGCCCTGGAGCACCAGGCGGTCCGGCGCGGGGCGGAGGTCGCGGCGGCCGCTCCGGGACAGGGCGTCCTCCAGCGTCCGGACGAGCGCGCCGAGCCGGCTCCGCTCCGGGCAGTGCACCGGAACGTCCGCCTCCAGCAGGGGCTGCGCGCACAGCGGGCCCACGCAGAACGCCGCCACGTCGTCGTGCAGCGCGGCCAGGAACCGTTCCCGCTGCCCGGCCGCGGCGGCAGCCTCCAGCAGCGCCACGGCGGCCGGGGCGCTGGTGAACGTCAGCGCGTGCACCTCCCCGCGCGTGGTGGCCTCCACGAGGCGGCGGACCGCGCCCGGATCCTCCGGAGGCCCCCATCGGTAGACCGGGACCTCGATCACCTCCGCGCCCCGCTCGCGCAGCGCGGCCGTGAACTCCGGCAGCGGCGCCCCGTGTTCCTGGACCGCGACCCGGCGGCCGCCGAGATCCCGGGCGAGCAGCCACGTCAGCACCTCGTGGCTGGCCTCGGTCCCGGGCGCGAACGCCTCCGCCAGACCGCAGGCCCGCACCGCGCCGGTGGCCTTCGGGCCCCGGCTGACGACCGTGGCGCCCCGGCACGCGCCCAGCAGCGCGTCGGCCGTCCCCCAACCCTCGGCGGCGCTCATCCAGCCGCGCCAGCCCACGCCCGTCGTGGCGACGACGTAGTCCAGCGGCGCCTCCAGGCAGCGTTCGGTGGCGCGGCGCAGCGCGGCGTCGTCACCGAGTGGCATGATGCGCAGGGCGGGCGCCTCGACGACGCGGGCGCCGCGGCGCACGAGCAGTGCCACCAGCTCCTCGCGGCGCCGGTCGGCCGTCACCCCGATCGTGAAACCCGTCAGCGGTCCCACCGCCCCGGTGTCCGGGCCGGCGGTCGTGTTCCCCGTACTCATGGGCTCAGGTTTCCGGCGGTTTGTTACCGGCGAGTTGCGGCGCTGTCATGGTGGCATCAGCAATTGCCCGGCGTATGTTAAATGCGGATGCCACGGACATCACACGGCCACGTCCGGGGCGTGAGGAATTCGTGCCATGGCCGCAACACCCCGGATCCGGCCGTGTAACGGCCGGGACCAATGCTCGGGCCCATGACTCCGACCGACACCCACTGCCCCTACTGCGCGTTGCAGTGCGGCATGCGACTGCGGCCGCGGCCCGCCGGCCCCGGCGGCACGCCGCCCGCCGGCCCGCCGGTCGACGTCGAGGAACGCCCCGGATTCCCCGTCAACCAGGGCGCCCTGTGCGGCAAGGGCCGCACCGCGCCCGCCCTCCTCGCCCGTGCCGTCCGCCTGACCGCGCCCCTGGTCCGCGACCCAGGCGACGGGCGGCTGCGCGAGGCGTCCTGGGACGAGGCCCTGGACCGGGTGGCCACCGGCCTCCGGCGTGCCGCCGAACGCCATGGCCGCCCGGCCGTCGGCGTGTTCGGCGGAGGCGGGCTGACGAATGAGAAGGCGTATCTGCTGGGCAAGTTCGCCCGCGTGGCCCTGCGCACCCCGAACATCGACTACAACGGCCGCTTCTGCATGTCCTCGGCCGCCGCCGCCCACCGCGCGGCCTTCGGCATCGACCGAGGCCTGCCCTTTCCGGTCGAGGACATCGCGACGGCCGGCTGCGTCGTCCTCGTCGGGGCCAACCCCGCCGAGACCATGCCGCCCGCGCTGCGCTACTTCACCCGCATGCGCGAGGCCGGCGGCCGGCTGATCGTCATCGACCCGCGCCGGACGCGCACCGCCGAGCAGGCGGACCTCCACCTGCGCCCGGTCCCCGGCACCGATCTGGCGCTCGCCCTGGGGATGCTGCACCTGGTGATCGCCGACGGCCATCTCGACAAGGACTTCATCGCCGCCCGCACCACCGGCTTCGAGGGGGCCCGGGCCACCGCCATGGCCCACTGGCCCGAACGGGTGGAACAGATCACCGGGGTGCCGGTCTCACAACTGCGCGAGGCCGTGCGGATGTTCGCCGGGGCCGGCACCGGCATGGTCCTCACCGCGCGCGGCAGCGAACAGCACAGCAAGGGCACCGACACCGTCCGCGCCTGGATCAACCTGTGCCTGGCCACCGGCAAGGCCGGCCGCCCCGGCAGCGGCTACGGATGCCTGACCGGCCAGGGCAACGGGCAAGGCGGCCGCGAGCACGGGCAGAAGGCCGACCAGCTCCCCGGCTACCGCTCCCTGACGGACCCCGCCGACCGCGCCCACGTCGCCGCCGTCTGGGGCGTCGACCCCGACACCCTGCCCGGACCCGGCCTCTCCGCCTACGAGCTCCTCGACCGCGCCGGAACCCCCGACGGCGTACGGGCCCTGCTGGTCATGGGCTCCAACCCGGTCGTCTCCGCGCCCCGCGCCGCCCATGTCACCGAGCGGCTCCGGGCGCTGGACTTCCTCGCCGTCAGCGACGTCGTGCTCTCCGAGACCGCCGAGCTGGCCGACGTGGTCCTGCCCGCCGCCCAGTGGGCCGAGGAGACCGGCACCACCACCAACCTCGAAGGCCGGGTCATCCTCCGCCAGGCGGCCGTTCCCCCGCCCCCCGGGGTCCGCACGGACCTCACGGTCCTCAAGGACCTCGCCGCGCGCCTGGGCACCACCTGCGGCTTCCCCGACGACCCGCAGGAGGTCTTCGACGAGCTGCGCCGGGCCTCGGCGGGCGGCGCCGCCGACTACGCGGGCATCGACTACGCCCGTATCCGCGCCGAGAACGGCGTCTTCTGGCCCTGCCCCGACCCCGCGCACCCGGGCACGCCACGGCTGTTCCTCGACCGCTTCGCCACCCCCGACGGCCGGGCCCGGTTCGCCGATGCCGGCCACCGGCCGCAGGCCGAGGAGCCCGACCCCGCCTACCCGCTGCATTTGACCACCGGCCGGGTCACCGCCCAGTACCAGAGCGGCGCCCAGACCCGCCGGGTCGCCGAGCTCAACGCCGCCGCCCCCGGCCCGTTCGTCGAGCTCCACCCCCACCTCGCCGAGCGCCTCGGCGTCGGCGAGGGCGACGTCCTGGCCGTCACCAGCAGGCGCGGCCGCGCCCTCGCCCCCGCCAGGATCACCGCCGCCATCCGCCCCGACACCGTCTTCATGCCCTTCCACTGGGACGGACCCGGCCGCGCCAACACCCTCACCAACCCCGCCCTGGACCCCCAGTCGCGCATGCCCGAGTTCAAGGTCTGCGCGGTACGGGTGGAGAAGGCCGCCGAAGCCGAGGCCCGCCCATGAACACCAGCACGACCACCAGCACGACCACCAGCACGACCACCCGGCGCGTCGCCGTCGTCGGCGCCGGCATGGCCGCCGCCCGCTTCGCCGAGCAACTCCTCGCCCGCACACCCCCCGGCGCCGTGGAGGTGACGCTGTACGGCGCGGAGCCGGACGCGCCCTACAACCGCACCCTCCTCGCCGACGTCCTCACCGGCCGCTACGACCCCGACGGCATCGGCCTGCCCCTGGCCGGGGGCGCCATCCTCCGCACCGGCACCCGGGTCACGGCCGTCGCCCCCGCCACCCGCTCCCTCACCCTGGCCGACGGCACCACCGAGCGTTACGACACCCTGGTCCTCGCCACCGGAGCCGCCCCCGTCCTGCCGCCCCTGCGGGGCCCGCGCGACAGCCGGCCCACCGACGGCGTCCACGTCCTGCGCACGCTCGCCGACAGCCGGGCCCTGGCCCACGCCGCCCGCCGCGCCACGCACGCCGTCGTCATCGGCGGGGGAGTGCTCGGCGTCGGCGCCGCCCGGGCCCTGGCCGCGCTCGGCACGCCCACCACGATCGTCCACCGGGGCGCCTGGCTGATGGAACGTCATCTCGACGGCCGGTCGGCGCACTTGGTGCACGGACAGCTCGCCGCCCTCGGCGTCGGCACCCACCTCGCCGCCCACCCCGTCACCCTCCACGGCACCGACCACGTCCAGGCCGTCGAACTCGCCGACGGCACGAAACTGGAGACCGACCTCGTCCTGCTCGCTTGCGGCGTACGGCCCCGCACCGCGCTGGCGCGGGCGGCGGGGCTGCGCGTACGCCACGGCATCGTCGTCGACGACCACCTGGCCGCCTCGGCCCCCGGCGTCCACGCCATCGGCGACTGCGCCGAGCACCGGGGCGTCGTCCACGGACTGACCGGACCCGCCTGGGCCCAGGCCGACGTGCTCGCCGCCCGCCTCGCGGGCACGGACCCCGGCGCCCGCTGCACCGCGACCCGCACCCTGACCCGGCTCTCCGCGGGTCCCCTCCAGCTCGCCGCGTTCGGCGACATGACCGCCGAACACGCCCCCGGCCACGACGTGCTGCGCTACTCCGACACCACGCGCGGCAGCTCCACCACGCTCGTCCTGCGCGGCGACCGGCTCGTCGCCGGCGTCCTCCTGGGCGACCTCACCGCCTCGGGCGACATCGGGCTCGCCTGGCACCGGGACGAACCCCTGCCCGCAGACCCCTCGTACCTGCTCATACCCGAAGGAGCCCGCGCGTGACGCCCCCGCAGTCCACCTCCGCCCCGCACCGGCTGGTCCTCGTCGGCCACGGCATGGTCGGCCAGCGCTTCCTGGAGGCCCTCCACGAGCGGACCGGCGCGGCCGGGCGCTTCGAGGTGACCGTCCTCGCGGCCGAGTCCCGGCCCGCCTACGACCGCGTCCACCTCACCTCGGCCTTCACCGGCACCACCGATGGCGAACTGTCCCTGTGCCCGCCGGACTTCCTCACCACCCACGGCATCGACCTGCGCCTGGGCGAGGCGGCCGTCGCCGTCGACCGCCCGGCCCGCACCGTCACCACCGCCTCCGGCGCCCGCGTGCCCTACGACACCCTCGTCCTCGCCACCGGCTCCTACCCCTTCGTCCCGCCCGTCCCCGGCCACGACGCCGACGGCTGCCACGTCTACCGCACCCTCGAGGACGTCGCCGCCATCCGGGCGGACGCCGCCCGCGCCCGCACCGGCGCCGTCATCGGCGGTGGCCTCCTCGGCCTGGAGGCAGCCGGAGCCCTGCGCGCCCTGGGCCTGGACACCCACGTCGTCGAATTCGCCCCCCGGCTGATGGCCCTTCAGATCGACGACGCCGGTGGCGCGCTGCTCCGCCGGAAGATCGAGGACCTCGGCGTCACCGTGCACACGAGCGCCGGCGCCCAGGCCGTCGAGACGGGCCCCGACGGACGCGTCAGCGCCCTGACCCTCTCCGACGGCACCGGCTTCCCCACCGACCTCGTCGTCTTCTCGGCGGGCGTCCGGCCCCAGGACCGGCTCGCCCGGGACTGCGGCCTGCCCGTCGGCGAACGCGGCGGCATCGTCGTCGACGCCCGCTGCCGCACCGCCGACCCGCACGTCTTCGCCATCGGCGAATGCGCCCTGGCCGTCGACGGCCGTGTCTACGGACTCGTCGCCCCCGGCTACGCCATGGCCGAGACCGCCGCCCGCGCCATCTCGGGCGACGAGCCCGGGGAGTTCACCGGAGCGGACACCTCCACCCAGCTCAAGCTTCTCGGCGTCGGCGTGGCCAGCTTCGGCGACGCCCACGGCACCACCGACGGCGCCCTGGACGTCACCTATGCCAACAGCCGGGCCGGCGTCTACAAGAAACTGGTCCTCGGCCCCGACGGCTCCTTGCTCGGCGGCATCCTCGTCGGGGACACCGACGCCTACGCCACCCTCCGCCCCCT
>NZ_JAILXP010000362.1 GCF_020740895.1 Streptomyces sp. UNOB3_S3 | reverse complement strand
CGGGGGCTCCGCCCCCGGACCCCCGATCAGCCCAGCGGGGGTTCGAGGGGGCGGCAGCCCCCTCGGAAACGGTGAAAGGGCGGGACCGGGGCCTCCTCCTCCCCCCACGGCAACCTGCCACCGAAAGGAAGTCACGTGGACACGCAGAGCCCGATACTGCGGGAGCTGGCCGCGGCGGCCGGCGAGCCCGGCACCGTTGACGCCTTCTGGAAGCGCGTCGCGGCGCACGGCACCCCCCTCGTCGAACCCGACCCCGAAGGGAACGACGCCTGGCGCCTCGTCACCTTCCTCTGGCGCGACGACCCCGCCGACCCCGCCGCCCACGTCCTCGCCCTGCTCCACACCGTCACCGACAAGGACCGGCACGCCCGCGACCTCGCCCCTCACCTCATGGCGAGGGTGCCCGGCACCGATGTGTGGGCGATCAGTCACCGGCTGCGGGCGGATCACCGGGCCTCGTACCAGTTCTCCGTGCACCGCGGCTCCCGCGAGGACGCCCTGCGCACCGACCGGCGCAGCTGGCTGCGCGTGCTGGACGAGGCGCTGCCCGATCCGCTGGCCGCGGGGCCCTCGCTCGCGGCCCGTGACGGCCGCAACCCGTCCTCCGTGCTGGAGCTGCCCGACGCGCCGGCCCAGGCGTGGGCCGCTGCCCGCGCCGCCGCGGCGCGCGGCGCCCGTGTCGCCGCGGAGGCCGACGGGCGGCGTGTGAGCGTGCATCTCCCCGCCGGGCACGCACCGGACGACGGCCCGTACTCCGTCGCCGTGCTGCTGGACGGCGAGATGTGGGGCCCGGTGCTGGACTTCGGGGCGACGCTGGACAATCTCCACCATGACGGCCGGATCCCCCCGACCGTGACCCTGATGGTGGAGACCATGGGCCGCGACCGGCGGATGGCCGACCTCAGCTGCAGCGAGGAGTTCGTCGACTGGCTGGCGGACGTGCTGCTGCCGTGGGCGGCGCGGGAGTACGGGGTGACGGGCGACCCGGCCCGTACGGTCGTCGCGGGGCAGAGCGCGGGCGGCCTTACGGCAGCGTTCGCCTCCTTCCGTCGACCGGACCGGTTCGGGAACGCGCTGTCGCAGTCGGGCTCCTTCTGGTGGCCGGACGGGACCGAGTTCGACGGCGGCAGCGAGTGGCTGACCCGGCAGTTCGCGACGCGCGAGAAGCTGCCCGTCCGCTTCCATCTGGAGGTGGGCCTCCAGGAGTGGATGCTCCTCCCGCAGAACCGCCACCTGCGCGACGTGCTCCAGGCGCGCGGCTACGACGTGGACTACCGCGAGTTCAACGGCGGCCACGACTACGCCTGCTGGCGCGGCGGCCTCGCCGACGGCCTCGTGGGGCTACTGGGAAGGTAGAGCAGCGAGCAACGAGAAAGCCCCCCACGCGCGGCGTGTGGGGGGCTTCTTCGGTGTCAGGCCGCCGCCGGCAGTCCCTCGTCCTGCGGCTCGTCGTCGAAGGGCGGGGGCGCCGGGGCCTCCTTGGGCATCCGCAGCGCGCACAGCGTGCCGAGCGCGACGAGGCCCGCGGTGACCGCGATGGCGGCCCGGTACGGGGCCGGGTCCGCCTCATGGGTGCCGGAGCCGCCCCAGGCGGAGATCACCGCGGCGACGGCCGCGATGCCGAGCGCGCCGCCGAGGGTGCGCACGATGGTGAACAGGCCCATGGCCTGGCCCATGGCCGGGGGCGGCACGTCCGCGAACCCGGCGATCTGCACGGTGAGCACGGCCGTCCCCAGCACCAGGCCCACGCAGAACATCAGCGCCCGCACGGCCCACGCGTTCTCGGCCACGCCCGGCACGGCCAGCGCGCCGAAGACCGCCGTCGCCAGCAGCAGGGCGGGCACGGCGAGCCACCGGGGCCCGAGGCGGGGCATCAGCCGGTCGGCCACCTGGGAGGCCAGCATCAGCCCGAGCGCCTCCGGGAAGACGCTCAGCCCGGCGTCCAGGGCCGAGGCGCCCAGCGCGGCCTGGTAGAGCAGCGGGAACGCGAAGAGCACGCCCATCAGCCCGGCCGAGGTGACCAGCGCGAGGACCGTGGCGGACGCGAACACCTTGTCGGCGAGCAGCCGCAGTTCCAGCAGGGGCGTGCGCGCCCTGAGCAGGTGGACGCAACCCGAGGCCAGCAGCACGAGCCCGAGCACGCCGGAGACCAGGACCGGCGGCGTGGTCCAGCCGTGCGCGGGGCCGAAGCCCAGCGCGTAGGTGAGCAGGCCCAGCGCGGGGGTCGCCAGCAGGAAGCCCGTCAGGTCGAAGCCCTCGGATCCTTCCGTGTGCTCCGTCAGCCCCAGCACGCCGAGGAGCACGGCGGCCGCGCCGATCGGCACGTTCACGAAGAACAGCCAGTGCCAGGACAGGTGCTCGGTCAGGAAGCCGCCGAGCGGCGGGCCGAGCGCGGGCATCAGCGCGGTCGGCACGATGAGCACCTTGGACAGCTTCATCCGCTCGTGCGGCGGGAAGGCCCGGAAGAGCAGGGTCATGCCGACGGGCGTCAGCAGCCCGCCCGCGATGCCCTGGACGACGCGCGCGAGGACCAGCGTCGGCAGGTCCTGGGCCAGTCCGCAGACCGCGGAGGCCGCCGTGAAGACGGCCAGCGCGCCGAGGAAGACCTTCTTGGTGCCGAAGCGGTCGCCGAGCCAGCCCGCGACGGGCAGGGCCACGGCGAGCGCGACGAGGAAGGCCACCTCGACGGTGTTGGCCGCCGACACCGGTTCGCCGAAGTCCCGGGCGATGGTGAGCAGCGCCGGGTTGACGATGGTGGAGTCGAGCCCGTTCATGCACATCGCCGCCGTGTAGACGACCACGACGGCGATGCGCGGAGGGAGCCCCCTCACCGGGCGGAGACCGGGGTCAGATCGGTCCAGTTCTCGGTGATCCAGTCGGTGGCCGACTGCCGGGCGCAGGGCCCGTGGACGGTCGTCCAGCCCTCGGGCACGCCGGCGAAGCCCGGCCAGAGGCTGTGCTGCCCCTCGGCGTTGACGAGGACGAGAAACTCTCCGTCGCCGTCGAAGGGGTTGGCGGGTGCGTCGCTCATGGGGTCAGTTCTCCAGGTTCTGAAGGCGGTCGGCGATGACGCTCGCGATGTGCGCGATCGGTTCGGGCAGGGTCATGTCCTTGTGCGAGCAGGCGACATTGGTGTTGTCGATCCGCCCGGTCACATAGGGGGTCCAGGTGTCGGGGGTGAGGGTGTCGTCGATGGTGTCGACGGTGGCCCGGAAGAAGAGCACGTCGCCCTTGAAGACGCGGTGGTCGAAGGCGCGCACCAGGTGGTTGGTGTTGAGGTAGGTGCGGTTGAGGGCGTCGAAGGTGGCGTCGTCGAGGCTGGCCAGCGGGGAGCCCTCGCGGCGCAGCACCTCGATGACGTTCTCCAGCTCCAGCGGCCTGCCCTCCAGGCTGTCGGGGCCGTGGCCGCCCATGGTGAGCAGCGCCTCCAGGGCCTCGGCCTGGTCGGGCACGGGCAGCTCGCGGAAGCCCTCGGCGGGGTAGGCGTCGAGGATGGCGAGCAGTTCGACCTCCGCGCCGAGGTCCTGGAGCCGGGTGGCCATGGCCTGGGCGATGATGCCGCCGGTGGACCAGCCCATCAGCCGGTACGGGCCCTCCGGCCGCACCTCGCGGAGCCGGTCGACGTAGTGGGCGGCCAGCTCCTCCAGGGTGGCGGGCAGCGGCTCGGCGGCCGTGGCGGGGCCGACGCCCTGGGCCTGGAGGCCGTAGATCGGCACGTCGGCGGGGAGGTGGCGGATGAGTCCGGCGTAGCACCAGCTCAGGCCGCCGGCGGGGTGGACGCAGTACAGCGGTGCCTTGTCGCCGTCCTTCGCCGGGCGCAGGGGCAGCAGGACGTCCAGGGCGTCGGTGGTCCCGGCCTCGGTATCGAGGGCGGCGGCCAGCGCGGCCGGGGTCGGGGCCTGGAAGACCGTGCCGATGCCGGTGTCCGTGCCGAGGGCCTCCTTGACCCGTCCGGCGAGGCGCACGGCGAGCAGCGAATGGCCGCCCAGGTCGAAGAAGTTGTCGTCCACGCCGACCCGGGGAAGGCCCAGGACGTCGGCGAAGATCGCGCAGAGCTGTTCCTCGCGGGGGCCGCGCGGGGCGCGTCCCTCGGTGACGGCGGTGGCGAGGTCGGGGGCCGGGAGGGCCTTGCGGTCGAGCTTGCCGTTGGCGGTCAGCGGCAGCCGGTCGAGGAGGACGACGGCGGAGGGGACCATATGGCCGGGGAGTTCGCCGCGGGTGTGGTCGCGGAGCTCGGCCGGGGTGAGAGCGCGGGTGGGGACGGCGTAGGCGACGAGGCGCTTGTCGCCGGGGGTGTCCTCGCGGACGACGACGGCCGCGTCGGCGACGGCGGGGTGGTCGGCGAGGACGGCCTCGATCTCGCCGAGCTCGATGCGGAAGCCGCGGATCTTCACCTGGTGGTCGGCGCGGCCGAAGTACTCGAGGGTGCCGTCGGGGCGGCGGCGGGCGAGGTCGCCGGAGCGGTACATCCGGCTGCCGGACTCGCCGAAGAGATGGGCGAAGGGGTCGGCGACGAATCGTTCCGCCGTGAGGGCGTGCCGGCCGAGGTAGCCCCGGGCCAGGCCCTCGCCCGCGACGTACATCTCGCCGGTGACGCCGGGCGGCACGGGCTGGAGGTACGGGTCGAGGACGTAGACGCGCAGGTCGGGGATGTTGACGCCGATGGTGCTGGAGGTGCCGGCGGCGGCGCTCGCCCGGTCGAGGGCCATGTACGAGACGTGCACGGTGGTCTCGGTGATGCCGTACATGTTGACGAGCGTCGGCGCGTCGTCGGCGTGGCGGGCGTACCAGTCGTCGAGGCGGCCGAGTTCGAGGGCCTCGCCGCCGAAGACGACATACCGCAGGGCCAGTTCGTGGCCGGGGTTCGTACCCTTGTCCCTTTGGGAGTCCGCGGCCATCAGCTGGTAGAAGGCGGACGGCGTCTGGTTGAGGACGGTCACGCCCTCGTCGGCGAGCAGGCCGAGGAAGGCGGCCGGGTCGCGGCTGACGAGGTGGGGGACGACGACGAGCCGGCCGCCGTGCAGCAGCGCGCCCCACATCTCCCAGACGGAGAAGTCGAAGGCGTAGGAGTGGAAGAGGGTCCACACGTCGTTCTCGTCAAAGCCGAACCAGTGGTCGGTGGCGGAGAACAGCCGGGTGACGTTGTGGTGGGTGACGGGGACGCCCTTGGGGCGGCCGGTGGAGCCCGAGGTGTAGATGACGTAGGCGGCGTCGCCGGGGCGCTGGGCGCGGGTGCGGTCGGCGTCGGTGAGGTCGGCGGTCGCGTACGCGTCGGCGTCGGTGCCGTCGACGAGGACGACCGGCAGGTCGTGCGCCGGGATCCGGGCGGCGGTCGCGGTGTCGGTGACGACGGCGGCCGGGGCGGCGTCGGCGAGCATGTAGGCGAGCCGGTCGGCCGGGTAGTCCGGGTCCATGGGGAGGTAGGCGGCGCCGCACTTGGCGGCGGCCAGCAGACCGGTGACGAGCTCCAGGGAGCGCGGCAGGGCGAGGGCGACGATGGCGCCGGGGCCGATGCCGCGTCCGGCGAGCAGCCGGGCCAGGCGGTTGGCGCGGGCGGACAGCTCGGCGTAGGTGAGGGACGCGCCGTCGCAGGTCGCGGCCGTACGGCCGGGGTGGCGGCGGGCGGCGTCCTCGTACAGCTCGACGAGGGTGCGCCGCTCGGGGACGCTCGTGTCCTCGCCCGCGTTCCACTCGACGAGGGAGCGGTGCAGCTCCGCCTCGTCGAGGAGCGCCAGGCGGCCGACGGGGGTGTCGGGGTCGGTCGCGGCGGCGGTGAGCAGCCGGGTGAGGTGGGCGGAGAGACGTTCCGCCGTGGCGGTGTCGAAGAGGTCGGTGCGGAACTCCAGGAAGCCGGATATGCCGCCGCCGGGCCGCTCGCCGGCGTTGAGGGTGAGATCGAACTTCGCGGTGCCGGTGGGCATCGCGGTCATCCGCGCGGCGAGGTCCGGTCCCATGGCGAAGGCGGCGTCGGGCATCGACTGCCAGGCGAGCATCACCTGGAAGAGGGGGTGGCGGGCCAGCGAGCGGGGCGGGTTGAGCTCCTCGACGAGCCGGTCGAAGGGCAGGTCGGCATGCTCGTGGGCGGCCAGCGTGGTGGTGCGGACGCGCTCCAGGAGGGCGCGGAAGGTGGGGTCGCCGGAGGTGTCGGTGCGCAGGACGAGGGTGTTGACGAAGAAGCCGACGAGGTCGGCGGTGGTGTCGTCGTCGCGTCCGGCGACGGGGGTGCCCAGCGGGATGTCGGTGCCGCAGCCGTAGCGCGTGAGGAGGGCGGCGAGGGCGGCCTGGACGGCCATGAAGACGCTCGTGCCGCTCGCGCGGGTGAGCGCGGCGAGCGCCGCGTGGGCCTCGGGGCCGAGCTCGAAGGGCACGGTGGCGCCCGCGGTGGAGGCGATGGCGGGGCGCGGCCGGTCGGTGGGGAGTTCGAGCTGGTCGGGCAGGCCGGCGAGGGCCGCCTTCCAGTGGTCGAGCATGCGGACGGCGGCGGGGGTCGGCGCGTCGGCGGTGCCGAGGAGCCGCTGCTGCCAGGCCGTGTGGTCGGTGTACTGGACGGTCAGGGGGGCCGCGCCGGGGGCCCGGCCGGCCGCGCGGGCGGTGTAGGCGGCGGCGAGGTCGCGGGCGAGGGGGGTGGTGGAGGCGCCGTCGCCGGCGATGTGGTGGAGCAGGAGCAGCAGGGTGTGCCGCTCGCCGCCGTCCGAGAAGAGGGTGACGCGCAGCGGGAGTTCTTCTGCCAGGTCGAAGGAGTGGCGCACGGCCTCGGCGAGGTCGGCGTCGAGCGGTGCGACGCGCAGCTCGGGGCGGGCCTGCTCGGGGGTGAGGATCAGCTGGTGGGGCTCGTTGTCGAGGGCCGGGTAGAGGGTGCGCAGCGTCTCGTGGCGCTCGGCGAGGTCGGCGAGGGCGAGGCGCAGCGCGTCCTGGTCGACGGGGCCGGTGAGGGTGAGCAGCAGCGGGATGTTGTAGGTGGGGCTGGGGCCTTCGAGGCGGTACATGAACCACAGCCGCTTCTGGGCCGGGGAGAGCGGCATCCGCTCGGTGCGCGGTACGGGCACGAGGGTGGGCCGGTCCGGGTCGGCGTCCCGGT
>NZ_JAILXP010000361.1 GCF_020740895.1 Streptomyces sp. UNOB3_S3 | reverse complement strand
GTGGGCGCTGGGGTGGGCGCTGGGGTGGCGGGTGCCCGGCCCCGCCGCACTCGCGGACCTCGCCGGCGGGCTGCCGGCCTGGGTGTTCGTCCCGCTGCTCATGGTGGTCGTCCCGCTCCTGACACCCGTCTACGGGGGTGAGGAGTTCGGCTGGACCTCCTTCCTCAGGCAGCGGCTGTTCCCGGGGCGTCCGGTGCGGGCCACGGTGGCGACCGGGCTGATCTGGGCGGTGTGGCACTATCCGCTGGCGTTCACCGGCTACATCGAGTTCACCGACGTGCCCTTGGGGCTGGCTGTCTGGACGGTGTCGTTCCTGTTCCAGGAGGCGCTGCTCGGCTGGCTCTACGACCGCTCCGGCAGCGTATGGGTGGTGTCCCTGGCGCACGCCGGGAACAACATGGTGCTCTCCCTCCTCACCGGCTTCCTCCTCGGTGAACGCGCGGGCCTCGGCGTGAACACCGTGACGCTTCTGACGACGGCCCCGGCGGTCCTGGCCTGCGCCGCGATCGCCATCGGCGCGCGCCTGCGGGCGAAATCGCTTGCCCACGTGCGGACGTCCGTGCGAGCCTCTGACGACACCTCAGGAAAGGGCTGATCGTGACACTCGGCATGGTTCTCGGCGACGTCCCCTCTCGCGCTTCGACGCGGGAGCGGTAGCCCGGCCTGCCCTGACACGCCCGCCCGTGCCCGGCACGGGCCGCCCTCCTCCCGCTCCTCGTCGAAGTGCTCGTCGTGCCCCTTGCGCGTTCGATCACGAGGAGTCCCCCGTGTCCACGATCCACTGGACCGAGTACCGCACCCCCTTCTCCGCCCGCTGGCACTCCGAGAACGCGACCCCGCCGCCCGACCGGGTCGTGGTCGTGGACGACCGGATGACAGCGGACACCGCCCACCGGCTGGCCTGCGAAGGCACGGCACTGCTGTGGCGCGGTGACTTCCACAACGCCCGCCAGTTGCTGCGGGCCATGGGCCGCCGCGTCGACCGGAAGGCTCCCCGGCCGGACGACGATCCCGCCCGGTCCTTCCTGCTGCACCGCCGGGCCCGCGGGCACCGGGCCCGGGTGCTCGGCCGGCTGCTCGTGCTGCTGGAGGACGACCACTCCCTGAGCCTGCGCAGGGCTCCCGACACGCGTCAGGCGTGCGCGGAGGCGTACGGGCCGCCGCGCGGGGCGACGGCCGTCTCCCTCACCGAGCTGCTGGGCGTGCTCGGGGCGCGCGAGTGGCGCCGGAGAGGGGTGGAGGTGCCGGCGCTCGGCGCGCGTATCCATCCGCACTACGGGGTGTTCGCGCCCGTCAGGGGCGAGTACGTCGACCTGGTCGCACGGGCACCGCTCCCGGCCCCGGCGCGTGGACGGGCCGGCCGGCGGACGGCGTTCGACCTCGGCACGGGGACGGGGGTGCTCGCCGCCGTCCTGGCGCACCGGGGCGTCGAGCGGGTCGTGGCCACGGACATCAGCCCGCGCGCGCTGGCCTGCGCCCGGGAGAACGCCCGCCGGCTCGGGCTCGCCGGGCGCGTCGACGTCATGGACGCGCCCGGGCTGTTCCCGGACGGCCGTGCCGACGTCGTCGTCTGCAATCCGCCCTGGCTTCCGGGCCGGCCCGCCTCCGCCGTCGAGCAGGGCGTCTACGACCCGGGCGGCGGGATGCTCCACGCCTTCCTGGACGGGCTCGCCTCCCGCCTCGCACCCGGCGGGGAGGGGTGGCTCGTCCTGTCCGACCTGGCCGAGCGGCTGGGGCTCAGGACGCGGGGCGAGTTGCTCGCCCGTATCGGGGGCGCGGGGCTGCGGGTGGTGGACCGGACCGGCACCCGGCCCCGGCATCCCCGCGCACGGGACACGGCGGACCCCTTCCACGCGGCGCGCGCCGGGGAGGTCACCTCGCTCTGGCGGCTGACCGTCGCGTGAGCGCGAGGCGTCGTCGCGGGTCCCCCTCCTGGGCGCGTATCCCCCCATGGGTGCCGTGACCCCCGCCGACCGGCGGGGGAAATGGGCCCTGAGAGGTATCCGATCATTGGCCATTCGGCCGTTACCGCCGGTCACACCCGGCGTGAATTCTGAAGTCCGCACCGGGAATTCCACGACGGCCGCCTGCCCTGGCCGTCGTGGGCCCTTTCCTGCCTCGGCGGCTCCCGAAGGACGGGGGCACCACGAAAGGGATTCCGGTGCCGCTGTCGTGGACTGAAGAAGGGGAACGATGAGCAATCGGACGGGGCGTTCCGCCCTGCGGCGTACGGCGATGACGGCGGTGGCGACGGCCGTGGTCCTCACGGTGACCGGCGCGGCCGTCGCCGAGGCGGCCCCGCCGGCGGGGCCGGAGAACGGGGGCGTGAGCCGGCAGGTCATGGCTCCCGAATACACGCACATAGCCGTGGACAAACAGAGCGCGGGGCTCGACGGCCTCCGGCGGACGCTTCACGAAAGCGGCCTCCAGACCGCGGAGCACCGCGGGGTCGAGCTGGCGCCGGGAAGCGTGAAACTCGGCCACCACCAGCATGTGTTCATGTGGGACTCGACCACGGCGAAGGGCGTCGAGGGCGCCAACGAGATCGAGGCGCGCGGCAGCGCCGTGCGTGTGAAGATCCGGTGGAACGAGCTCAAGGAACAGGGCGGTCTGCTGGGCCGCGGCAATCTCAAGGGCGACAACGGGAAGCTCGGCGGGAAGTCCACGAACGGCGCCTGGGCCTACGAGGGCGACATCCCGCGCGAATACCTGTTCATCGTGGGGGTCGACGACCCCCGTAATCCCGGAATGCGCGACTGGCTGGCCGGCAAGGGGTGGCCCGAGGGCCACGGCGTCTGCGAGGCCGGCCCGTCCGGCGGCAGGTCGAAGCGGTCCGTCGGCGCGTGCGAGCGGGGCGAGCCGGAGGGCGGACGGCCGGAGGGGACCCCGCCCGGCGAGAACACGGCGAAGCCGCCCGTGGACCGGGAACGGCCCGGGGCCGGTACGCCGGAGAGCACGGAGGCGCCGGCGGCCCGGCAGGTGGAGGAGGCCTTCGCCCGGCTCGCGGCCAAGTACTCCCTGAACGTGGCCGGGGCCGGTGGCCGGAAGCTCACACCCGCCGATGTGCACGCCCGCATCCGCGGCTACACGAACCTGTCCCCGGCGGCGAAGGCCGGCGTCCGGGCGCAGCTGAAGAGCGCCGGCGGCACCGCCAAGGGGGCCCTTCTGGTGACGGGCGCCGCGCTGTGGGCCAAGGGCGTGCACGACGCGTTCGCGCAGGACACCACCAGCCTCGACAAGGCCGCGGCCATCACGGCGATCGTGCCGTTCATGGGCTGCGGGACACAGGCCGGGGCCGACGCCGAGCACGGCCGGACGGACGCCGGGGACACGATCGCCTGCCTCGGCGGCGACGCGCTGACGGTGTCCCCGCTGTGGCCGCTGGGGCTGACGGTCCACGGCGCGCGCTACTTCAGCCAGAAGTGGCAGGAGGCCCAGATCCCCTCGGTGACGGTCTTCCAGCAGACAAGGGACAAGGCGTGGGAGGAGGCCTTCCGGGCGTTCCGCGCCGACGGCTTCGAACGGCTCGTCAAAGCCGCCCTCGCGACCGAGCGGGAGCAACTGGAGGCCGAGAAGGCCGTGATCCTCCACGACGCCGCCGAGGAGATCGCCGCGGTGGAGCGCCGCTTCGCCGGGCTGCGCGCCGACGCGGCCACCGACGCGGACCGCGAGCGGGTGTCGGCCAATTCCAGGATCCTCACCTGGAGCGTCGAGAAGCGGGCCCGGGAGCGCGTCGAGAAGCTGCCCGGGCAGCTCCGGCGGCACTACGACAAGGCGGTCCGGGACGCGCTGCTGGAGCGGGCGCGGCAGTACAACGAGGAGTTCGTCAAGCAGCAGGTGGACATCGAGCGCTGGAAGGAGGACTCCTGGCAGTCGGGGGTGGCCGGGCCCCGGCAGTCCCGCGAGGAGCGGCAGAAGTACCTCGACACGGTGGTCAACCTGCTGCGCGACACGCCGCCGCCCGTGCCGCACGAGAACGAGATCGGCCTCGGGGTCGACCGGGTGCGCGTCTCGCTCGAGCGGGAGCGGAACCAGGGCTGACGGACAGGGACGGCCCGCCCCCCCGGGCCCTTGCCTGTCGGTCCGTCATACCGCCTCGAACGCAAGACAAGAGACGCTCCGTCGCCCCGGCCGCGCACCGCACCGGGGCGGCGGAGCCGGCGTCCGGCGGGCCTCCCGGAGGCGGCGAAATTCCCCCTTCACCCCAAAGGTTCCGCCCGCCTTGCCGATTGGCCCAACACGCCTGTTTCTTATATCGTTTGGCTCCGACACCGCGAAAAAGGAGTGCCCAATGGCAGTCAAGTTCGAGCAGGTTGAAGATTCCGAAAAGGAAGCACCGGGCGTCGAGCCGGTCGCCGTTCCGGTCGGCGGGCAGGAAATCACAACGTACTGGCGGCGTATTTTCCACGACGACCTCAATCCCGAGGTGACCGAGGACGTCTTCACCGTCGAGATCCTGGCCCCGGTCATGAGCACCGAGGAATACGAGACCGACGAGCAGAACGAGGACGGCAGCTTCAAGCTGGCGACCCGTCCGTGCATGACCCACGAGCGTCGTGAGGTGGACCTCGGCAAGGAGTCCATGGAGAAGCTCCTGGAGGCCCTGAAGCCGTTCCTGGACGCCTCCCGCGAGGCCCAGCCCCTCCCGCAGCAGGCCAAGAAGCGCCGCGCCAAGGCCCCCAGGGCGACCGTCGACGGCCCCGCGTAGGGAACCGGGCGCCGGCACCGTCCGGCGCCGCCCGTAAAGGCGACCACTCCACCGGGGGTCGCCTTTTTTCATTTCCCCGAAATGCCGTGCCGCAGCACCGGCTGATAGACCATCGGGACCGCACGAGTGGCCCGTGGGGTGATCGCCGTTCATCATGGCGGCATGCGCCGCGTCCGCGCCTTCCCGGGCCTGCGGCCGCCGGCCCGGGACTTTTCCTCCGGACGGGCCCGTCCATTTCACCCGTCCGAAGGAAAGGGCACCGCCCATGCCCCTCGACCCGGATCTCGCCGGCCTCCTCGACCGGGCGAACGCCGTCACCGCCGCCCCCGTCCGGACCACCGACCCCGAGGTGCTGCGCGAGGCCGAGCGGCTGCTGTCCGCCGCCACGGCGCCGGCCGAGCCCATCGACGTCGGCTCCGTGCAGAACGGCGCGGTGCCCGGGCCCGCCGGGAACGTCCCCGTGCGGATCTACTGGCCCGTGGACGAGGGCCCGGTCCCCACGGTGCTCTACTTCCACGGCGGCGGCTGGATCACCGGCGACCTCGACAGCCACGACCATGTGACCCGCCGGCTGTGCCGGGACACCGGCGCGGTCGTCGTCGCCGTCCACTACCGCCGGGCACCCGAACACCCCTTCCCCGCCCCCTACGAGGACTGCCTGGCCGTGGCGCACCACGTCGCCGACCACGTCAAGGAGTACGGGGCGCGGCGCGACCGCCTCGCCGTGGCCGGGGACAGCGCGGGCGGCAACCTCGCCGCCGTGATCGCCCAGACCTTCCGGGACGAGGGCCGCCCGCTGGCGGCCCAGCTGCTCGTCTACCCGGCGACCGACTTCGACGGCGAGTACCCCTCGCGCGCCGAGAACGGCTCCGGGTATCTGCTCACCCGCGAGGACATCGCCGGCATACAGCACCTCTACGCGGGCGACGACCCCGCCGTGCGCGGCTCGGCGCGGGTGTCGCCGCTGCGGGCCCGGAGCCTCGCCGGACTGGCTCCCGCGATCATCGGCACCGCCGAGTACGACCCGCTGCGCGACGAGGGCCTGGCCTACGCGCGGGCCCTCCGGGACGCCGGTGTCGACGTGTTCGTCCACACCTACGCCGGGCTGATCCACGGCTTCCTGAACGCGTTCCCGGTGTCCGCCGCCGCGGACGCCGCCGTCGGCGAGCTGTTCGCGCGGCTCAAGCGGCTGCTGGACGGCACGGCCTGAAAGGATGCGGCGCCCATGAGCGACGTCAACGGCCGGCCCGGCGGGCCCCGGCCGGCACCCGCCCCAAAGCCGCCGCCCCGGGCGCCTTCCGCCGCCCCGCGGCCGGGACTGTGGTGGCGGTGGCTGCTCGGCGGGCTGGTGCTGTGGCTGCTCGCCGTCTTCGTCACGTACACCACGCAGAACTCGAACCCGTTGCCGACGCTGATCCTGCCGGGCAGTTTCCTCGTGCCGGGCTGCTTCACGCTGTGGGCCTACGAGAAGCACGGCCGGGTCCTGGGCGTGGACCTGCTGCGGGCTGCTCGTCGTCGCCCTGCTGGGGGTGGTCTGGCTGATGTCCCTGACCCGGCGGGCGGCGCTCAGCCGGTGAACAACTGACGGAGCTTGAGGGTGAGTTCGTAGACGCCGTAGGCGAAGGGGGCTCCGACCCACAGCCAGCTGAGGACGAACAGTGCCTTACGACCTGTGGTCACAGCGCGACTCCCTCGTCCGGCGCGACGGCGGTGCGCTTTTCCGCATCCGTGGGTTCGTGGTGGCGGGGGTGGACGGGGCGTACGAACTCGTTCGCGGCGAAGCCCAGGGCCAGCACCCCGATCATGACGAAGAAGGACGTGGTGTACAGGCCGGGTCCGGTGTGACCGGCGGACTTCCCCGCGTCGGCGATGGCGTTGACGATGAGGGGGCCGAGGATGCCGGCGGTGGACCAGGCGGTGAGGAGCCGGCCGTGGATCGCGCCGACCTGGTAGGTGCCGAAGAGGTCCTTGAGGTAGGCGGGGACGGTGGCGAAGCCGCCGCCGTAGAAGGAGAGGATGACGGCCGCGCAGATGATGAGCACGGGTTTGGAGGAGCCGCCGGTCAGCGCGATCAGCAGGTACATCAGCGCGCCGGCGCCGAGGTAGAGCCGGTAGACGTTCTTCCTGCCGGCGGCGTCGGAGACGGAGGACCACAGGATCCGGCCCAGCATGTTGGCGAGCGAGAGCAGCCCGACGAATCCGGCGGCGGCGGTGGCCGTGACGGGCGAGGACGACTCGGCGAAGAAGTCCATGATCATCGGTGCGGCCTTCTCCAGGATGCCGATGCCCGCGGTGACGTTGGCGCACAGGACCACCCACAGACACCAGAACTGCGGGGTGCGCAGGGCGGTACGGGCCGACACCTCGGCCGTGGCGGCCGCGGGGCGGGCCGGTGCGGCGGCGCCCGCGCCCTCCCCGCCATCGCCC
>NZ_JAILXP010000360.1 GCF_020740895.1 Streptomyces sp. UNOB3_S3 | reverse complement strand
ACCGGCGAGGGCGGCTCCGAGGCCCGCTCCGAGGGCGAGGACGGCGGATCGGCGCGTACGGGACATGGGGCTGCCTCCCGGTGGCTCGGTGAGCGAATAGGGGCGGGCTGCGCGCGCTGACGCTTGCGAGTATCGGGGCCCCACCGGGCCGTTCGACAGGGCCGGGCCGAGAGTTGCGCCGGGCGCCGCCTGAGCTTTCCCTGTCGTTCTTTCGGGGCATGGTTAAGTCCCTTGCGCCATGACAGAGTTGACGGGACCTCTGGGGTGACAGTGGGAAGACGTGGACGCCGCCTGCGCGCGGTTCTGACGGTACTGGTGGTATGGGTCTCGCTGGTCGGGGGCGGCACGGCGTGGGCGGGCACGGAGGAGTTCTCCCCGCCCGAGCTGGGCGCGCCGTCCGCGCTGGGGCCCGGGGTGACGTATCGGGGGTTCTCGCTGAAGGGATCGAACGGACCGGCGTACGGGCATCTGCTCACGGTCGACCTGCGCGACCGGCGGGTGTCGGTGGACCTGCTGTATCCGGGGGCCGTGGGCGCCCGGGAGCGGTTGTCCAAGATGGCCGCCGACCGGGGCGCGGTCGGCGGGGTGAACGGGGACTTCTTCAACATCGCCGAGGCGCAGCACCCCGGGGTGGACGCCACGGGCGCGCCGGTGGGGCCGGCCGTGGCGGGCGGGCACGATCTGAAGGCGGCGGTGCCGGACGGTCAGCGGTTCGGCCCGGCGATGCCGTCGGGCGGCACCACGGAGGACGTGCTGGGCGTGGGCGCGGACCGGACGGCCCGGCTGGACCGGCTCACGCTGGAGGGGTCGGTGCGCGCTCGGAACGACGAGTTCCCGCTGAGCGGCTTCAACCAGTACGCGATCCCGGTCGACGGCATCGGGGCGTTCACCCCGGCCTGGGGCACGGCGTCACGGCTGCGGGCCACCTGTGGCACGGACACCGACCGGGGCGCGCCGTGCAGTGACGACACCCGTGAACTGACCGTGCGCGGGGGCCGGGTGGCGGCCGTGGCGGAGCGGCCCGGCCGGGGCGCCGTCGCGCGCGGTTCGGTGGTGCTGCTGGGGCGTGAGGACGGGGCGCGGCAGCTGCGCAAGCTCAAGGTCGGGGACCGGGTGAAGGTCGACGAGTACCTCCGGCCCCGGCGTTCGGGGTCGCTGCGCTTCGCGATCGGGGGCTTTCCCCTGCTGCGCGGGGGCAGGCCGGTCGCGGGGCTGGACGCGGCGACCGCCGCCGTGCGGACCGCCGCCGGCCTGGCGGACCGGGGGCGGCGGCTGTTGCTGCTGGCGCTCGACGGCGGAGCCGCCCACCGTCCCGGGCTGACCCTGCTGGAGCTGGCCCGGGCCCTGAAGGGGCTGGGGGCCGCCGACGGCTTCAATCTCGACGGCGGCGGCTCGTCGACGCTCGTCGCCCGGGACCCGGGAGAAGCCGGTCCGACCGTGCGCAACCATCCGTCGGGCGGAGCCGAACGGCCCGTCCCCAACGGCATCGGCGTTTTTATCCGACCTTGACATCGTCTTTCAATCCCATCCTTTTGAGTGATCGCCCCCATCGATTCGCACTGCTAGCTTCGAATGGGGGCGAGCGGGAATTCCCGACGGTTCCGCAATGGGTACTTCCGTAATGGATGGGTGGGCATTCGATTATGACGACGTCAGTGGAGACCGGAGCGGGCACGGATAATCCACCCGGGCGGCTGAGTCTGGGCACCGAGGCCGCCCGCAATCTGGCGACCACGACAAAGTCCGTCCCGCAGATGCAGGGGATCACCTCACGGTGGCTCCTGCGGCTGCTGCCGTGGGTTCAGCTCTCCGGTGGTACGTACCGGGTGAACCGCCGGCTGACGCACACGCTCGGCGACGGCCGGGTGGAGTTCTTCACGACCGGTGCCGAGGTGCGGGTCATCCCGGCGGAGCTGGGCGAGCTGCCCCCGCTGCGCGGCTTCGAGGACCCCGCGGTCCTGGAGGCGCTGGCCGGGCGGTTCGTCCAGCGGGAGTTCCGGCCCGGTGAGCTGCTGGTGGAGGCCGGGCGGCCGGCGGACGAGGTGGTGCTGCTCGCCCATGGCAAGGCCGAGAGGTTCCACGAGGGCGAGTACGGCGAGCCGGCCGTCCTCGGTGTCCTGGCCGACGGCGGGTACGTCGGCGACCAGGCGCTGGCCGCCGAGCAGGCGGGCGAGTGGGACTTCTCGGTGCGGGCGGTGACGGCCTGTACGGTGCTGACGCTGCCGCGCGGGGACTTCCACGAGGCGCTGGACGGCTCCCCCGGCCTGCGGGCGCACATCGAGGCCTATCGCCGCCGCTCGGCCCTCCCCCACAACGAGCACGGGGAGTCGGCGATCGACGTCGCCTCCGGTCACTCCGGGGAGCCGTCCCTGCCCGGGGTCTTCGCGGACTACGAGGCCTCGCCCCGCGAGTACGGGCTGAGCGTGGCCCAGACCGTGCTGCGGGTCCACACACGCGTCGCCGACCTCTACAACGAGCCGATGAACCAGCTCGAACAGCAGCTGCGACTCACCGTCGAGGCCCTCCGCGAACGCCAAGAACACGAAATGATCAACAACCGCGAATTCGGCCTCCTCCACAACGCCGACCTCGGCCAGCGCATCCACACCCGCAGCGGGCCCCCCACCCCCGACGACCTCGACGACCTGCTGGCGACGGTCTGGAAGGACCCGGGCTTCCTGCTGGCCCACCCGCGCACCATCGCGGCGATCGCCCGCGAGTTCAACCGCCGGGGCGTCTACCCGGACAGCGCCCAGGTGGGCGGTCACTCCCTGCCCGCCTGGCGGGGCGTGCCCATCTACCCCTGCAACAAGATCCCGATCACCGAGACGGGCGTCAGCTCGATCCTGCTGATGCGTACCGGTGAGGAGTCCCAGGGCGTCATCGGCCTCCACCGCACGGGAATTCCCGATGAATACCAGCCGAGCCTTTCCGTCCGCTTCATGGGAATCAACGAAAAGGCCATCATGTCCTATCTGGTGAGCGCCTACTACTCGGCGGCCGTCCTGGTGCCCGACGCCCTCGGAATTCTCGAGAACGTCGAGATCGGGCACTGAGGAATTCCATCGAAGGCCTCTTCCCGTATGAGCGCGTGAAGAGGTTCGTCACCCCGACAGCCGGGCGGGCCCATCGGTCTGGGCACAGCCGCCGCCCGGCTCTCCGGGGTGCCGTCCCGGGGTGCGCCCCGGAACGGTCCCGGGCCACCGGCCGGACCGCGCCACCCCGCACCACGTTCCACAGCAGGATTCACACAGATGGGTGATCACCACATATGACCACGTCAGTGGAGCCGGAGAGCACCGAGCAGGCCGCTCAGGCACAGCAGAGCCTGGGCACCGGCGCGGCACGCCAGCTCGCGACGACCACCAAGTCCGTCCCCCAGATGCAGGGGATCTCCTCGCGCTGGCTGCTGCGTGTCCTGCCCTGGGTGCAGGTGTCGGCCGGCACCTACCGGGTCAACAGGCGGCTGACCTACACCGTCGGGGACGGCCGGGTGGAGTTCATCTCCACCGGCGCCGACATCCGGGTCATCCCGCCGGAGCTCGGCGAACTCCCCGTCCTGCGCGGTTTCGAGGACGCCGATGTCCTGGAGGCCCTGGCGAACGCCTTCGTCCAGCGGGAGTACGCCCCGGGCGACGCGCTCGCGGAGGCGGGGCAGCCCGCCGACCGGATCTTCCTCATCGCCCATGGCAAGCTCGCCAAGACCGGCACCGGCAAGTACGGGGACGAGACCGCGCTCGGCACCCTCGCCGACGGCGACTACTTCGGCGAGAAGGTGCCGCTGGAGCCCGACGGCACCTGGGGCTTCACCGTCCGGGCGGTGACCCGTTGCGCGGTGCTGACGCTCGACCGGCAGGCCTTCCAGGAGATCGCCGACCGTTCCGACGCACTGCGCGCGCATGTCGCGGGCTTCGCCTCCCGGCCCGCTCCCCCCGCCAACAAGCGGGGCGAGGCGGACATCGCGGTGACCTCGGGCCACTCCGGTGAGCCGGCCATCACCGGCACGTTCGTGGACTACGAGCTCAAGCCCCGCGAGTACGAGCTGAGCGTGGCCCAGACCGTGCTGCGGGTCCACACACGCGTCGCCGACCTCTACAACGAGCCGATGAACCAGCTCGAACAGCAGCTGCGACTCACCGTCGAGGCCCTCCGCGAACGCCAAGAACACGAAATGATCAACAACCGCGAATTCGGCCTCCTCCACAACGCCGACCTCGGCCAGCGCATCCACACCCGCAGCGGGCCCCCCACCCCCGACGACCTCGACGAGCTGCTCTCACGGCGCCGCAAGACCCAGGTCTTCCTGGCCCATCCGCGGACGATCGCCGCCTTCGGGCGCGAGTGCACCAGCCGTGGCCTCTACCCGAAGAACATCGATCTACTGGGCACCTCCGTGCGCTCCTGGCGCGGTGTCCCCATGCTGCCCTGCAACAAGATCCCGGTGAGCGACACCGGCACCAGCTCGATCATCGCGATGCGTATGGGCGAGGACAATCAGGGCGTCATCGGCCTTCACCAGACCGGCATTCCCGACGAGTTCCAGCCCAGCCTCAATGTGCGCTTCATGGGCATCAACGAGCAGGCCGTCTCGTCCTACCTGGTGAGCGCCTACTACTCGGCGGCCGTCCTGGTGCCGGACGCGCTGGGTGTGCTCGAGGACGTGGAGATCGGCCGCTGACCGGCGCCGCCCGACTCACCCGGTCCATCAAACCCATCAGACCCATCAGGGCCTGACACCCCCGACGATCTCGGCGGTGGCGTTGATCCCGTGCGAGATGGTCGGCGCGACGCTGGTGCTGGCGAGGACGAAGCCCAGCAGAACGCAGACCATCGCGTGCGAGAAGCGCAGTCCTCCGTTGCGCATGAACACCACCGACAGGATCAGAAGCAGCAGGACCACGGAAATCGACACGGCCATGGTGTACCTCCTCGGTGCGGCGGCGGACGTCCGCCAGTCTTGCTCATCTCACCGCCGGGACCGGTGCGACGGGCATACGCCATCCGGGTGGGAACGCACCGCCGCGGCCGGGGAAAGGCGTACGGCGGGGGCGTGAAGGAGGCGCGCGTCCCGCCACGCCCGTTCGTCCATGTCACCGCGCCCGGGCGGGACACACGCCCTCGGCGGGCCGTCTTCGACGGGCGTGGCGACCGGTGGATGCCTAGGCTGACGGAATGAGCCGCACAGTCCGGGACCGGTCCGCCGCAGCGGCGCGGGAAGCGGGGGCGCGCGGGGTGCGGGAGAGCGTGGGGGGCGCCGAACGGGTGACCACGTGGCAGCGCTTCCTCCACCGGGTGCCCAATGGCTTCGCGCTCTTCTTCGGGCTGCTCGGCGTCTTCTGCGCGCTGACCGCCCTGATCCCGCCGCTGCGGCGCGCGGTGCTGCCGCTGACCCGCGCCCTGGACCTGCTGACCATCCCGACCGCCGCGAACCTCGCCTACGCCGTCTTCCTGCTG
Source organism: Streptomyces sp. UNOB3_S3 (assembly GCF_020740895.1). GTDB lineage: Bacteria > Actinomycetota > Actinomycetes > Streptomycetales > Streptomycetaceae > Streptomyces. Next base: position 1,685 of record NZ_JAILXP010000360.1, on the reverse strand, counting down.
CTGCTCGCCGCGGCGACCGCCGCCCGCAAGCGTGTCACGTTGTGGTTCGTGCTGGCCTATCTGGCGCTGCTGGTCTTCACCGACGCGGTGCTGCTGGCCGTGGGCTACTGGGACATGATCCCCTCGCTGGTGCTCAGCCTGGCCGCGATGACGCTGCTGGTCCTGGCCCGGCGGGAGTTCTACGCGGCGTCCCGGCGCGGGGCGTTCCTGCGCGCCCTGCTGGTGCTGGCGGCGGGGCTGGCGGCGGCGATCCTGCTGGGCTGGGGGCTGGTGTCGCTGTTCCCAGGCACGCTGGAGCGCGGCGGCGGCAACCGGCTGCTGTTCGTGGCGAACAAGGTGTGCGGCGGCCTGGTCAGCGGGCGGCACTTCGACGGGCACCCGCCGCACTGGCTGTTCTTCCTCCTCGGCCTGCTCGGCGCGCTGGCCCTGCTGAACGCGGCGATGACGCTCTTCCGCTCCCAGCGCCTGGAGGCGGCCCTCCACGACGACGAGGAGCCGCGCATCCGCGCCCTCCTGGGCCGTTACGGCGGCCGGGACTCCCTCGGCTACTTCGCGACCCGCCGCGACAAGGCCGTCGTCTTCTCCCCCAGCGGCAAGGCCGCCGTCACCTACCGGGTGGAGGCCGGGGTCTGCCTGGCCTCCGGCGACCCGCTGGGCGACCCGGAGGCGTGGGACCCCGCGATCACGGCCTGGCTGGAGGTCGCGGGCCGCTACGGCTGGCAGCCTGCGGTGATGGGCGCCGGCGAGGAGGGCGCCCGGGCCTACGCCCGCGCGGGGCTGGGCGCGCTCCAACTGGGTGACGAGGCCATCCTCCAGGTGGCCACGTTCGACCTGGAGGGCCGGGAGATGCGGGTGACCCGGCAGGCCGTCCACCGGGTGGAGCGCACGGGCGCGACCGTGCGCGTACGGCGTCACTCGGCGCTCTCCGACGAGGAGATGGGCGAGGTGATCCGGCGGGCCGACGCCTGGCGGGACACCGAGACCGAGCGCGGCTTCTCGATGGCGCTGGGCCGGCTGGGCGACCCGGCCGACGGGGACTGCCTGCTCGTCGAGGCGTTCGACAGCGAGGGCGCGATGATCGCGCTGCTGTCGTTCGTGCCCTGGGGGGCCGACGGGATCTCGCTGGACGTGATGCGGCGCGACCGGGCGGCGCCCAACGGGGTCATGGAGTTCATGATCACCCGGCTGTGCGCCCAGGCCGGGCGGTTCGGCGTCAAGCACATCTCCCTGAATTTCGCCGTCTTCCGGTCCGCCTTCGAGGAGGGGGCGCGCATCGGTGCGGGGCCGGTGCTGCGCCTGTGGCGCAGGCTCCTGCTGTTCTTCTCCAAGTGGTGGCAGTTGGAGGCGCTCTACCGCTCAAACGTGAAATACAACCCCGAGTGGCGCCCCCGCTTCCTGTGCTACGCCGACGCCGGCGCCCTGGCCCGGATCGGGCTCGCGGCGGGCATCGCGGAGGGCTTCGTCGCGGTGCCGAGCCTGGGGAAGCTGTGGCGCCGGGGGCGGGCCCGGGGCATCGCCAGCCCCGCCTCCACGGCCGGGCTCCCCTCCCTGTCCGAGCTGGGCTTCATCGCGGGCGAGGGGGCCGGGGCGGCGGAGGCGGACGAGCTCGCGGGCCTGCCGGAGCAGGTACGGGTACGGCGGCACAAGCTGGACCGGCTGCGGGAGGCGGGCGTCGACCCGTACCC
>NZ_JAILXP010000036.1 GCF_020740895.1 Streptomyces sp. UNOB3_S3 | reverse complement strand
GGGGTGCGACGGCGCGGGCCATCAGGGCCTGGGCCTCGGCGTTGCCGGGGTCCCGCTGGAGGGCGGCGGCGAGCTGGGCTATCGCGTCCTGGCCACGGCCCGCGTCGAGCAGGATCCCCGCGAGGTGGAGGCGCAGCGGGAAGTCGTCGGGCGCGGCGTCGACGGCCGCGCGCAGGCTGGTGACCAGCGGGGACTCTTCAGGCATGGGCCACAGCCTAAGCTCCGGCGGGCGGCGGGGCCGACGGGGGTGCCCTTCGGTAACTCGCCCGGTGGGCCCCGCCGGAGCGGGGGCCCACCGGGCTTCCCGTCAGGTGCGGTAGGCGTAGTAGACCGCGTCCGGGTAGGACGCGATGATGCTCGCCAGCGACTTCCGGAAGGTGTTGGTGGAGTGGTACGTCATGTACGGGATGCCGATGCGGCTCTTGTACGTGACGATCATGGAGTGGTCCTTCGAACCGTCACGGTCGAAGTCCATCTGGAGGATGTCGCCGACGTCCATCTGGTAGACGTTCTTCAGGTTGGTGACCCGGTTCGAGGACATCGCGTACCAGGACCACTCGTTGGCGCCCACGAAGGACGTCGACTCGGCCTTGGAGTTGTACCACCACTTGGTGGAGTCCGAGGCCGAGCCCTGCGCGTCCTTCCAGCCGCCGGCCCGCAGGGCCTGGCTGATGAAGTTGGTGCAGTCGCCGCCGGCGTCGTTGTACGAGCGGTACTCGGGGTTGTAGTTCCGCCAGTACTTCTCGGCGTAGGCGGCCATGGCCTTGTAGTCGTAGCCGCCCGCCTTCTGGGACTTGGGCGCCGTCTGGCGCGCGGGCCAGGATATGGAGGCCGGGGTGGCCTTGGGGAAGCCACCGGTGTCCTTGGCCGGGGCCGCCGGAGCGGTCTGCGGCTGGTTGACCGCACCCGGGCCGTCGTCCTGGGCCTTGATGTCAGACAGCTCCCACTTGCCACCCTTGCCGCGGGTGAAGGTGAGGGTGTGGTGGGCGGTGAAGCCGGTGGTGCCCGGCTCGTCACCGCGTATCTTCTTGTAGGTCAGGACGGTGGTCTCGGTGACCTCGACCGTGGCCCGGTCGCCCTTCACCGTCGTCCGGTCCGTGGTGACCTTGGTGTCGGCGTTGGAGTACGCCTCACCGAGGGAGGCGAGGCGCTGCTTGCGGGTGTACAGCGAGGACACACCACGGCCCTCGGTCCTCTCCATACCACCGGAGAGGCGCACCTTCTTCTCCTGCGGGGCGTTGTAGCCCCGCTCCTGCCGGCCGTCGACGAGCGCTGCCGTGCGCTGGGTCAGCACGTCGTCGGCGATGCGGCCGAAGGCCGCCTTGGTGGCACCGTCGACCTTGCGGTCCTCGGTGGCGTTCGCGCCGGGCAGCAACAGGGCGGAGGCACCCACTGCCAGCGTCGCACCGATGGCGATGCTCAGCGTTCTCTTCTTCACGAAGTTTCCCCTTGTCACCCGGTCCGGTCGGACCGGGAGTCGGAATCTTCGCATGAACTTTCGTACCGTCGGTCACATGGTCGACTCAAGCATCAAAAATCCCTGTTCAACGGGGTGTACGGGATCCCGGCGATCCCGGGGCATTCCACGGGAACCGGTCAACCGGAATGCGCTCGGCGCGGCTTCCGGGGGTCACCACTCCACGGTGAACCGGGCGGGGGCGATGACATTGATGCCCTGTTCGTACACAGGTGTCCGCTCCGTGACACGGCGCATCCCCGGGTGGCGCCGCATGAGCGCGGCGACGCCCGCCCGGGTCACCGTCCGGGCGAGGTTCACACCGAGGCAGTAGTGCAGCCCGTGGGAGAAGTGGAGGCTGGTGCCCAGCTGCGAGCGGTGCGGGTCGAAGGAGTCCGGGTCGGCGAAGTGCCGTTCGTCGCGGTTCGCCGAGGCCGTCAGGGCCCACACGGCCGAGCCCGCCGGGACGCGGACGCCCTCGATCTCCACGTCGGCGGCGGTGGCCCGGAAGACGCCCGTGGCCAGGCCGGAGCGGCGGAGGGTCTCGTCGAACAGGCCGTCGAAGCGGCCGGGTTCCGCCCGCAGCGCCTCCCAGCGGCGGCGGTCGTCCCGGAGCAGCTCGTCGCACAGGTTGATCAGGGCGAAGCTGCTCGGCCGGATGCCGGCGGTGATGATGTCGAAGCTGAAGAGGCTGATGAGCTCCTCGTCGGTGTAGTCCGCCTCCCCCCGGCGCACCTTCCGCGTGAGCAGGCTGATCAGGTCGTCCCCGGGGCGGTGGCGCCGCTCGTCGATGACTCCGGCCAGGTACTCCTCCCACGCGCGGATGTCCTCGGCGTAGCCGAGCTGGACGTCCGGGGCGGGCCTGCCGAAGAAGAAGTCGTTGAGGGCCCGGTGGCCGCGCAGGACGCGGTCGCGGTCACCGGCCGGGAACCCGGCCAGCTCGATGATGACGCTGTTCGCCAGCGGGCGGGCGTACGACGCGACCAGGTCGGCCGGGGGCCGGCCGGGCATCGCGTCGAGGTGCCGGTCGGCGATCGCGTGTATTCGCTCCTCCAGGCGCGCCACTCCCCGGAAGGAGAAGTACTGCGTGAGCGGCCGGCGCAGCCGGTCGTGGACCGGCTGGTCGTCGAAGCCCATGTTGGGCGCCGAGAAGGTGCTGGTGACGGCGAGGATCTCCCGGACCTCGGGCGGATAGCTCGCCAGGATGAAGGAGCGGGTGGCCGCGGGAAAGCGCCGGGGGTCCTTGAGGATCCTCGCGACGTCGTCGTACCGCGACACGATCCACATGTTCAGCTCTTCGCTGAAGAACACCGGGGCCTCGTCCCGCAGCCGCTTCATCACCGGGTACAGGTCCGGCGAACCGGGCGTGAGGAACACGGCCGACACGGCCGCGGAGGTGAGGGGGGAGGCGATCGCGTTCGACTCCGGCACGTTCCAGCCCGCCCTCGTTGGTGCTCGTCGGTCCACCCGTGGGATCCCCGGTGGATCTTTGGGATCCCCACAACAGTGCATATCAACGTATCAACATGGAATGCTCCCCAGAAGGACTGGATTTACCGGTCCTCCGGTGCGACCCCGGGTCCACCGTTCCGCCCATCTCCGGCTACGCCACCACCGGCCGGGCCCTTCAGCGCCTGCGGCTCCACCCCCGGCAGGGCCAGCACGCCCGCCGTCACCAGCAGGGCGCCGGCCGCCCCGGGGAGCAGCCACCACCCGGTGCGGATGCGCTCCCCGTACACCAGCAGCCCCAGCGCCAGACTGACCGCCGCGTCGCCGAGGGTGAGGGCGGGCTGCGAGGCGATCAGCGGGCCGGACTCGACGGCGTTCGACAGCAGGAACAGCGAGCAGGCCCCGGACGCGGCGAAGGCGTACGTCTCCCACGTGGTGAAGAAGGCGGCGGCACCGTGCACGGCGAAGGCGTGGACGGCGGCCTTCATCAGGGCGGCGGTCAGCGCGTAGCCGATGGCCGCGGCGGTACCGAAGAGGGCGGCCCGCGCCCGGCCCCGGGGACGCCGCAGGGCCGCGCCGACGCACAGCGTCATCGCACCGGCGGCGACGGCCAGGGTGAGCACCCAGGTCGCCAGTCCGATCGCGGTGTGCCCACCGGAGGGCGAGGCCGCCGCCAGCGCCACCCCGATCCCGGCCGTGACGGCGAAGATGGCCACCCAGCCCCGGCCCGGCAGCCGGCGCCGGAAGGCCACGCTGGCGATGAGCAGCGCGAAGGGGAGCTCGGTGACGAAGATCGGCTGGACCAGGGCCAGCGAGCCCATGGTCAGGGCCAGCGCCTGACAGACCGCGGCGCAGAGGATGGCGACGATGCCGCCGAACCACACGGGCCGGTGGAGCAGATGACGGATCAGCCTGAGGCTGAACGCGTCCTCCTTGGGCACGGTCCGCGCCGCCGCGCGCTGCAGCACCATGGCGGTGGCGTTGCTCACGGCCGCCAGCACGGCGAAGAGAGCGGCGAGCGGCGCTGACGACACGGCGGGGCTCCTCCGGCGGGGCGGGCGGCGGGGTGGTGGTCGGTCACGACCTTGACAGAACGGCGGGGCGGGCCGGGGCGGCAACACGCGCACGCTTACGCCATGGTTCGCCACCTGTCCGTGGCGACCGCGTCGGCGACAGCCTCGGGGCGACCGACAGGAGAACGGCGGCGGCTTGGGGAAAGTGTGATGGACGAGGAGAAGGTGGGTGCCGTGGAGCAGCCCCGTATGCGTCCCGTGTTCACGTGCGTGAGTTGCGGATGCGTCTACCTGCCGCCGAAGTCCATGGAGTACCCGGAGCGGGGTACGAAGGCCTCGCCCCTGCACTGCGGTGAGGAGCGGTGCCGCCGGTGGTGCGCGGAGCTGCCTGAGGCGGTACAGGCGCTGATGGGGAAGGCCGCGTGGTCGCGGGCCGAGCGATGGGCGAACCGTGAGCTGTCCGCGCTCCCCGAACGGGCAGGGGCCCGTACGGCGCGACGGGCGCGCCCCGGGGCGAGTCGCTCGAAGCTGCGCTGATACGACGGGCCCGGAAGGGCCCCGGCCCGGTCTGCCACGTCCGGGGGAAGCCCGCGTCGCGCAGCATGTCGTGATAGCTGCGCGAGGGCCAACGCTACAGCGGATGACTGTGGAAGCCGTCCCGCCTCCGGGTCGGCTCATCGGACTTCCGGCCGCTGACGCGCCGCAACTGCGGCAGCACCGAAAGGGTTGGGGCGGGCGTGGCGATCGAACCGGTGACCGAACTCGGGAGCGGGGGCGCGCTCCGGCTGCCGCGCGCCCCGGTTCGTGCCGCTGTCCGCCCGCCCGCGTCGTACACCGCGGTGGTCGAGCGCTACCCCACCGGCGCGGGCATCGCGAAGTCCTCCGCGCGGATCCACCGGATCTCGCTGACGACATGAGGATGGACGCTCGCCGGCTCCTCGGTCCGTTCCCTGGAGCGGTACGCCGGGGCAGTAGCGGCCGTCTGTCTTGGCGTTCCCGGTCGCAGGTGGGGGTGTGGGATGCCGATGCAGCCGAGGCCGTGGCCGAAGGTGCCCGAGCTGACCGCGCAGGCGGCGCAGCCGGTAGCGGCACGGGGCCCGTACCCGCTCGGGACGCGGGTCCGTGACGAGTTGGGCGAGCCATTCGCGGACGCCGAGTCGGGGTGTCTTTAACGGTTGTGTCGCGTGCCCCAATTGGGGCGCGCGACACAACCGTTTCCCCTGAACGCCCCGCACTCACCATGCGCGCCGGGCGTGCCCCCCTGCACAACCCCTCGCCTGCTCTGGTCAACCGAGCACCACGGGCGCAGTGTGTGTATCGCCCGGTGAGCCCGCACGCGCGGGAGCACCCCTCCCGATGACTGCCGGAGCCCCCGGGACGGTAGGGGGCAGACCTGTGGCCTGCATGTTCTGTCTTCGGCTCAGGTCGGCAGCCCTTGGCTTCCGTACTACGGAATGTGGAGACACATGTGACCCGGTTTCGAAATGATCTGCGAGTACGGTGTGTTCTCGGGCTGGCCGCGCTGCTGGCGGTGTGTGTGCCCAGCGGGACAGCGCAGGCAGCGCCGGCCTCGTGCCAGGGCGCCGACATCCCCGTCACCGGTGTCGTGCCGGCGACGATGCACGGCACCCTGTGCGTGCCCGCGGGTGGTACGGCCGACACGGTGATGGTGCTGGTGCCCGGCGGGACGTACAACCACACCTACTGGGACTTCCCGTACCAACCCCAGACGTACAACTTCCGCCAGGCCATGAATGGTGCCGGCTATGCCACGCTCGTCGTGGATCGGCTTGGAACCGGCGCGAGCTCACGCCCGCCCAGCGCCCTGGTCACCGCGTCCGTCCAGGCCGGGGCCGTGCACCAGGTGATCCAGGCCCTGCGCGGCGGCCGGATCGGCGGCACGGACTTCCGCAAGGTCATCCTCGGCGGCCATTCGCTCGGCTCGCTGATCAGCGTCATCGAAGCGGGCACCTACAACGACGCGGACGCCGTGGTGCTCACAGGCATCACCCACCGGATCGTCGCCCAGAAGATCGTGGACGTCTTCATCTCGTCCTTCTACCCCGCAGCCCTGGATCCGGCATTCGCCGGAAGATCCTACGACCCGGGGTACCTGACCACGAGGCCCGGCACCCGGGGCACCGACTTCTACGCCCCCGCGACCACCGACCCCGCGGTGCTCGCCAAGGATGAGGCCACCAAGGACGTGTTCAGCACGGCCGAGGCGGCCGACGGTCTCGGCGTGGCCGCACTCCTGCCGTACTCCCGTCAGATCCAGCACCCGGTCCTGCTCGCCGTCGGCGACCGGGACCGATACTTCTGCGATCCCTTGGGCGGCAACTGCACCAGCGCGGCGGCGCTCAAGGCCCAGGAGGACCCGTACTTCGGATCTGCGGCCTGCCTGCACACATACGTCCAGCCCGGGGCGGGCCACGACCTGAATCTGGCCACCAACACCGTCCCGTACCAGCGGGCAGTACGGGACTGGGCCGACACGTTCGTCGGAGCGGGGCCCGAACCGGTCGCGCCGCCCGCGAAGGCCTGTGTCTAGCGCCGCGTCAAGCGTGCGGGCCGGACCACCCGGCCACCCGTACCGAGGTGGCGGGCACGTCTCATCCCGGTGACCGCTACGGCCTGGTGGATGGTTCCCTCGACGCCCGCGCGGGTTCCGTATGTGGCTTGCCACTGCTCGTCGGCCTGCTGGAGGCGGGCGTGGGCGAGGAATTCTCGCAGCTCGCGGGGTTGCAGGGAGAGGGTCCGGCCCTGGCGCTGCGGTCGCGGATCGTGCTGGCCTGCGCGGAGATCGACGGCGATGGCCTGCCGCGTTCGGCGAGCGCGATCGCTCGTGAGCTGGGAATCACGACGCAGACGGTCTCGAAATGGCGGGCCCGGTTCCTGCGGCACCGGCTCGACGGGATGGGGGACGCGACCCACTGGTCGACACGGTCGATGGCGGCGAAGACAGGCCTGTCGCAGTCAACGGTCTCCCGGATCTGGAGAGCCTTCGGGCTGCAGCCGCACCGGGCCGAGACATTCAAGCTGTCCACCGACCCGTTCTTCATCGACAAAGTCCACGACGTGGTCGGGCTCTATCTCGACCCGCCGGAGCGGGCCCTGGTCCTCTGCGTCGACGAAAAGTCGCAGATTCAGGCCCTGGACCGGTCCCAGCCCGTCCTGCCGATGATGCCCGGAGTTCCCGAGCGGGCCAGTCACGACTACCTGCGGGCCGGCACCACCACCCTCTTCGCCGCGCTCGACGCGGCCATGGGCAAGGTGATCGGCTCACTCCACCGCCGGCACAGGGCAGCCGAGTTCAGGAAGTTCCTGTCCAAGCTCGACCGCGAGATCCCGGCCGGCCTGAACGTCCACCTGATCTGCGACAACTACGTGACTCACAAGACCGAGTCAGTCAGGAGGTGGCTGCTGGCCCATCCGCGCTTCCAACTGCACTTCACTCCTACGGGATCGTCCTGGCTGAACCTGGTCGAGCGGTGGTTCGCCGAGCTGACCAACAAGAAACTCCGCCGCGGTGTCCACCGCTCCGTCCAGGCCCTCGAGCGCGACATACGGAACTGGATCGCCACCTGGAACGACAACCCTCGCCCCTACGTATGGACCAAGACCGCCGACCAGATCCTCGAATCCCTCGCCGCGTACCGCCGACGGATCAATGACTCAGGACACTAGTGTGATGCGCCAGAAAACACAGGCTTAAGTCTGTAGGCTGTTTTCATGCCTCGGGGTCCTCGTGCTGTTGAAGTCAGGCTGTCTGATGCGGAGTTCGGTGAGTTGTCACGTTGGGCGGATGGGGCGGTAGAGCCCCGTCTTGCCGAGCGGGCTCGCATCGTTCTGGCGTGTGCGGCCGGGACGCCGAATCTGCGTGTGGCGGCGGACCTGAAGGTGACCACCGACACGGTGCGGAAGTGGCGTGGACGGTTCGTTGTCCATCGGCTGGAGGGGCTGATGGACATGCCGCGACCGGGGCGGCGCAAGGCGGAGCTGGTGCTCAGCGAGGCTGAGCGGGCTCAGCTGACGCGCTGGGCCCGGCGGGCGAAGACCGCACAGTTCCTGGCCTTGCGCGCGAGGATCGTGTTGCGGTGTGCGGAGGGTGGGACAAACAAGCAGGTGGCGGCCGAGCTCGGGGTGAGCGAGCAGTCGGTGAACCGCTGGCGGGCCCGCTTTGTGAAGCGACGGCTGGACGGGCTGGCCGACGAGCCGCGGCCGGGGCGGCCGCCGTCCATCCTGCTTGACCAGGTCGAGGACGTCGTCATCGCGACGCTGGAATCCACTCCGGCCAGGGATACGCACTGGTCGCGGGCCTCGATGGCGGCCCATGCCGGGCTGTCGAAGTCCACCATCGGCCGGATCTGGAAGCGGTTTGACCTCAAGCCGCACCTGCAGGACGCCTTCAAGCTCTCCACCGACCCGCAGTTCGTTGCGAAGGTCGTCGACGTCGTCGGCCTGTACCACCATCCGCCCGAGAAGGCGGTGGTGCTGTGTGTCGACGAGAAGGCCCAGATCCAGGCACTGGACCGCTCCCAGCCGGTGTTACCGATGATGCCGGGCATGCCCGAACGCCGCACCCACGACTACCTGCGGCACGGCATCACCAGCCTGTTCGCCGCCTTCAACATCGCCGACGGCACGGTGATCGGTGAGCTGCACCGCCGCCACCGGGCCATCGAGTTCAAGAAGTTCCTGGTCACGATAGACAAGGCGGTTCCCGCCGGCCTGGACGTGCACCTGGTGTGTGACAACTACGCCACCCACAACACACCCGAGATCAAGGCATGGCTGAGCAGGCGCCCCCGCTTCCATCTCCACTTCACACCCACCGGCTCCTCCTGGATCAACCAGGTCGAGCGCTGGTTCGGCCTGCTCACCGACAAACTCATCCGCCGCGGCGTCCACACCTCGGTAAAGGCACTCGAGGACGACATCAGAGCCTGGATCGACACCTGGAACGAGAACCCCAGGCCCTTCACCTGGACCAAGACCGCCGACGAGATCCTCCACTCCCTAGCCGACTACCTCGCCAAGATCACGCCACCAGCACCCAAAAAACCACAACAGACTTAAGCCTGTGTTTTCTGGCGCATCACACTAGTCGCGCACGGAACTCGGACAGCACCGAGGCGTCGAACCCGGGATCGTCCAGCTCCAGGCCGAGTGCGTATTTCAGGTCCATGCCGTACCGCACCCGATGCGCCGCCGCCCGGTCGGTGAGGTTCTCGGCGAACTGCAGCACCGTCACCAGCGCCAGCCGGCCTGGTGACCAGCCCGGCCGTCCCCTCGCTCCGAACGCCTCGGCGAACGCGGCGTCCGCGAATGGCTCGCCCAACTCGTCACGGACCCGCGTCCCGAGCGGGTACGGGCCCCGTGCCGCTACCGACTGCGCCACCTGCGCGGTCAGCTCGGGCACGGATGCCTGAGCCGGCCGGGCGGGTGTCGGCGAGCACGGAGCCTTGACACCGCGTCCGAGGGCTGATCGCGGGGACCGGGGTGAGGTCACAGCATTCGGTCGACCAGCCCGTCGACGTAGTCCGGGGTGAGCGGGCCCATGCCGAACAGGACGCGGATATACATCGGGGCCAGGATGTGGTCCAGCACGTCGAGCGCGTCGGGTGCGCGCTCGCCACGGTCGCGGGCGCGATCGAGCATGGACTGCAGTTGCCGGGTGCGTTCGGCACGGAGGTCGGCAGCGGCCTGCAGGCCCTGCTGACCGCTGTTCGACAGGGCGACGGCCAGGTGCAGCACCGCCGGACCGTCGGGTCCGGTGATTTCGCGGGCCACTTGGGCCGCGTACGTGCGCAGGTCGCCGGACAGGCTGCCGGTGTCGGGCATCGGCGACTGCGCATTGAGGCGGGTGAGCGCCACCTCGCTGAGCAGGGTCTCCAGGCTGCCCCACCGGCGGTAGACGCTGCTGTCGGCCACGCCCGCGCGGGCCGCCACCTCGCCGACGGTGAAGTTGCCGTAGCCGCGCTCGCTGATCAGTTCGGTGACGGCCTGGTGCACCTGCGCACCGACGCGGGCGCTGCGCCCGCCGGGCCGCCGGGCCTGCTCCTTCTCGTTCATGCCCCCACCTTAACGCAGCCACTGCTTGCGTTTATGGGTGACGCCCCATACAGTCACCTAACGCAGTCGCCGACTGCTTTAAAGCGCTCAGGTGCACCACCGGCCCCATCGGCCATGGCCGGGCGCGACCAACGATCGAGAGGAATCCCCATGGCGGCTTCGCCTGCGGCCGTAGGCAGTCGTTCACACCGGGCCGTGCTGCTCACGGTGACCTGCCTGGGCCAGTTCATGGTCCTGCTCGACAACACGATCGTCGGGGCGGCGCTGCCCGATATGCAGCACCGGCTGCACACTCAACTGACCGGTCTGCAATGGATCGTCGACGCGTACGTATTGCTGGTCGCCATGCTGCTGCTGTCCGGCGGCGTCTTCGCCGACCGGTTCGGCCGCAAGCGGGTGTACCTGACCGGCGTGGCGGTGTTCACCGCCGCGTCGGTGCTGTGCAGCCTCGCGCCCTCGCTCGGCTGGCTGGTCACCGGCCGGGTGTTGCAGGGCATCGGGGCCGCCGCGCTGAGCCCGGCCTCGCTCGCGCTGCTCGCCGCCGCCTATCCCGTGCCACAGGAACGCGTCAAGGCGATCGGGCTGTGGGCCGGACTCAGCGGAATCGGCCTGGCCGCGGGACCCGTGGCCGGCGGTGCGCTGACGGACGCCTTCGGCTGGCCCGCCATCTTCCTGGTCAATCTGCCCATCGGCGTGGTCCTCCTGCTGGCCGGTCTGCGCGGCCTCGAAGAGACCCGCAATCCCGGCGCCCCCGCGATCGACGTCCCGGGGACGGTGCTGTCCGTTCTGGGTGTGGGGACGATGACCTATGGGCTGATCGAGGGCGGTGCCCGCGGCTGGACCTCGCCGCTGATCCTGGGCAGCTTCACCGCCGCGGCGATCCTCCTCGCCGCCTTCGTCGCCGTCGAAGCGCGCCGTTCCGCGCCGATGCTGCCGCTGCGGCTGTTCCGGCAGCGCCTGTTCACCGTGTCCAACACCGCCATGGTCGTGGTCGGGTTCGCGCTCATGGGCTCGTCGTTCTTCTTCTCCCAGTTCTTCGTGTACGTCCAGGGCAGCTCGGTCCTGCGCGCCGGCCTGCAGACCCTGCCGCTGTCCCTCGCCATGGTGATCGTCAGCCCGTACGCGGGCCGGCTCGCCGCCCGGTACGGCTACCGCATCGTGGTCACCACCGGCCTGGCCCTGGCCGGCCTGGGGCTGCTGGCGCTCGGCACGGTGCACGCCGACACCGGCTACGGGAACGTGTGGTGGCGGCTGGCAATCGTCGGCACCGGCTTCGCCCTGACCATGTCCCCACTGACGGGAGCCGCCATCCAGGCGGTCAGCCCGCAGGAAGGCGGCCTCGCCTCAGGCATCAGCAGCACCACCCGCCAGATCGGCGCGGTGCTCGGCGTGGCGGTACTCGGAGCCGTCGTCCGCACCCGGCAAGCCGACGGCGCCTCCTTCGAGACCGGCCTCGACAACGCCTTCCTCGCAGCCGGCGCCGTCACCCTGGCAACCGCCGTGTTCACCGGCCTGTGGCTCACGAGGTCCAAGGTCGCGGAAGGCTCCACGGCCCCGCCACGGGCCACCGGTCCAGGTGCGGTCACCACCTCGAACGAGGCTTCCGCGAACAGCCCGCACTAGGCCAAGATCATCCCATGTCCCGTTTCCGCCGTACCCGGGACACACCCCCACTGGAGAGGAACCGCCTCCACGATGCCGACCGTTCCCGCCGACCCCACCGTGCTCCACCCGATGCCCGAGCACCCGCGCGTGATTCTGCTCAAGCAGCTGGTGAAGTCGCCGCTGATCGAGGTCGGTGACTTCACCTACTACGACGATCCGGACGACCCGACCGCGTTCGAGACGCGCAACGTCCTGTACCACTACGGGCCCGAGCGGCTAGTCATCGGCAAGTACTGCGCGCTGGGGACGGACACCCGGTTCATCATGAACGGCGCCAACCACCGCATGGACGGTCCTTCCACCTTCCCGTTCCCCACCATGGGTGGCTCCTGGGCGGAGCACTTCGACCTGATCACCGACCTGCCCGGCCGGGGCGACACCATCGTCGGCAACGACGTGTGGTTCGGCCACGGCGCCACGGTCATGCCGGGCGTACGCATCGGGCACGGCGCGATCATCGCCGCCGGCGCCGTGGTCACCGGCGACGTCCCCGACTACGGCATCGTCGGCGGCAACCCCGCCCGGCTCATCCGCACCCGCTACGACGCCGCGGACATCGCCCGGCTCCTCGCCGTGGCGTGGTGGGACTGGCCGCTCCAGCACATCACCGAACACATCCGCACGATCATGTCCGGCAGCATCGACGACCTGGAGAACGCGGCGCCCGGGCACGTGGACACGGAACGTCCGGACCCAACGACCACCAGTGCAACGGGCCGTTGAACCAACCCGGCCCAGGACGACCTGTGCGGCGACCCGCTCACCTCTCCGCGATCCACCATTCCAGCACCGAGAATCGAGCTGTCAGCATGCCTGCTTCGCCCCACCACAACCCGTTCGCCGACTGGCTTCGCACCCACGCCGTCCCCCTCGACCACCTCGACCCCGAGGCACCACTCGACGATCTGGAGCCACTGCGCGCCATCGTCGGCGACGCACGTGTCGTCGCGATCGGCGAAAGTTCCCACTTCATCAACGAGTTCGCATCCATGCGCGAGCGCATACTGCGGTTCCTTACCGAGCGCTGCGGATTCACCGTGCTGGCCTTCGAGTACGGCTTCAGCGAAGGCTTCCCCCTTGACGCATGGGCCCAGGGTGAGGGGACGGACGACGACCTGTCGGCGCACCTCGCCGGGACGATCCCCGTGGGAGTCGACGAGCCGCTGCGCCGGCTACGCCGGCACAATCAAACCGCCTCGACACCGGTGCGCTTCACAGGCATCGACATCCCGGCGGCCGGTGGTTCCCTGCTTCCCGCCCTGGCCCCGGTCGCCGACTACCTTCGCCGGGTCGATCCCGAAACCCTGCCGGTCGTCCAGGAGGCGATGCGGATCGCCGAATCGTTCGCCGGTGGCTCCGCGGCCGTCGCCGCGCCCGCGTGGGCACGCCTGGCCACCGCCGAACAGGACGCCCTCAGCGCGACCCTGACACGCCTGCTCATCCGGTTCCGCTCCGTCGAACCGCTGTATGTCTCCCGCGCCGACCAGCACAGCTACGACATCGCCGTGCGCCGACTCGAAGGCGCCTGCCACGCCGACTACACCTTCCGCGCCATGGCCGACCTCTTCGCCGGCAAAGGGCTGACCGCCGACACCTCGGCCCGCGACGTCTACATGGCCGAGTCGGTCCTGTGGCACCTGGACCGCCTCCCACCCGGCACCCGCGTCGTGCTGGCGGCCCACAACGCCCACATCCAGAAGACGCCGGTGTCCTTCAACGGCCACCTCACGGGGCTCCCCATGGGACAGCACCTCCACCGCGCCCTCGGCGATGATTACTTCGCCCTCGGCCTGGCGAGCACCACCGGACATACCGCGGACATGCCCCGCGACGAGAACACACCCTTCGGCTTCACCATCGATGCCACCGCCCTGGAGCCGGCCGAGCCGGGAAGCATCGAAGCCGCCTTCGCCGACGCCGAACTCGGGCTCAGCATCGCCGATCTCCACCAGGCACGCCCACAGGAGGCCCATGGAAACGCCGGCCTCGCCCCGGGCCCCGACCGCATCCGGATCCAAAGCGCATATCTCCACACCCCCGTCCTTGAGGCGTTCGACGCCATCCTCCACACCCCGACCTCCACCGTTGCCGACAACCTCGACAACATGTGAGGCGGAAGGTGCCGTACGGGTTGACGTTCGACCAGAACAGCGCGGTCAGCCCGCGTCGGCCCTCGGTCTGACGGCCGCGACACGCTCGTCCTCCCACCCGCGGATACCAGCGGATATATGCGCCATCTCCCGCCCCTTTACAGCCAATTGACACCTTGTTCACTTCCTCCCCCCTGCCCCTGACGCGCGCCTGCCGCGACAGTCGTAGCGGCCATTCGTGTGGCACCGCACGACTCCAGGGAGGGATCCCCATGCCCGACATCACCCGGCGCAGGCTCCTCGGCACGGCGGTCGGTACGGCCGCGAGCGCGGCGGCGCTGTCGATACTGCCGCCGAGTCTGCAGCAGGCGGTGGCCGCCGGTCCGGCGCGGCGCGGTTCGCTCGAGGACATCCGGCACGTGGTCCTGCTGATGCAGGAGAACAGATCCTTCGACCACTACTACGGCACGCTCAAGGGCGTCCGCGGCTTCGCCGACCCCGACGCCATCAAGCTCCCGGACGGGCGCAGCGTCTTCCACCAGCCCGACGCGGAGAACCCCAAGGGCTATCTGCTGCCCTTCCACCTCGACACGCGCAAGACCAAGGCGCAGGCCATCCCGTCCACCGACCACTCCTGGCGGATCCAGCACGAGTCGTGGAACGGCGGGCGGATGGACCGCTGGATGCCGGCGCACCGCAGAGCGGACGCGGACGGCAGGAACGCCCCGTACGTCATGGGCTACCACACCCGCGAGGACATCCCGTTCCAGTTCGCCCTCGCCGAGGCGTTCACCATCTGCGACAACTACTTCTGCTCGGTCTTCGGGCCGACGTGGCCCAACCGGCTGTTCTGGATGACCGGCACCAACGACCCGGCGGGCACCCGGGGCGGCCCGGTCATCGACAACCTCGCCCCCACGCCGTACCGCTGGACCACCTATCCCGAGCGGCTGGAGGCGGCGGGGATCAGCTGGCGCGTCTACCGGCAAGAGGACGATTACGGGACCAACATGCTGGAGCAGTTCCGGCAGTTCAAGGACGCAAAACCGGGGAGCCCGCTGTACGAGCGGGGGATGCGCTCGTCCCCCGAGGGCACGTTCGAGGACGACGCGCGCAACGACCGGCTGCCGGCCGTCTCCTGGCTGCTGCCCACCACCGCCGGCTGCGAGCACCCCGACTCGATGCCCGCGGCGGGCGCGGACTTCATCGCGAAGAAGCTGGAGGCGATCGCCGAGAACCCCGAGGTGTGGAGCAAGACCGTCTTCATCCTGAACTTCGACGAGAACGACGGGCTCTTCGACCACGTGCCCCCGCCCGTGCCGCCGAAGGGCACCAAGGACGAGTTCGTGGGCGGCCTGCCGATCGGCGGGGGCTTCCGGGTGCCGTGTCTGGTCGTCTCGCCGTGGACGGTGGGCGGCTGGGCGGCCGGGGAGGCCTTCGACCACACCTCCGTGCTGCGCTTCCTGGAGCGCTGGACGGGGGTGAAGGAGCCCAACATCAGCGCGTGGCGGCGCCGTACCTTCGGCGACCTCACCTCGGCCTTCGGCTTCGGCTCCCCCGCCACGACCCCGCCCGCGCTGCCGGGCGACACCGAGGAGCGGCTGCGCCAGGCCGAGTGGGACGTCGCCCATCTGCCGGCGCCCACGTTCCCGGGCGCCACGCAGCGGCCTCCGGTCCAGGAGCCGGGCACGCGGCCTCGGCGGTAAAGCGGTAAAGAGGGCTGTGTACCGCGTCGCACCGGCCCCGCTCCCCCGTGCCGGGGCCGGTGCGACGAGCCTTCCTCCGGTGGCGTCCGCGCGGCTCATGACGCCCGCGCGGGGGCCACGGGAGGCCGCTGAAGCGCGGGTCCCCGCAGGCCCGCGCTGACGGCCCGGCCCGTCAGTGCCACGGCGTGGGCGAGCCGTCCCAGGTCGTGGTCCGGGTCGACCATGGCGCACAGCCCAGCCACGGCCTCACCGCCCGGAGCCGTCAGCGGCACGGCGACACAGCACACGCCGGGCACCAGCTCCTCCCGGTCGAGGGCCACTCCCCCGTCGCGGATGACGGCGGCCTCGCGCCGCCAGGAGGCCGGCAGCGGGTCCAGCGGTGCCCGCGGCGACGCGGCGGCCACCAGGACCTTTCCCGCCGCGGCGTACCAGGGCCAGGTCGCGCCCGGCCGCAGGGGTGCCAGGTGGTCCACCATGCCGGGCACGCCCTGGACCGCGAGGGTCCGGCCCTCGCGCAGCACACAGAGCCCGACCGAGGCGCCGGTGGCCTCCGCCAGCCGGCGCATCGGGACGCGCGCCGCCGCGCACAGCCCGGGTGGCGGCTGCCAGCCCAGGCCCAGCCGGAACATCCGCGAACCCATCCGGTAGCGGGTGCCGTGGTGTTCGACGACGCCGAGGGCGACCAGTTGCTCCAGGAGCCGGTGCGCCGTGGTCTTGGGCAGCCCGCTGTCCGCCGACAGCGCGGTGAGCCCGGCCTCCTGCGCCTGTCCCAGGACTTCCAGCAGGGCGAACGCCCCCTCGAGCACTCCCCGTCCGGGAGTCGGCCGCTCGCCGGTCCCCCCGACCGCGGATCCGACCATCACCGGTCCCCTTCCGAGATCGCCTTCCATGTGCCGTCGTGCCGTGCCGTGTCACGCCGTGCTGTGCCGTCCGGAGCGAGTGAACACCCGAGGGGTAAACGCGCCCTAAATGCGCTGGCCGCGCGCCCCTTCGGGGAACCCGCCCCGCCCCTTCACCGTTCCCGGGGGCTCCGCCCCCGGAACCCGGCCACCGTCGCGATCGCGACGACCACGGCCGTGGCGCACAGCAGGGACCAGCGGACCCCGGCGTACTCCGTGAGCGCCGCGCCGAAGGCCGCGCCGAGCCCCAGGGCGAGGATGACGCCGAGCCGGCGTGCCGCGCGGCGGCCGCCGTGCCGGCCCCCGCCGGGGTCCTGGACCAGTCCGATCAGGGCGCCGGTGAGGCCGAAGGTGACGACGAGGTCGGGCACCGCGAGTCTGCGGATGGTGGCGCAGCGGACGCCCATCGCCAGCGCGAGCAGTCCCGTGACGGTGTCCCGGACGGCCGGTGCCGACAGCGGTGCGAGCCACGCGAGCGCGGTGGCGGCGGTGAGGAAGGCGGCCTCGGTGGTCAGGGCCCAGGGGAACCAGCACCGGCCGCCGTGCCGTTCGGCCAGCCGCTCGCCGCGGCCGGCCAGGGCGACGCCCGCGACGAAGCACACGACGGCGACGACCGGGCCCGGCTCGGAGTAGCCCGGCACACCGCCGAAGGCGAAGCCGAGGACGATGACGTTGCCGGTCATCATCCCGGTGAAGACCTTGCCCAGGCCCAGGAAGCTGATGGCGTCCACCATGCCGCTCACCGTCGTCAGCACCAGGATCACCGACGGCAGCGCACCGCCGCGGCTCTCCGGGGGCGCCTCGGCCCCGGTCCCGGCCCCGGCTTCGGCTTCGGCTTCGGCTTCGATCCCGGCTCCGGTCGCGGCTTCGGGTAACGGGGGCACGGCGGGACCTCTTCCGGAAGGGGACGGGGTCTCCTGCCTATCAGCGCCCGCGCCGGGCACGCGAAAAAGTGGAACCTTTCACGCCACTTCGCGCCCGGAGCAGCGTCACCGCGCCGCGTCGTCGCGCTCCTCGATACGGAAGCGGAACGAGGCGGTGCCCGGATCGATCGCGGTCGCCCCACCGTCGACGGTGAGGGACGCGCCGTTGACGAAGGAGGCCGCGGGCGACAGCAGCCAGGCGATCGCCTCGGCCACCTCCTCCGGCGCGCCGGGGCGTCCCGTGGGCAGGAGCCGGGTCGCCTCCTCGTACGCCGCGTCGGCGCCGCCCTCCCCCAGGCCCGCCTCCTCGGCGAACCGCGTCATGCGACGGTCGGCCATCTCCGTGCGGATCCAGCTGGGGCAGACGGTGTTGGCGCGCAGCCCGCGGTGGCCGTAGTCGACGGCGAGGGAGGAGCAGAGCTGGCGGAGGGCCGCCTTGGAGGTGGCGTACGCGGCGTTGGCCACGCCATTGCGCAGCGCGGCGACCGAGGCGACGGCCACCACGGAGCCCCGGGTCTCCAGCAGGTGCGGCAGGGCGGCGCGCAGAAGCAGGAAGGGGCCGGTGAGGTTGGTGGTGATGACGGTGTCCCAGTCCTCGACCGAGAGGTCGCCGACGGCTCCGCTGCGGCCGACGCCGGCGTTGAGCACCACGCCGTCGAGCCGTCCGTACGCGGTCACGGCCGCGTCGACGAGGTCCGCCACGGCCTCGGGGTCGGTGGCGTCGGAGGGGTGGGCCAGGGCCCCGGTCTCCTCGGCGACGCGCCGCAGCGGTTCGGGGCGGCGTCCGGAGATCACCACCTGGTGTCCGGCCGCGCGCAGGAGCCGGGCCGTGGCGGCGCCGATGCCCGTCCCGCCACCGGTCACGAGGACAACGCGCTGATCGGTCATGGTCGTACCACCTCCGGAGTTGATCGCTGACATATCGTCATGATCATACGGACGCGGTCCCGTCGGCGGGGCCCTCTCCTACTCCCCCGTCTCCGGTCCGTCGGCCGCCACGCCCCGTGGCGCCGGCGAGAGCAGCAGCCCCGTCTGCGCGGCGCGGGCGCCGGCCTGGAAGCGGCTGACGGCGCCGAGCTCCGCCATGGCGGCCTTCATATAGCGGCGGCACGTTCTGGTGGAGATGGCGAGGCGGCGGGCGATCACCTCGTCCTTCAGCCCGGCGGCCATCAGCCGCAGCACGGTCCGGTTCAGTTCGTCGACGACCTTCTCGTACTGGGCCTCCTGCGCGTCGAAGGGCTGGGCGAGGACCCAGACGTCCTCGAAGCGGCGGTGCATGAAATCGGCGACCGTGGCGTTGGTGACCATCGCCGCGCCGCCGTCGGCGCCGTCCTCCGGTGTCTGGGGAACGAAAGCCACGGACCGGTCGAACACGACGACGTATTCGCAGACCTCGGCGCTGGTGCGCACCTCGGCGCCGGCCTCGGCGGCCTGGCAGACGAAGGCGCGGGTGGCCAGGCTGGCGCGTTCGGCGTGCTGGTAGACGACGCGCATACGGACGCCCCTGCGCAGCAGGGCGAGGGTCCACTCGCGGGTGTGGCGGACGGCGTCCGTGTCGCGGCCGCCGTTCGGCTGGATCATCACGGCCTCGTGGCGGCAGCGCAGGGCGGCGGCGTCGAGCTGGCGCCGGACCTCCTCGGGGTCGTGGATGGTGCGGGTGCCGTCCGGTGGGTGGGGCGAGGGGGCGCTGTCGAGGTAGACGGGCAGCAGCGCGTGGAGCTGGCTGCGGACGTGGGCGATGCGCTGTTCGTGCTCGTGGATGTCGCGTTCGAGCGGGGCGACCACGACGGCCTCGGCCAGCTCCGGGTGGACGGGGACGAGCGGGGCACCGGCCCCGGTCGCGGAGAGCAGCCCCATCGCGTGGAGGGTGTCACGGGCCCGGGCCAGTTCGCCCGGCGGGATGCCGAGCCTTTCCATGATCGCGACTTCGTCGAAAGAACCGTGTCGCAGGGCCAGCGTGTAGACGGAAACGCAGGCCGAATCCAGATCGGTCAACTTTGCCCCCCGGCATTCTCAATGTCCTTGTTCGCTCCCACGCTTTCCGCTTGTTGCCAGGTCACTATAGGACACCTCTATCCGGTTGTTGCCAGGTCACTATAGGACAGCGGGACGTCATGGCCCGGGGGCCGTCGGGGCCCGCATACTCGAGGTGTCGGGGGCCGGTGCTGCGGCACGCACCCGTGCCCGCGACGGCTGAGTTGCTACATGGGGGGACTACGGGGTGCGCAACAACCGGGCGAATTTTGCCCAGATCATAGATGTCGTCAACTTCCTCCCCGAGCGAATCGTCACCAATGGGTCGCAGTCGGCCGGTGACGAGCTGGGGGACGATCCATTTTTTCGGGGGGTCGCGGAGCGCCGCTTCGCCTCGCCGGACCACAGCTCCGCCGAACTCGGCGCGCTCGCCGTGGAGAAGCTGCTGAACCGTACGGGTGTGGCCGCCACGGACGTGGACCTCATCATCTACAACTGCGTCTTCAACGACACCTTCTGGCCGGGCATCGGCCCGGCGGTGCAGAACGCCGTCGGCGCGGACCGCGCGATGATCCTCCAGGTGGACACGAGCTGCTGCTCCTGGCTGTCCGGGGTGCGGACGGCCGCCGCCTTCATCGAGTCCGGGCAGCACCGCAATGTGGTGGTGCTCACGGTCACCAACTTCGTCTCGCGGCTCCCGGAGTTCCAGAAGTCGTCGCGCTCGCGCGTCCTCGGTGACGGCGCCACCGCGACCTTGCTGGCCCCCGGCGAGCAAACGATTCTCTCCACATACGAGCGGTCGCACGGCGAGCACTACGGGCTGCTGCGCTTCGAGCCCGATGTGGTGGACGGGCAGTTCCGGCAATTCTGGGAGCGGGGCTGTGGCCCCATCACGGTCAACTTCACCCGGGAGAGCGTGGACGCGCTGCGCGCGAACGCGATGCGCCTGGTGCCGGAGGCCGTGGGGATCAGTCTGGAGCGGGCCGGTCTGGAGAGCCGGGACGTCTCGCTCCTCATCACCCACCAGCCGAACGACGAATACCTCGCCGAGTGGCGCCGGCGCTGTGGCATCGAACCACCGCGCGCGCATGACACGCTGGCCAAGTACGGGAATCTCTTCGCGGGATCGATCCCGGTGACGCTGGCCGACGCGCTGGACAACTCCCTGGTCAAGCCGGGTGACATCCTGGCCCTCGGCACCTTCTCCAACGGCGGGGACATGGTCAGCGCCATGACGCTGCGCTGGCCCGCCGCCCGCGCGTGAGCACCACCGGACCCGGTGTGCCGCTCCGCGCTGATTCCGGGAATTCGCCGGGGAATTGCACCGGGCCGCCGAAGAACGTATACGGCTTCTTTACGGCCGTGCAATCCCCGCTCCCGTAACCTTTCCGGACCACAGTATTCAAGGAGGCGTCATGACGCCTGAACCGAATCCCGCCGCGCCTGCCGAAGGTTCCGACCTGGACCGCCTCGATCTCATTCGCTGTGAGAACACCGACGCGGAAGAGATCCACAAGCTCATGCTCGACATGACCAAGGAAACCTATTCGCACGAGGAGATATTCGGTCCCTACTGCACGCTCGGCGAGCACATCGACGTCCCCTACGACGTGGTTATCGACTACCTCGCCGACATCCATTCCCTGGAGGAATGGTCGTACAGCATGCGGGAGCTGAGGCACATCGGCGGCGGGCTCTACCGGGGCCGCGAGGCCATCCAGCCCAACACCGAGATCTTCATCCGGGCCGAGGTCACCAAGGGTCCGCAGCACGGCCAGGTGGTCTGGCCCTGCGCCTGGGACCAGGGCCGGGAGCTGTGGATGCGCTACTACTTCACGATCATCGACGCCTGGCCGACCCTGCGCCGTCCCGGCACGGTGATCATCTGGACCAACTGCCGCCACCCCTACTACGACCGTGAGGTCACGGACGTGCCGGAGTACATCGCCGCCGGCCGGGCGCGCACCGACCGGTACTGGGTCGGCGACATCTGGCCGCAGTTCGACGCGATCCACAAGGTGGAGATGGCGAACCTCAAGCGGATCCTCGAGCACCGGTTCTCGGTCGGCACCGTCGGCCCGGCCGGTTCCACCAGCGGGTCGGGGCCGAGCGATGCGACTGGATGACGCGCTGGTCACCACGCTCCGCGACTGGGACGTCCGTTATGTCTTCGGGGTCAGCGGGGCCAACATCGAGCACGTCCACGACGCCATCCACCGGCTGGGCGGCGACCGGCTGCGGTCGGTGATGGCCCGGCGCGAGGACGGCGCGGCGTTCATGGCCGACGGCCGGGCGCGGGTCCACCGCACCCTCGGCGTCTGCTGCGCCACCTCCGGCGGCGGCATGGTCAACCTCCTCGCGGGGCTCGCCGAGTCCTACGCGGAGTCGGTCCCGGTCCTCGCCCTCATCGGGCAGCCGCCGCTCCAGCTGGAGGGGCGCGGCGCGTTCCAGGACTCCTCCGGGATCGGCCGCACCGTCGACGCGGTGGGGCTGCTGCGGGCCACCACCAAGCGGGTGACCAAGATCGAGGACCCGGCCGACTTCTGGCCGGAGCTCCACGCCGCCGCGGTCGCGGCGCTCACCGGCCGGCCCGGCCCGGTGGCGCTGCTGCTGCCCCGGGACGTCTTCGAACTGAACGTGGGGCCGCGGCCCGTGGACTGGCCCACCGATCTGTCCGCGCTGCTCGCCCCCGCCGAGGCCGCCCCGCACACCGTGCGCCCGCTGTTCGACGCGCTGCGCTCGGCCGAGCGGCCGGCGCTGCTGATCGGGCACGGGGTGCGCCGCAGCGGCGCCGCCGGCGTCGTCACCGAGTTCGCGCGGCGCGCGGGCGTCCCGGTGGTCGCCACCATGGCTGCGCGCGGTGAGTTCCCCAATGACGACCCGCTGTTCCTGGGGGTGGCGGGCGTGGTGGGGCACCCCTCCGCGCACCGTTACCTCAAGGAGTCGGACCTGGTCGTCGCGGTCGGCACCGGGCTCGGTGTGATGACCCGGGGGCCGCTGGGCCCGCTGGATCCGGCGCGGCTCGCCGTGGTCAACATCGACCCCGGGGAGGCGGAGCGGGCCACCGCGCCCGGCCTGGTGGTCGCGCGGGACGCCGGGGCCGTCTTCCGGGGTCTGCTGGAGCTGCTCGACGCCGAGCCGTTCACGGCGGCGCCGCCCGAGGACTACGAGTTGCTGCGGTACCGTCCGCGCCTGGCGCCCCCCTCGGGCGGGGAGCCCACGCCCCGCACCGCCCGCGACACCCTGCGGCAGAGCGAGGCGATCCGGGCCATCGAGTCCTATCTGCCGCGCGACGGCCACATCGTGCTGGACGCGGGCAACTGCGCCTCGGCCGCGATCCATCTGGCCCATGTGCCGGAGGGCGCCTCGTCGACCATCGCGCTGGGCATGGGCGGCATGGGCTACAGCATCGCCGCGGCCATCGGCGCCCAGCTGGGCTCGGCGCCGGGCACCCGGTCGGTGGTCCTCTGCGGGGACGGGGCGTTCCTGATGAACGGCTTCGAGGTGCACACCGCCGTGGCCGAGCGACTGCCCGTGCTGTACGTGGTGTTCAACAACAACATGCACGGCATGTGCGTCACCCGTCAGCAGACGTTCTTCGACTCCCGGCTGGAGGCCGTGCGCTATCCGTCGCTGGACGTGGCCACGGTGGCGTACGGGCTGGGCGGGCCGGACCGGCTCTGGGTCGGCACCGCCGGCACGCTGGAGGAGCTCCACGTCCGGCTCGCCGACTACCACGACGCCCACGCGCACCTGCCGGGCGTCCTCGAACTGCGGCTTCCGGTCGAGGAGGTGCCGCCCTTCGCGGCCTTCCTCCCGGAGGACGAGCCGACGTACGCCGTCGGCCGCCGCACCGGCAGCCGGGTACTCGCCGGCTGAGCACCGCCCTGTCCGGTGGCCGCCCGGCGGCGGCCACCGGACGCGGAAAGACCGGCCGGCGGAGCCGGCCGGGCACCAGGCAACACTCAGGGGGAGAGAACAGATGGAGCAAGACACTCGCCGTGCCGTCGGCACCGGGGAAGCCGCCACCGGCGGCGCCGCGCTCGGGACGGCACCGCCCGCCGCGGTCCTGGACGACGCCGCGCGGGCCGGGGCGGTCACCGTCGCGCCCGGCGACGCCCGGTACGCGGACCTGCGGCGCGGGTACAACCAGCGCTGGGTCTCTGGCGCCGAGTCCATTCGTCTCGTCCACACCCGGCGCCAGGTGGAGGACGCGGTCCGCGAGGCGTTCGCGGCCGACAAGAAGATCGCCATCCGCAGCGGGGGGCACTGCTACGAGGGCTTCGGCATCGACGCCAAGCTCCTCCTCGATCTGTCGCACATGAACGCCGTCTACTTCGACGAGCGGCGCGGCGCCTTCGCGATCGAGCCCGGCGCGACGCTCGGCGAGGTGTACCGGGCGCTGTACAAGGCCTTCGGCGTCACCATCCCCGGCGGCGCCTGCCCCTCGGTGGGCATCGGCGGGCACATCGCCGGCGGCGGCCACGGCCCGCTGTCGCGGCTGCACGGCCTGACCGTCGACTACCTCCACGCCGTCGAGGTCGTCACCGTCAACGCCGCGGGCAAGGTCGCCACCGTCGTCGCCACCCGTGAGGACTGGGAGAAGGGCCGGCCCAAGGGCGCCCTGTGGTGGGCCCACACCGGCGGTGGCGGCGGCAACTTCGGCGTCGCCACCCGCTACTGGTTCCGCGCCCCGGGCGTCACCGGGAACGACCCGGCCACGCTGCTGCCCAAGCCGCCCGCGGAGGTCTTCGTCTCCACGGTCACCTGGCAGTGGGCCGAGGTGACGGAGGATATCTTCACCCGGCTGGTGCGCAACTACAGCACCTGGTGCGAGAACAACAGCGCCGCGGACTCGCCCTACGCCGCCCTCTACAGCCAGTTCATGCCGACGCCGCGTGCCGCCGGTTCGTTCTCGATGATCGCGCAGTTCGACGCCACGCGGCCGGACTCGGAGCGGCTGCTGAACGACTTCTTCGCGGCGGTGGGCGAGGGCACGGGCCTGACGCCCAAGACGCAGGTCCTGCGCCTGCCCTGGCTCCACGCCACGATGTGGCAGGGCCTGACGGGGCCGAACACCCCCACGTTCAGCTTCAAGGCCAAGTCGGCCTACCAGCGCGCGTGCCTGCCGGACGAGCAGCTGCGGGCCATGTACCGGCACCTCGGGGGCGAGGTCGGCTACGGCAACCCGGCCGCCCGCCTCCTCATGATCACCTTCGGTGGGAAGATCAACACCCGCCCCCGGGAGGCCACGGCGTATCCGCACCGCGACTCGGTGATGGAGCTCCACTACGTCACCACCTGGCTGCCCGGCACGGACGACACCCCCCACCTGAAGTGGCTGCGGGACTTCTACGCGGACGTGTACGCGCCGACGGGCGGCGCGCCCGTGCCCAATGACGTCACCAACGGCTGCTACGTCAACTACCCGGACACCGACCTCGACGACCCGGCGTACAACAGCTCGGGCCTGTCGGCCCACCAGCTCTACTACGCCGACAACCTCGAGGCCCTGGTCGCGGCCAAGCAGGCCTTCGACCCGCACGACGTCTTCCGCCACGCGCAGTCGATCCCGGTGAAGTGAGGTCGGAGAAGGATGACGCGATTACACGAGCTCCGGCTGCACCTCAACGAGAACCCCTACCCGCCGCTGCCCGAGGTCCGCGAGGCCCTCGCCGCGCAGCTGGACGCGGTCAACCGCTATCCGGAGTTCACCCCGGACACCCTCGTCGGAATGATCGCCGACTGGCTGGGGGTCGCCCGCGAGGGGGTGGCGGTCGGCAACGGCTCGGTCGGGATCGCGCTCCAGGTCCTCGACCTGTGCACCGGGCCGGGCGACGAGGTGGTGTACGGGTGGCGGTCCTTCGACGCCTACCCCATCATCACGCGGATGGCCGGGGCCGAGGCGGTGCAGGTGCCGCTGACGTCCTCCGGCGAGCAGGACCTCGACGAGATGCTCGCCGCGGTCACGCCCCGGACCAGGGTCGTGGTGCTGTGCAATCCGCACAACCCGACGGGCACGGTCTTCGGCCGCACCGCGCTGAAGTCCTTCCTCGCCGCCCTGCCGGAGCGCGTCACGGTGATCCTGGACGAGGCGTACCACGAGTTCGCCCGCGACGCCGAGATCCCGGACGGGCTGGACCACCTCGCGGACCACCCCAATCTGCTGGTCCTGCGCACCTTCTCCAAGGCCTACGGGCTGGCCGCGCTGCGCATCGGCTACTGCGTCGCGTCGCCGGCGCTGGCCGGGCGGCTGCGCGACGCCTCGCTGCCCTACGGCATCAGCCCGCTCGCCCGGGTCGGGGTGGCGGCGTCGCTGGGGGCCCGGGAGCAGCTCATCGAGCGCGTCGACGCGATCGTCAGCGAGCGCGACCGGCTGCGCGAGGGCCTCACCCGCCTCGGCTGGCACAGCTTCCCGAGCCACGGCAACTTCCTGTGGCTCGGGGCCGGGGACGCCAGCGAGCGGCTGGCGGCGGCGCTGGGCGAGGCCGGGGCGCTGGTGCGCTGCTACCCGGGCGAAGGGGTGCGGCTGACCGTGGGCCTGCCCGAGGCCAACGACCTCGTCCTGCGCGCCGCCGGTCCGGCGGCCGCCTGAGCCAAGGCCCCTCCCCGCGCGGGGAGGGGCCTCCTCCACGTCCGGCCGAACCCGGGCCGGCGCACCACCGAAGGAAACCGTCGATCGGGCGACCGATCACAGAGCACAGGAAGGACACGATGAGCGAGACAATCTTGGTGCTGGGCGCCACCGGCAAGACCGGCCGCCGGGTGGCGGACCGGCTGCGGGAGGCCGGCAGGACCGTACGCGCCGCGAGCCGCGGCGGTGACACGCGCTTCGACTGGCAGGACGAGTCGACCTGGGCGGCGGCGCTGGCCGGCGTCCACGCCGTCTACCTGGTGGCACCGACCGTGCCGAGCCAGGCGTGGGCCGTGGTCCCGCCGTTCGTGCGGCAGGCCGTGGCGGCGGGTGTCCGCCGGCTGGTGCTGCTGTCGGCGCGCGGCATCGACGCGGCGGGCGACGAGAAGTTCCTGACCTCCGAGCGCGCGGTGCAGGATTCGGGGGCGGAGTGGACGATCCTGCGCCCCGCGTGGTTCGCGCAGAACTTCAGCGAGGCGTTCTTCCTCCCGCAGATCCTCGAGGGCGTCCTCGCGGTGCCCACCGGTGAGGGCAAGGAGCCCTTCATCGACGTCGAGGACATCGCCGACGTGGCCGTGGCGGCACTCACCCGCGACGAACACTCCGGCAGGATCTACGAGCTGTCCGGGCCGGAGGCGCTGACCTTCGGCGAGGCCGCCGCGAGGATCGCGGCGGTGCTCGGCCGGGAGATCCGCTTCGTGGACCTCGACGGCGAGGCCTTCCTCAAGGGCTCGGTCGAGGCCGGTGTCCCGGAGGAGCACGCCGGGGTGCTGCTGGGCCTGTTCACGGTGATCCGCAACGGCTTCGACGCACACCTGAGCACCGGCGTCCAGGACGCGCTGGGCCGTGAGCCCCGCGGCTTCGACGCGTATGTGCGCGCGGCCGCCGCGTCGGGCGCCTGGGCCGGCCAGGCCCGCTGATCACATCCACGGATGCGGTGGCCGGCACCGGCGGGTGCCGGCCACCCGGGGAGGTCGTATGAACAGCAACTCGTACACCGGCGTCCGGCCGCTGACCCCGGCGCCGCTGATGGCGATGGCGGACGGCTTCCGCGTCGCCAAGGTGCTCGCGGTCGCGCTCGACTTCGATCTGTTCACCAGGCTCAGCGGCACCGAGGGCACCACGCCCGAGGAGCTGGGCCGGGCCGAGGGGCTCGCCCCGCGCCCCGCGACGCTGCTGCTGACCGCGTGCGCCTCGCTGGGGCTGCTCGACAAACGGGACGGACGGTACGTCAACTCGGAGCTGTCCGAGGAGTTCCTGGTGCGCGGCAAGCGCTACTTCTTCGGCGACCTGGTCACCTTCACCGACCGGCGCGAGTACGAGGCGTGGGGCAGGCTCGACGTCGCCCTGCGCACCGACCGGCCCAACACCTGGGACCCGGACACGGAGCAGACGCTGTTCGACCCGCAGGACGAGCACATGGCGGAGCTCTTCCCCAAGGCGGCGCACTCCGGGGCGGTGTTCACCGCCCGGGCGATGGCCCTGTCGCACGACTTCGGCGCCTACCGGAGGCTGCTCGACGTGGGCGGCGGGCTGGGCTCCTTCTGCGGCGAGCTGTGCACCCACTACCCGGACCTGCGGGCCACCGTCTACGACCTGCCGTTCGTCAGCCGGATGGCCGAGAAGCGGCTGACGGAGACGGCGGTGGGCGACCGGGTGGACGCGCTCGGCGGCGACTTCTTCGCCGACGACCTGCCCACCGGCTACGACGCCATCCTGCTGACCAACATCCTCCACGACTGGAGCGACGAGGAGAGCGCGCGGATCCTGGCCAAGTGCCACACCGCGCTCGGCTCCGGGGGCGAGGTCATCATCGGCGAGGCGTTCCTGGACGACGACGGCACCGGTCCGGTCGCGGGTGCCGTGGCGGGCCTGAACATGCTGGTCGAGACGGCCGCCGGCACCAACCGCAGCCGTGCCGCGTACACCGGGATGCTGACCCGGGCGGGCTTCACGGACATCCGCCGGGTCGGGCTGGCCGTCGACGCGCCGCTGATCAACGGCGCGCTGGTGGCACGGAAGGCCTGAACGTTTTTTCCGGCGGCCCGGGTCCAGGGGGAGACCAGGGCCGCCGGAAAGGGGGGATCCGAGGGGAGCGGACCACCCGGACGACATCCGCGGGGCGATGAGGAGGACTCGTCCCTGGTGGTCGTCACCATGGCGCCGGACCAGGACGCCAAGGGAAGTAAATATATTTACCGCCGAGTACGCAAGAGCATGAAAAATTTCATTCGAGCCGGAGGCCTGAAAAAGGGCCCTGGCCGTGCGGCCGGGCCCGGGTCGGCGCCCGCTCGGTCGTCCGTCAGCCGTCCGTCGGTCGCCCGTCAGTCGTCCAGGAAGAAGTCGTGCTGCTCCGCCGCCTGCTCGTACTTCTCCAGCCGGAGCTGGGTGCGCTCGGGGTCGGCGTCGGCCATGGCCTGGAGCAGGGCCGCGCACAGGACGCCGGGAGCCGCGTACGAGTCGAAGACCAGGCGGGAGCCGGTGGGCGCGGTGAAGGTCACATCCGCCTCGTCCACCAGCGGGCCGAGCGTGAGGTCGGTGATCA
Organism: Streptomyces sp. UNOB3_S3; assembly: GCF_020740895.1. GTDB lineage: Bacteria > Actinomycetota > Actinomycetes > Streptomycetales > Streptomycetaceae > Streptomyces. The sequence continues at coordinate 1,145 of NZ_JAILXP010000036.1, read as the reverse complement.
GCGCGACGCGCAGGCCGGTGCCGCGGGCGGCCCGGACGGCCGCCAGGGTCTCCTTGGCGTGCCGGGGCATGGCGAAGGCGAGCACCCAGGTGCCACCCGCCTCCCGGGACTGGAGCAGCGCGTCGTAGGCCACGCTGCCGCCCCGGGAGACCAGGCGGACGTCCGGGTGGACGCGCCGGGCCGCGTAGGCGAAGTACTCGGCCAGGGAGACGGAGATCCGCAGGCCGAGGACGGTCAGGGGGACCGAGCGGGCCAGTTCGCGGCCGACGTCGAGGATCCGGTCGGTGTCGGTGAAGACCCGGCGCAGGCTCTCCAGGTTGGCGATCTCGGCGTCGACGGCCGCCTGGAGTTCGTTGCGGCGGCTCTCCGCCCGGGCCTCCGGGGCGCCGGCGACCGCGCTCAGGGCGATGGGCTGGAGCGCCTCGCGGAGCGCGGGGTAGCCGTTGAAGCCCAGGGACGTGGCGAAGCGGGTCACCGAGGGCTGGCTCACGCCCACCCGCTCGGCCAGGTCCGTGATCGACAGGAACGCGGCCTCGGTGAGGTGGTCGGTGATGTACTGCGCGATGCGCCGCTGGGCCGGGGACAGCCGGTGGCCGCCGAAGAGGGCGCGCACGGTGTCCCCCGGCGGCGGCTCCGCGCCCGGGGGCAGCCCGCCGGGAGTGATCGCGGACGCCTGTGCTCGTGCCCGCTGCCCTGATCGCACCGGTGTGCCCCCTTCTCTGCTCTTCGGCTCAACATAGCCCACCCGCCGCGGGCGGTGAGAGGTGATCGCCCACTGCCACGGCGGGACCTGTCGGGGGCTCAGCGGCCGGACGGGCGGACCGGTCCCGGCGCGGCCGTCCCCGCTCGTAGGCCCGGAAGGCGGTCACGCACACCAGGAGGGCGGCGGCGAAGACGGGCAGCCAGGCGAGCCGGGCGAGCAGCCAGCCGGGCCCGTCGGGGAGGGTGTGGAGGCCGGGCAGCGGGGTGCCGGCGAGCAGGCCGGTGGCGGTGACGGCCATCATCGCGGTCTGGTGCCAGAGGAAGACCGTCATCGCGGAGAGGTTGAGCAGGGCCACGGCCGCCCAGAGGGCGGGGCGGCGGGTGAGGAGCCGCCGCAGCGGGGCGAGCAGCAGCAGGGCGGCCGTGGCCCTGCTCAACCTCTC
>NZ_JAILXP010000359.1 GCF_020740895.1 Streptomyces sp. UNOB3_S3 | reverse complement strand
GTCGTGCGGCCGTTCGTGGGGCGCAGCCAGGAGTGCTTCCTGGGGGCGGGCCGGTGGCGCGGAGGGCGCTCGGGCATCGTTCGTCTCCCTCTCGCTGGTCGCGGGCCGCAGAACGGGTTGCGCGGAACAGGATATACATCCCTATTTGCCGCCCCTGAGGGCCGTCAGTCGCTATTGCCCCGCAACGATCGTAGGTGCAGTCTCAGCACCCGCCGCATGTCGTCGGCCGGGACCCGGTCTGGATGGAGGACCGCCGTGAGCGTCAGGCCGTCGATGAGCGCGAGCGTCCGCAGCGTCTCCGTGGGGACGTCGAGGTCCTCCGGGAAGCCGCCCGCGCTCCGCCCCTCGCGCAGGACGCGCTCGATCAGCTCGCGCATGCCCGTGTGGAGCCTGTCCGCGCCGGGCCGCAGTTCGGGGCGGACGCGGGCCGCCGTGCTGAAGGCCAGCCACAGGGCGGCCTCGTCGTGGCGGTCCCGGTCGAGGGGGAGGAACTCCGCGAGGAGCTCCTCGACGAGCGCGGCGCGGTCCGGGGCGGGCGGGGCGGCCAGCAGCCGCTCGGCGTGGCCGCGCACGCGGACCTCGACGCGGCGGGCGAGCTCCCGCATGGCGAAGAGCATCAGGTCGGAGTGGTCGGCGAAGTAGTGCCGCACGGAACCGACGGCGAGTCCCGCCTCCTGGGCGACGTTGCGCAGCGACGCGTTCTCCAGGCCGTCGCGCCGGGCCACCCGGAACACGGCGTCGGCGACCGCCCGGCGGCGGGCCTCGGGGTCGACGATCTTTGGCATGTTGCCGTTATAGCACGACCGGGCTAAATTCTTATTTGGCACGGGTGAGCTATTAACGCTGTTGATGAGCTGTACAAGGAGTCGGAGTGAACGCTTGGCTGTCGGCCGTCCTCATCGCCGCGGTCGCCGTGGCCGTCGTCGTCAAGCGGCTACGAGGAGAACCCCTCAACGCGCGCGACCTGTTCGCGGCCCCGCTGATCCTGACCGGCCTCGGCGCCTGGACGCTCTGGAAGGCCGAGGGCATCGGTGTCGCGGACGCCGTCTGGGTGGCGGCCGGCGCCCTGCTCGGCGTCTCGCTGGGGGCGGTGCGCGGGCTGACCATCCAGGTCTTCGAGAGGGACGGGGTGCTGTGGCAGCGCTACACCGGACGGACGTTCGCCGTGATGGCGGTGTCGGCGCTGCTCTCGTTCGGCTTCGGCCTGCTCGCGAGCCGGATGGGCATGCACCCGCAGGCGCGCCCGGTCCAGCTCTCGATCGGCATCGGCTTCCTGGGCGAGGCACTGGCGGTGGGCGCGCGCGGGCTGATGACGGGGGTTCCCTTCGCGCCGGAGTCCCGGGACGGCGGGCGACGTCGCTGAACGACGCCGCCCGCCCGGACACCACCTGAGAGCTCAGTCCGGCAGCTCCCGGCTCCACAGGTCCGCCGGTGTCTCGCGGCGTACCAGCAGCCGTGCGCGGCCGCCCGCGACGGCGGCCACCGGCGGGCGCCCGACCAGGTTGTACGCCGAGGCCATCGACAGGTGGTACGCCCCCGACGCCGGGACCGCGAGGACGTCCCCGGGGCGGATGTCACCCGGCAGCGGGACGTCCTCCGCCAGCACGTCGCCCGCCTCGCAGTGCCGCCCCACGACCGTCACCGGCCGTGCCGGCGCCGCCGAGGCGCGGCCCGCCAGGCGGACCGTGTAGCGCACCCCGTACAGCGCCGGGCGGGGGTTGTCGCTCATCCCGCCGTCCACGGCGACGAACGTCCGCCCGCCCGAGACCTTCACCGCCAGCACCCGGTACAGCGCCACGCCCGCCGGGCCCGCGATCCAGCGGCCCGGTTCGACGGCCGGCCGGGGCACCGGGAGGTCCGCGTGGGCGCAGCGCAGCGCCAGTTCGGCGCGGACGCGCGTCGCGTACTCGGCGGGGTCGAACGACGGTTCGCCGTCGCGGTAGGCGATGCCGAAACCGCCGCCCAGGTCGAGCTCGGGGAACGTCACGCCGTGCACGTCGCGCAGGCCGGACAGGAAGGGCACCAGCTTGCGGACGGCGGCCAGGTAGGGGTCGACCGAGGTGATCTGCGAGCCGAGGTGGCAGTGGAGGCCGACGAGTTCCAGCCGGGGCTGGCCCAGGACGCGGGCCACGGCGTCCGCCGCCTCGCCGCCGTCGAGGGACAGCCCGAACTTCTGGCCCTCCACACCCGTCCGCACCGCCGCGTGGGCGCCGGCCTCGATCCCGGGCACCACGCGGACCAGCACCTTCTGCCGGGCGCCGGGCGGCACCAGCGCCGCGAGCCGGGCGATCTCGCCGGTGTTGTCGAGGACCACGCGGCCCACGCCCAGGCGCAGCGCGGTCCGCAGGTCGTCGGGGCTCTTGGCGTTGCCGTGGAGGATGACGCGCTCGCCGGGGAAGCCCGCGTGCGCGGCGAGTTCGAGCTCACCGGCCGAGCAGACGTCGAGGTGGAGCCCCTCCTCCTCGACCCAGCGGACCATCGCCCGGGTGAGGAACGCCTTGCCGGCGTAGGCCACGTCGGCGTCCGGGAGCGCGGCGCGCCACGCACGGGCGCGCGCCCGGACCTCGTCCTCGTCGACGACGTAGGAAGGGGTGCCGAAGCGGTCGGCGAGCTCGGCGAGGGGCACCCCGCCGACGGCCAGCCCGCCCGAGGGCAGGACCCGGGCGGAGGCGGGCCACACGGGACCCGGCCACGCCGGGTCCGACGGGCGGCCGGAGTCCGCTCGCGCGGGGTCCGACGGACGGCTGGAGTCCGCTCGCGCGGGGTAGGACGGACGGCCGGGATCCGACGGGCGGCCGGAGTCCGACAGGTGGCCGGGGGCCGCCCGGCCGGGGGCCGGCACGGGCGTGGACTCCTCGGTCACCGGCAGTACGGGGCGGGCCGTGAGCTGCGGGTCGACCGACACCTGCCCGACGCCCAGCGGCGCGGCCAGGGCCCGTACGGCGGGCAGGGCGAGACGGACCGAGGGGACACCCGGCCCCAGACAGTCGGAAAGCCGCCGCCTGCTGGTGAAGGCGACGGCCGTACGGGCGCCGAGCGGGGTGCGGAAGACACGCAGGGCGAAGCCCACGGAGCAGGGCCGTACGGGGACGTACAGCGGCCGCTCCGGGCTCGGATGGGAAGGCTCGCCGTCGTCGGCGGGGCGGCTCCCGGCGGTGTCGGGGCACATCGCCGCGGCGACGGCCGCGGCCTCGGCGGGAGTACGGCTCAGATGCATGACGGTCCTTGGGAGGTGTCGGTGAGGTGCGTCGGTCACGCTATGCCCGGTCCCCGTCCGGGCGATCGCCTCCTTGACAGCACATTGACCCCACCCGGGAGTCCCTTGACGGCTCGTTTACGCGCCCGCAACCGGTCCGCGACCCGCCCTCGCGCCCCCACGCGCCCTCGCGCCGGTCCGCCCCGGCGGCGCGCCGCCGTACCACCGCCGTGGCCGTCCGTCCGCCCCCATCCGTCCAGCCCCGCTGTCCGTCTCCGTCCGCCCTCGTCGCAGCCGCCCCGCCCCGGAACGGTCGGCTCCGGACGCCGGAAATCTTTGGAACAATCCGCCCCGCGCGCACCGGCACCGCCCCCGTGTCCCGTCCGGGCGCGCACCGGCCCTCTCCGGGGCTGGTCAGACGTGGATCATTGCCGCACGATGCTTACCGGGCTCACGGGCTCACCGGCGGGGGTCGGCGCGGCCCCGGGCACTTATGGAGGACAAGTGACGGCGACGACGAACGTGACTGCGAAACCCGGCCCGGCGGACGGCTTCCGGGCGGCCAGGGACTTCCTGCTCGACCACCGCGAGGACTACGCGGCGGCCCGCGAGGGCTTCTCCTGGCCCCGGCCCACCGCCTTCAACTGGGCGCTGGACTGGTTCGACACCATCGCCCGGGGCAACGACAGCACCGCCCTGTGGATCGTGGAGGAGGACGGCCACGAGGAGAAGCTCTCCTTCGACACGATGCGCCGCCGCTCCGACCGCGTCGCCAACTGGCTGCGCGCGCGGGGCGTACGGGCCGGGGACCGGATCGTCGTCATGCTCGGCAACCAGCGCGAGCTGTGGGAGACCGCCCTCGCGGCCATGAAGCTGCGCGCCGTCGTCATCCCCGCCACCCCGCTGCTGGGACCCGCCGACCTCACCGACCGCATCGAGCGCGGCCGGGCCCGCCACGTGCTCGTACGGGCCGAGGACACCGGCAAGTTCACGGACGTCCCCGGCGACTACACCCGTATCGCGGTGGGCGGAGCACCGGAAGCCGGCGGCTGGCTGGCGTACGAGGACGCCGACCACGCCGAGGAGGCGTTCACCCCCGACGGGCCCACCCACGCCGACGACACCCTGCTCCTCTACTTCACCTCAGGCACCACCGCCCGCCCCAAACTCGTCGAGCACACCCACATCTCGTACCCCATCGGTCACTTGACCACCATGTACTGGATCGGCCTGCGCCCCGGCGACGTCCACCTCAACATCTCCTCGCCCGGCTGGGCCAAGCACGCCTGGTCCAACCTCTTCGCCCCCTGGAACGCCGAGGCCACCGTCTTCGTCCACAACTACACCCGCTTCGACGCGGCCCGCCTGATGGCCGAGATGGACCGCTGCGGCGTCACCAGCTTCTGCGCCCCGCCCACGGTGTGGCGGATGCTCATCCAGGCCGACCTGGGCGCGCTGCGCAACCCACCGCGCGAGGTCGTGGCCGCCGGCGAGCCCCTCAACCCCGAGGTCATCGAGGCCGTGCGGCGCCACTGGGGCCGCACCATCCGCGACGGCTTCGGGCAGACCGAGACCTCCGTCCAGATCGCCAACCCGCCCGGTCAGCCCCTGAAACCCGGCTCCATGGGCCGCCCCAGCCCCGGCTTCACCGTCGTCCTCCTCGACCCGCGGACCGGGGAGCCCGCCGACGAGGGCGAGATCGCCCTCGACCTGCGCGAGCGCCCCGTCGGCCTGATGACCGGCTACGCGGGCGACCCCGGGCGCACCGCCGAGGTCATGGCGGACGGCTACTACCGCACCGGCGACATCGGCGCCCGCGACGAGGACGGATACATCACGTACATCGGGCGCGCCGACGACGTCTTCAAATCCAGTGATTACAAGATCAGTCCGTTCGAGCTGGAGAGCGCCCTCCTGGAGCACGAGGCCGTCGCCGAGGCCGCCGTCGTCCCCGCCCCCGACCCGCTGCGGCTGTCCGTGCCCAAGGCGTATGTCGTCCTCGCCGCCGGCTGGGAGCCCGGCCCGGACACCGCCAAGGCCCTCTTCGCCCACTCGCGCGCCGTGCTGGCCCCCTACAAGCGCGTCCGCCGGCTGGAGTTCGCCGAGCTGCCCAAGACCGTGTCCGGCAAGATCCGCCGCATCGAGCTGCGCGAACGCACCGCGCGGGGCGGCGGGACCGAGTACCGAGAGGAAGACCACCGGTGACCACACCCTCCCCCTCCCACACGGCAGGCCCCGTCGACACCCCGCTGCTCGACGACACCATCGGCGCGAACCTGGTCCGTACCGTCGCGCAGTTCGGGGACCGCGAGGCGCTCGTCGACGTCCAGGGCGGCCGCCGCTGGACCTACGCGGAGTTCGGCCGGGCGGTGGAGGAGGTCGCCCTGGGACTCCTCGCCAAGGGCGTGGCCAAGGGCGACCGCGTGGGCATCTGGGCCGTCAACTGTCCCGAGTGGGTCATGGTCCAGTACGCCACCGCCCGGATCGGCGCGATCATGGTCAATGTCAACCCGGCCTACCGCGTCCATGAACTGGCCTACGTCCTGCGCCAGGCGGGGATCAGCATCCTCGTCTCCTCCGTCGAGTACAAGACGAGCGACTACCGCCGCATGGTCGAACAGGTACGCGGCCGCTGCCCGGCGCTCCGCGACGTCGTCTACATCGACGACCCCACCTGGACCGGCCTCGTCAGCCTCGGCCGGAGCGTCGACCCCGCCCGCCTCGCCGCCCGCGAGGAACTGCTCGGCCCCGACGACCCCGTCAACATCCAGTACACCTCGGGCACCACCGGCTTCGCCAAGGGCGCCACCCTCTCCCACCGCAACATCCTCAACAACGGCTATTTCGTGGGCGAGGGCCTCGGCTACACCGAGGAGGACCGCATCGCCCTGCCCGTGCCCTTCTACCACTGCTTCGGCATGGTCATGGGAAACCTCGCCGCCACCACCCACGGCGCCTGCGTCGTCATCCCGGCCCCCACCTTCGACGCCACCGCCACCCTCCACGCCGTCGAACGCGAGCGCTGCACCTCGCTCTACGGCGTCCCCACCATGTTCATCGCCGAACTCGGCCTGCCCGACTTCGCCACGTACGACCTCACCTCGCTGCGCACCGGCATCATGGCGGGCTCGCCCTGCCCGGAGGAGGTGATGAAGCGGGTCGTGACGGAGATGCACATGTCCGAGGTCGCCATCTGCTACGGGATGACGGAGACCTCCCCGGTCTCCACCCAGACCCGGCGCGACGACGACCTGGCGCGCCGCACCGGCACGGTCGGGCGGGTGCTGCCGCACATCGAGGTGAGGATCAGCGACCCGGCCGACGGAACCACCGTCCCGCGCGGCGAGCCCGGGGAACTGTGCACCCGCGGCTATTCGGTGATGCTCGGCTACTGGGACGACCCCGAGCGCACCGCCGAGGCCGTCGACGCCGACCGGTGGATGCACACCGGCGACCTCGCGGTGATGGACGAGGACGGCTGCGTCCGGATCGTCGGCCGCATCAAGGACATGATCATCAGGGGTGGGGAGAACGTCTACCCGCGCGAGATCGAGGAGTTCCTCCACACCCACCCCAAGATCTCCGACGTCCAGGTCATCGGCGTCCCCGACGAGAAGTTCGGCGAGGAGATCATGGCCTGCGTCATCCTGCGCGACCCCGCCGACAGCCTCACGCGCGACGAGCTCGCCCGCTACTGCCGGGGCCGGCTCGCGCACTACAAGGTGCCGCGCCACCTGCGGGTGATGGACGCCTTCCCCATGACCATCAGCGGGAAGGTGCGGAAGGTGGAGCTGCGGGAGGAGGCCGCCGCGCTCCTCGCCGGGGTGAGCGTCGCCGCGGGCGGCTGACGGCCGGCGGCCGACCGGGCCGGCGGATGACGGGCCCGGCGGCGGACGGGCGGGGCCGCGGGCAGTCGGACGGGGCGGGCCGTGTGCGGCCCGCCCCGTCGTCCCCCGTTCCCCCGTATCCCCCG
>NZ_JAILXP010000358.1 GCF_020740895.1 Streptomyces sp. UNOB3_S3 | reverse complement strand
GGGCCGGGTGGGGGCGGGTGCTGGGCAGGCCGAGTGCCGAGGTGAGGTCCCCGAAGGTGCGGCGTCGCCAGGCGCTGATGTTCGGCTCCCGCACCCCGGTGATCTGTTCGAGGAAGCGCAGGACGGAGGTGTGGTCGAAGGGCTCGGTGGCCACGTAGCCGCCCTGGGTCCAGGGCGAGACGATGACGCAGGGCACTCTGATGCCGGCGCCGATGGGCAGGCCGCCGACGAATTCGTCCGGGGTGCCCTTCGGTGGCATCGGCGGGACGACGTGGTCGAAGAGCCCGTCGTTCTCGTCGTAGTTGATGATGAACACGGTCTTCCGCCAGACGTCCGGGTTCACGGCGACGGCGTCCAGCAGGCCGGCGAGGTAGTCGGCGCCCGCGGCCGGGAGGTAGTCGGGGTGCTCGCACTGCGGGGACGGCGGGATGATCCAGGACACGGTGGGCAGCCGGCCCTCGCGCGCGTCGCGCTCGAAGGCGCCGGCCGGGGCGATGGCGAGCCCGTGCTCGTGGAGCGGATCCCCGGGCGAGGAGTCCTGGTAGGCCTTGAAGAACTCCAGCGGGTTGCAGCCGTAGTCGTCCTCCTCCTGGTACACGTGCCAGGAGACGCCGGCCCGGGTGAGGCGCTCGGGGTAGGTCGTCCAGCGGAAGGGCGACGGGATCGAGTTGCTGATGACGGGGCCGCCGTGGCGTCCGTTCGGGTCGTTCGTGCCGGTCCAGTGGTAGAGCCGGTTCGGCCAGGTGGGCCCGAGGACGGAGCAGTGGTAGGCGTCGCAGAGGGTGAAGGACTCGGCGAGCGCGAAGTGGAAGGGGATGTCGGCCCGTTCGTAGTAGCCCATGGTGTAGGGGCCGTTCCGCTCGCCGTCGGCCTTGCGGTGCGCGGGGAGCCAGTTGTCCATGCGGCCGCCGTTCACGGCGGCGTGCTGCACCGTCCAGGCGTGGCTGGTCGAGGGGATCGCCTGGGAGCTGGTACTGCGGGTGTCGAGGTGGAACGGCAGGAGGTAGCCGTCCGGGTGTTCGGGGTCCGGCTGGTGGAAGACCGTGCGCCCGTCGGGGAGGGTCGCCGCGTGCGGGTCGTCGAATCCCCGTACGCCGCGCATCGTGCCGAAGTAGTGGTCGAACGAGCGGTTCTCCTGCATCAGGACCACGACGTGCTCGATGTCTCTCAGGGTCCCGGGGCGCCCGGGCGGTCGTGCCATGGCGCGGCGCAGGTTCGGGGGGAGCAGGGACATCGCGGCGGTGAGTCCGCCGATGCCGAGTGCCGATCCGAGCAGGCGTCGACGGGAGAGATCGGTCATGGTCCACCTCGGTGCCGGAGGCCGGGAACGCGCGCCAGCACACACGACGGCGCCTCCGTGCACAAGAGGGAACGCCTGTCCCATGCCCACCCCGGCCCGGAACGGCCGGAAGCGACCCGCCGGGTGACGTCCGTACCGTCACGCCGGTTGGTGGTGAGGGTCCTCGGGACTGTGGGATTCGGGACTGTGGGATTCGGGACTGTGGGCTTCGGGGCTCGGCCAGGTCCGGATCTCGTACGGGTCGCCGTAGGTCTTCCAGCGCAGCGGCGGTTCGAGGTCGAAGTTCCGTTCGTTGAGGAAGACGCGCTGTTCGGTGTCGACCCGGCTGGTGTTGCCGTGGACCGTGGCGCGTTTGATGGCGGCCTTGCGGGCGTCGAGGAAGGCGTTGAGGTAGGCCGCCTCGTCCCCGCCCAGGGCGGGTGGCTTCGCCCTGGCCATGGCGCTCTTGCGGATGAAGCCGAACCCGTTCCGGTCGTCGCCGCCACCGTGCATGACGATGGCGTCGAAGTAGACGAACTGGCCGAGCGTACGCAGCCCGTCCTCCTTGGCCCGCCGCACCGAGGGGCCGAAGTAGACGTGGTCGCGTTCCTCCTCCTGCGCCGCCTGGAACGCCTCGTCGGCGGCGGCCGCCTTCCATGCCTTGACGAAGGGGTCGCCCAGCCCGGCGTGGGAGGAGGTGCCGTTGACCTTGCGCAGCGCGGGGAGGAAGGCGGCGAGCGGGTTGGCGGGCTTGTGCCGGGTGTAGAGGGTGACGACTTCCAGCATGTCCCCGGTGCCGGAGCAGAAGCCGATGATGCCGCCGGTGTAGCCCTGTCCGTCACCGATGTCCTCGATGTACTGGTACTGGCTTCTCCAGTCGAGGGTGGAGTTCTCGGCGCTGGCGACCAGTTCCATCGCCACTTCCTTGGCGCGCGGGCAGTCGAGGCCGGTCTCGGGAGGCGTCGTGGCGCCGACGGTGAGGGCGACGGCCAGGCCGGCGCAGGCGATCCGAAGATTTCTCCGAAGATTTCTTCGAGCGGTCCGAAGGTTTCCTCGGGCCGGCCGGTCGTCACGCATGGGCTTCTCCCGGGGCGGGGCTCAAGGGCCGGAGGGGGCTGTGGGGCTGTGGTGGTCCTTGGATAGCCGTGGGGCGGCAGTGGCCACAAGCGTCCGGGCCGGGCCCCGGTCTTTCCGACCCACTTGGCTGAGCCCACGTGCCCCGGCCGAACCCCCGCGCTCGGACTGGGGCCCGGCGAACGGAGTCCCAGCGGTTTGCCTTACGGGACCCGGCCCCGTCGTAAGGATTCGCGCTGTCAGTGGGGTGCTATCGCGGCACGGGCACCGGGTACCCGTTACTCATCGGCCATCGCCATGAGCGAGGAGGCAGAGTGAGCAACACGACCGACGCGCCGCTGTCGGGGTGCGCCGCGCTGGTGACCGGCGCTTCGAGCGGCATCGGGGCGGCCACCGCGCTCGCCCTGGCCCGGCAGGGCGCCGCCGTCGCCCTCGTGGCCCGGCGCGCCGAACGGCTGGAGCGGCTGGCCGCCACGGTTCGCGGCGAGGGAGGCGCGTGCGCCGTGCTCCCCGCCGACCTGAGCGAGGGGGACCGGGCCCGTGGCGTCGTCGAGGACGGGGTGCGGCACCTGGGACGGCTGGACGTGGTCGTCAACAGCGCCGGTTACGTGGCCCGGGGCGCGGTCGAGGAGGGCGACCCGGAGCAGTGGCAGCGGATGGTGGACCTCAATTTCACCGCCGTCCTGAACGTCTCGCGAGCGGCCCTGCCCCACCTGGTGAGCGCGGCCGCGGACGGGCGGCGCGGGGTCGCCGACCTCGTCAACATCAGCTCGGTGGCCGGCCGGATCGTCCGCAAGAACAACAGCGTCTACTCGGCGACCAAACACGCGGTGTGCGTCTTCAGCGAGGCGCTGCGCCAGGAGATGACCGGCCGGGCCGTCAGGGTGGGCCTGGTGGAGCCCGGCCTGACCACCACGGAGATGACGGCCGGCAACGACTGGCAGCCGGTCGCGCCCGGCATGCCACGGGAGGCGTGGCTGCGCGCCGACGACATCGCCCGGGCCGTCGTCTTCATGGTGACCCAGCCACCGCACGCCGCCGTCAACGAGATCACGGTGCGGCCGACGGCACAGGAGCCCTGACCGCCGAAGATCGCGCCGGACCCAACATTGGTTGTACTCTTTAAATGATTGGAGTTATTGAACTAATCGACCGGGAGGTCGCGTGTCACCGGAGTTGCCCCCCACCCGCCGTTGGCTCGTCCTCGGCATCTGCTGCTCGGCCCTGCTGCTGGTCAGCCTGGACAACACAATCCTCAATGTGGCCCTGCCCTCGCTGCGGACCGATCTGGGCGCCTCCGTCTCGGGGCTCCAGTGGACGATCGACGCCTATGTCGTCGTCGTGGCCTCTTTGCTCATGCTCGCGGGCTCGACGGCCGACCGGTTCGGCCGGCGCCGCGTCTTCCTGACCGGTCTGGTGGTGTTCACCGCCGCGTCGGCCCTGTGCAGCCTCGCCCCCGGCCTCGGCTGGCTGATCACCTTCCGGGCCCTCCAGGCCGTCGGCGGCTCCATGCTCAACCCCGTCGCGATGTCGATCATCACCAACACCTTCACCCGCCCCGCCGAACGGGCCCGGGCCATAGGCGTCTGGGGCGGGGTCGTGGGCATCAGCATGGCGGCCGGGCCCATCATCGGCGGCACCCTGGTCGAGTCGGTCGGCTGGCGCTCGATCTTCTGGATCAACGTGCCCGTCGGGCTGGCGGCGCTGGTGATGACCCTGCGCTACGTCCCGGAGTCCCGGGCCCCGCGCCCGCGCCGCTTCGACCCGGCCGGCCAGCTGCTGATGATCCTGCTGCTCGCCTCGCTGACCTACGGGATCATCGAGGGCCGGGCCGCCGGCTGGGCCTCTCCGGAGATCATCGGCTGCTTCACCCTCTCCGCGGCCGCTCTCGCCACGCTGATCGTCCATGAGAACCGGCGCTTCGAACCCCTCATCGAACCCCGCCTGTTCCGCAGCGCGCCGCTGGCCGGAGCCACCACCGCGGCGGTGTGCGCCTTCGCGGCGCTGTCCGGCTTCCTCTTCCTCAACATGCTGCACCTCCAGGAGCGGCGCGGTCTGTCCGCCCTGGAGGCGGGCCTGCACATGCTGCCCATGGCCGCCATGTGCCTGGTCTTCGCACCGCTGTCCGGACGGCTGGTGGGAGCGCGCGGGCCCCGGCTGCCGCTGGTCCTGGCCGGGGTGACGCTCACCGCCAGCGGCGTGCTCTTCGCGGCGTTCGACGCGGAGTCCTCGGATCCGCTGCTGTTCACCGCCTATGTGCTCTTCGGCATCGGCTTCGGGCTGGTGAACGCGCCCATCACCAACACCGCGGTCTCCGGCCTCCCGCACTCCCGGGCCGGGGTGGCGGCCGCGCTGGCCTCCACCAGCCGCCAGGTCGGCACGTCGCTCGGTGTCGCCGTCATCGGCGCCACGGCCGCCTCGGGGACGGGGGTCGCCGGCTGGTGGATCATCACGGGGTGCGGACTGGCCGTCCTCGCCCTCGGTACGATCACCACCGGCCACTGGGCCGTTCGGACCGCCGAACGCGCCGCGGCCGGCCTCGACCACAACGGCCCCGACCGGACCAGGACCTCGGTGACGACCCCATGAACACGCAGGACGAGACAGCACGACGGGCCTGGGACAACCTCCGGGAGATCGTCCTCGGCGGCAACGAGCGCCGCAAGGAGGTCGTCGAGGCGCTCGGCATGAGCTTCATCCGCGTCAAGGCGCTGCGCCGGATCGCCAAACGCCCCATGACACTGCGGGAACTGGCGGACGAGCTGCTGACGGACCGGCCGTACACGACGCTCGTCGTGGACGACCTGGCGCGGCAGGGTCTGGTCGAGCGTTCGGAGAACCCCGCGGACCGGCGATCCAAGATCGTCTCCCTGACGCCGGAAGGGGTCGCCGCCGCCGAGCGGGCCGATGCGATCATCGGCCGGCCGCCGGCGGCGCTGCTGGCCCTGCCGGAGGAGGACCTGGCGGCACTGGAGCGGATCGCCGAGCACGTGGTGAAGCTGTCGGCCGATCAGCGGCGCTGACCGCGCCGGCGCCCCGTCCGTTCGGCCGCTGCTCGGCCGAGCAGCGCCTCCGTTCCACGCTGGCCATGAAGAGTGTCGTCGAGAACCACCCCATGCCGTTGCGACGTGACGCCATCCCGGGACTTGCACATGGCGCCATCTTGGCGCCATGATGGCGCCATGGACTTGACGCCCTATGTCGACGATCTTCACCGCCAGCTCGCGGTCGCCGCGGACGCGGGCGGTGACGAAGCACGAGCCCTGGCCGAGCGGCTCACCGCGCCCCTGGAGTCCGCCACCCGGCTCACGCTGCTGAACGCGCTCTCCGCCGCCATGGACGAGGTGACGCGGGACCTCGCGCCCGGTTCGGTCGACGTACGGCTGCGCGGGCTCGACCCCGAATTCGTCGTGACGCCGCCTCCCGCTCCGGACGCCTTCGAGAACGGCGCCGCGTACGACGACGGCATGGGTGGCCTCCGCGCCCCCCTGCCTCCCGCGCCCGCCGCGGCCATGACGCCGGCCGAGGGCGACGAAGGCGGCACGGCACGGATCAACTTCCGTCTCCCCGCGCCCCTCAAGGCCCGCGTCGAGGACGCCGCCGGGCAGGAGGGCCTGTCGGTCAACGCCTGGCTGGTCCGGGCCGTCGCCGCGGCCCTCGACCCGGCCGGCGGCGCCCCCCGGCCCGCCGGGCGGACGCGCCACCGGACCTCTCAGGGCTTCACCGGCTGGGTGCGCTGACCACCCCCGCGAGCCGGCCGGCGGCCGGATCACCCTGGCGACATCACCGTCCGCCGCCCCCGTCCCACCTCGTACGCGGCGGGACGGGGGCGGGACGAGGACGGGACGGGACAGGACGGGAAATCGTCAGCCCCTCGTGATCCCGACCTCGAGCCGGCCGTCGTGCGAGACGTGGGCGGAGAGGGCAGAGAGGTCCTTGACGATCACGTCCGCTTCGAGCTTCTCCGCCGCGTGGGTGGTGGTCAGGGCGATGGTGGTCATGCCCGCCGCGCGCCCGGCGGCCAGCCCGGCCGGGGAGTCCTCGACGACGGCGCAGCGGGACGGGTCGGCGCCGAGGCGTTCGGCCGCCAGGAGGAAGGGTTCGGGGTGGGGCTTGTGGTGGGTGATGTCGTCGACGGTGACGAGGACCTCGGGGAGCATACCGAGCCGCCCGAGGCGGGCCTCGGCCACGCGGCGGGCGCCGGAGGTCACCACGGCCCAGCGGTGCGCGGGCAGCGAGGGTATGAGTTCGGCGGCTCCGGGCACCGGGGTGACGTTGCCGGCCAGGGCGTCGGCCACCTCGGCGTCCTCCAGGCGCCTTACCGCCTGGGCCACTTGGCCGGCGGGCAGCAGGTCCGCGATGATCGCGGAGGCGGGGCGGCCGTGCACCGGGACCCTGGCCATCACCTCGTCGAGGGTCATGCCGTACGACTCCGCCCATCGCCTCCATACGCGTCGGGCCACCGGGCGCATGCAGACGACCGTGTCATCGCTGTCGAATAAGAGGGCGTCAATCGGAAATCGCATGGCCGGGAGCGTACCGGGACCGTTCCGGGCCGAAAGGTCCGGATCCTTCGGTCAGCCGACGCGGCCGGCCCCGGCGCGCCCGGCCAGGGCCAGGGGCACGATCGCCGCCGCTGACAGCAGTCCGCCCAGCCACAGCGCGGCGGAGAGTGAGGCGGCGTCCACCGCACGGCCGCCCAGGAGCGCGCCCGACGCGATGGCGACGTTGAAGACGGCCACGAAGAGCGCCGACGCGGTCTCCCCCGCGCCCGGTGCGACGGTCGTCAGCCAGGTCTGGCAGGCGACCGACACTCCCCCGTACGCGAGCCCCCACACCACGAGCGCCCCCGCCG
>NZ_JAILXP010000357.1 GCF_020740895.1 Streptomyces sp. UNOB3_S3 | reverse complement strand
CCCCGGCCCCGAGCCCGCCACGGCCCGGATCGCCGCCGACCTCTCGGAGGAGACGGGCCGGCGGTTCACCGAGGAACACATCGTCTTCCTCATCGACAAGAAACTCGCCCCGCTCGGCATCACCACCTACAGCGACGGCTCCCCGCCGCCCCCGACCACGAAGAGCGACCCGTTCCTCGCCTTCCGCTTCCGGCTGGCCGTGCTGCCGGAGCATGTCACCTGGTTCCTCTCCGGCCTCTTCGCCTGGCTGTTCCGCCCGGCGGTGGTCGTCCTCGGGCTCTGCGCGTTCGTGGCGGGCGAGGCATGGCTGTGGACGACCCAGGACACGGGCGCCGCGCTGCGGGACGTCCTCGCCTCACCGGCCGACGTCCTGCTCGTCGTCCTCCTGGCGATCGCCTCGTGCGCGTTCCACGAACTGGGCCACGGCGCGGCCTGCCGCTACGGCGGCGTCCGGCCCGGCGCGATGGGCTGCGGCATCTACCTGGTGTGGCCCGCCTTCTACACGGACATCACCAACTCCTACCGGCTCGGCCGCGCGGGCCGCATCCGCGCCGACCTCGGCGGCGTCTACTTCAACGCCGTCTTCGTCCTGGGCCTGGGCACGCTGTACGCGGCCACCGGCTTCCAGCCGCTGCTCGTCGCGATCCTCTCCGTCCACCTGGAGATGATCCAGCAACTGCTGCCCACGCTCCGGTTCGACGGCTACTACATCGTCGCCGACCTCATCGGTATCCCCGACCTGTTCAAGTACATCGCTCCCATCCTGCGGCGGGTGTTCCTCCGCCGCCCGCAGGACGACCGGCTGCGGGCCCTGAAGCGCTGGCCGCAGGTCGTCGTCGCGGTGTGGGTGCTCTTCCTGGTGCCGGTGCTCTCCCTGCAACTCGGCCTGGTGCTGGTCAACTTGCCGGAGCTGCTGGTGGCGGACTGGCGGACGATCGCGTCACTGATGCAGCACGCGGGCGCGGCGGGTGCGTCCGGCGACCAGGTCCTGGCCATGGTCGCCGCGTGCCTTCAAGCGGTGCTGTTCGTCCTGCCGTTGGCGGGGCTGGCGCTGGTGGTGGGGCGGCCGGTACGGGCGCTGGTGCGGCTGGCGTGGCGGCGGCCGGGGCGTTCTTGACGGCTGGGCCTGACGGCTGGGCGCCGGGCCTGCGTGAGGCGGGTGGCCTCACGCAGGCGGGCTGGTGCCGAGAAGCGGGATCAGAAGAAGTTGTTGTACTGGTCCCAACCGCCGCCGATGCGCACGCGGTTCTCGAACGGGTCGTTCTGGTTGCCGTTGCCCTTGTAGAGCCACAGAACGCCGGACTTGTCGCGGGCCAGCAGGTCGCTGCGGCCGTCGAGGTTCACGTCACCGGATGAGACGAGGAAGTTGTAGGTGTCCCAGCCGCCGCCGATCTTCACACGGCTCGCGAAGGGGTCCTTGTAGTCGCCGGTGCCCTTGTAGAACCACAGCACGCCGGACTTGTCCCGCGCGACCATGTCGGCCTTGCCGTCGTCGTTGAAGTCGCCGCGGCCGACGATGTCGGTGTACTGGTCCCAGCCGCCGCCCACGCGGTAACGGTCGGTCAGGCTGCCGTCCGGCTTCTGGAGGTAGAGCCAGAGGACACCGGCCTTGTCACGGGCGAGGAGGTCGGGCTCGTTCGCGCCGCCGAGGTTGCCGGGGGAGAGGATGCGGTCGTAGATGTTCCAGCCGCCGCCGATCTCCTTCGGGGGCGTGTCCTTCTTGGTGTCGCCGTACCAGAGCTTGCCGTCGATCGTCCGGAAGTAGATGTGCTCCTGGAGACCGTCCTGGTTCTGGTCGATCTGCACCGTCGAGGTGATGGCCAGCCAGTTGTCGGTGACCTTCTTGCGGTCCTTGAAACCGCCGCGGCCGTCCGGGACGTACTGGAAGAGCTCACCGGAGCTCTTGGACGCCATCAGCGGGAAGACCGGGGAATCGCCACGGGACTCGCCGTTGCCCGACCGGGTCACCGTGGGGGCCTGGGCGACGTCCGTGGCCGCCCGCTGTGCCGCGGCGGCGGGGGTGGTGCCGTCGGCGAACGCGGTGCCGGCGGTGGTGCCGAGCAGGGTGACGGCTATCGCCGTCGTGGCGAGGCGGGACAGCGCCCGCCCGCGCTTGCGGCCGGAAGAAGAGGCCACTTGTACTCCTGTGGTGAGAGAAAGACGCGGTGCCCTGGCTGGGCACCGCGAGATCACCCGGATCATTCCACAGGATCTTCACACGGGTGGGGCCGCACGCCCTCTACGACGGTGTGCGGCCCGGCCGTTCCCGGGATCAGAAGAAGTTGTTGTACTGGCCCCAGCCGCCGCCGATCCTCACGCGGCCGGCGAAGGGGTCGGTCTGGTTGCCGTTGCCCTTGTAGAACCACAGCACACCGGTCTTGTCGCGGGCGAGCATGTCGCTGCGACCGTCGCCGTCCAGGTCACCGGTGGAGAACAGCGTGTCGTACGTGTTCCAGCCGCTGCCGACCTTGACCCGGCCGGCGAAGGGGTCGCTGGTGTTGCCGGTGCCCTTGTAGAACCAGAGGACGCCGTTCTTGTCCTTGGCGACGATGTCGGCCTTGCCGTCACCGTTGAGGTCGCCGCGGCCCACGATGTCCGTGAACTGGTCCCAGCCGGCACCGACACGGACGCGGTCGCCGAGCGTGCCGTCCTGACGGGCCGTGTAGATCCACAGCACGCCCGACTTGTCACGGGCGAGGAGGTCCGACTCGGTCGAGCCGCCGAGGTTGCCCGGGGACAGGAGGCGGTCGTAGATGTTCCAGCCGCCGCCGATCCGCTTGGGCTCCTGCTCCGGCTTCGCCGCCTCCTCGTCGGTCTCGGGCACGACGCTGTACCCCAGCGTGCCGTCGACCGCGCGGAAGTAGAGACCGTCCGTGAGGCCGTTGCGGTTGTGGTCGACCTGCACGGACGCGGTCACGTTCCGCGAGTCGGTGTCGGCCAGGAGCTCACGGTCGCCGAAGCCACCGCGTCCGTTGGGCTCGTAGGTGTAGACCTCGCCGGTCGCCTTGGTCGCGAACAGACCGAAGACGGGGGCGGCGGCGCTCGGCTGCGGGGCGGCCTGCGCCTGGGCGAGAGTGCCGGCGGTGGCGCCGAGCAGAGTGACGGCTATCGCCGTCGTCGCGAGACGGGACAGCGCCCGTCCGCGCTTGCGGCCGGAAAGAAGGGCCACGTGGTTCTCCTATGGGCAATGAGAAAGACGCGGTGTTCCCCGTGGGGTGACACCGCGAGACACCCGGATCGTGCCAGAGGCCCCCGCCTCGGCTTGAGGCGGGGGCTGGATCCACGTGGGTGCAACGGCGCGAGGCCGCTACGGGATCAGAACATCAGGGAGAATTTGTCCCAGCCCGGACCGATCTTCGTACGGTTGTCGAAGGGGTCGGTCTGGTTGCCGTTGCCCTTGTAGAGCCACAGGACGCCCGACTTGTCGCGGGCCAGCAGGTCGCTGCGACCGTCGTGGTCGAGGTCGCCGATGCCCACGAGCTTGTCGAACATGTTCCAGCCGCCGCCGACCTTGACACGGCTCTCGAACGGGTCCTTGTAATTGCCGGTGCCCTTGTAGAACCAGAGGTCGCCGTTCTTGTCCTTGGCGACGATGTCGGCCTTGCCGTCGCCGTTGAGGTCGCCGCGGCCGGTGATGTCGGTGTACTGGTCCCAGCCGCCGCCGACGCGGTAGCGGTCGGTCAGGGTGCCGTCGGGACGGGCGAGGTAGAGCCAGAGGACGCCGGACTTGTCACGGGCGAGGAGGTCCGACTCGCCGGCGCCGCCGACGTCACCGGGGGAGAAGACGCGGTCGTAGGCGTTCCAGCCGCCGCCGATCATCTTGTTGCCGGCCTCGCCGGTGTACTCCAGCTGGCCGTCGGCGTGCCGGACGTACCAGCCGTCGCTCTCGCCGTTGCGGTCGTGGTCGACCTGGGTGGCCTCCGTGAAGTTCTGCCAGCCGGAGTCGAGGAACCAGGCGTCCTTGAAGCCGCCGTTGCCGTTGGCCATGTACAGGTACACGAGGCCGTCGCGGTCGGCCGCGTAGAGGTCGAACTGGGGGGCGGCGGCCGTGCCCTTGTCGTCGGCGGTGGCGGCACGCAGCAGCCCGGCGCGCGGCTTGGGGGCCTTCTTGGCGGCCTGAGGCGCCTTCTTGGCCTGCTCGGCCTTCTGAAGCGCCTTGGCGGCGGAGGGGCCTGCCGGGCCGTCGGCGGAGGCGGTCGTGGAAGCGGCGCCGACCAGCGCGGTGGCTATCGCCGCGGTGACGAGGCCGGACAGCACACGTCCACGCTTACGGCCGGAGAGATTGCCCATGTACTTCTCCCTTGAAGGTGATTCAGGGGCGACGCCCGGAGCATCGCGATGCCTTGATCATTGCCTCAAGGTTCACGTACATCAACTGACTTTTCGGGAGTTGAGCATCACATCTGGGGCACCTGGGGCCGCGCTCGTCACAAACGCGGCCCCAGGTGTCACGGCTCCCGCGCGGCGCGGGTGTGAAGCGGGATCAGAACAGGTTGTTGTACTGGTCCCAGCCGCCGCCGATCCTCACGCGGTTCTCGAAGGGGTCGGTCTGGCCGTCGTTGCCCTTGTAGAGCCACAGGACGCCGGACTTGTCGCGGGCGAGCAGGTCGCTGCGGCCGTCGCCGTCGACGTCGCCCGTGCTCACGAGCTTGTCGTACTGGTTCCAGCCGCCGCCGATCCTGACGCGGTCGGAGAGGGGGGCGTGGGACTCGCCGGTGCCCTTGTAGTACCAGAGGTCGCCGTTGCGGTCCTTGGCGACGATGTCGGCTCTGCCGTCGCCGTTGAGGCTGCCCTTGCCGACGATGTCGGTGTACTGGTCCCAGCCGGGCCCGACGCGGTAGGGGTTCTCCAGGGTGGCGTCGTAGCGGGCGTTGTAGAGCCACAGCACGCCCGACTTGTCGCGGGCGAGGATTTCGGACTCGAGCGAGCCGCCGAGGTCGCCGGGGGACAGGACGCGGTCGTATTTGTCCCAGCCGGGGCCGATCACCTTGTCGCCGCGGACGCCGCGGTACAGCAGCCGGCCGTCGTTCGCCTGGTGGTACCAGCCGTCCATCTCGCCGTTGTGGTCGTGGTCGACGGTCGCGGTGTCCGTGACACGCGGCGACGAACCGTAGAAGCCGGATTCCTCGCGGTCCTCGAAACCGCCCCGGCCGTTCGGCCGGTACTTGAAGATGTCCTGGATGTCCTTGGCGTCCTGGGCCTGCTGGGTCGCGAACAGCGGGAACCGGGGGGCGCCGGCCGAGGGCGCCACGGACTTCGGAGCGGTGTCGGCGGCGGCGGTTCCGGCGGTGAGGCCGACCACGGCGGTGGCGATCGCGGTGGCGCGTGCCAGGCCCGACAGCGCGCGCCCGCGCTTGCGGCCGGTGAAAATGCTCATTTTGTGCCCCCCATGGCTGAATGTCAGAGTGCTGCATCCCGTGACGGGTCGCAGCGGTATCTCCTTGATCTTCCTATGGGATCTAGGGATTTCCAGGCTGTTTTCGGACATGAGGGACGTGCCCCTCACGAGGAGCCCGGTGACCCCAGCAGCTCCACCTCCGCCAGCGTGGCCTCCTGGCCGCTCGTCACCTCCAGGCGCCAGTGGCGGTACGCCGCCGGGGTGCGGAGGGCGAAGACGCGGGTCTGGCGGTCCCAGGTGAAGGTTTCGGCGGTGCGGCGGTCGACCTCGGTCCAGGTCGTGCCGTCGGTCGAGCCGCGGAGCACCCAGCCGGTCGGGGCCTTGGCGCGGTCGGCTGAGGTGAGGGTGTAGGACGTCACCCGGGAGTCCGCCGATGCGTCGAACGTGGCGGTGGTGAAGGACGCCGACGTGCGGGACGTGTCGTCGGTGAGGGCCGAGCCGTCGTGGGTGGTGACATCGGTCAGCGGGGCCGGCACCTTGTCGTCGCGCGTCAGGGACGTCGGGCCCGCGTCCGGGCCGGTGGCCCAGCGGGACGGGCGGGGGCCCATGGCGAAGTCCAGGGTGCCGCCCTTCGCGAGCAGGGCGTGGGGGAGGGCGGTGCTGTGCCACGCGCGGCCGTTGACGCGCAGGCCCTGGACGTAGATGTTGCGGGCGCTGCCCCGCGCGGCGCGGATCACCAGGTCGCGGCCGCTCTCCAGGTGGACGGTGGCCTTGGTGAAGAGGGGCGAGCCGATCGCGTACTCGCCCTGGCCCATCACGAGCGGGTAGAAGCCGAGGGCGCTGAAGACGTACCAGGCGGACATCTCGCCGTTGTCCTCGTCGCCGGGGTAGCCCTGGCCGATTTCGCTGCCGAGGTAGAGGCGGGAGAGGATCTCGCGGACCTTCTCCTGGGTCTTCCAGGGCTGCCCGGCCGCGTCGTACATGTAGGCGATGTGGTGCGAGGGCTGGTTGCTGTGGCCGTACATGCCCATGCGGACGTCGCGGGCCTCGGTCATCTCGTGGATGACGCCGCCGTACGAGCCGGCGAACTCGGGGGCGCCCGTCTCGGGGGTGGCGAAGTAGGTGTCGAGCTTCTGGGCCAGGCCCGCGCGGCCGCCGTGGAGGTTGGCCAGGCCACGGGTGTCCTGGGGGGCGGTGAAGGCGAAGTTCCAGCCGTTGGTCTCGGTGTAGTCGTTGCCCCAGACCCGCGGGTCGTAGGAGGCGGGGGGCAGGCGCCAGGCGCCGTTCGCGTCGCGGCCCTGGAAGAAGCCGACGCGGGGGTCGAAGAGCTTGACGTAGTCGCGGGCGCGGTTGAGGAAGTAGTCGGACTCCTCGCGGTAGCGCTCCTTGTGGGTCTTCTCGAACAGGGCGCGGGCCATCCGGCCCAGGCCGAAGTCGTTGAGGTAGCCCTCGAGCGCCCAGGACAGGCCCTCGCGGGTCCTCGTGCTGGTGTAGCCGAGGAAGACGGAGGTCTCCATGCCCTTGCGGCCGGTGCCGGGGCTGTCCGGGGCGACGGTGGCGTTCTTCAGCGCGGCCGCGTACGCCGCCTCGGCGTCGAAGGGGACGCCCTTGACGTAGGCGTCGGCGAAGGCCACGTCGGAGCTGGTGCCGGTCATCAGGTCGGCGTAGCCGGGGGAGGACCAGCGGGAGATCCAGCCGCCGTCCTTGTACTGCTGGACGAAGCCGTCGATCAGTCTGCCGGCCTGGCGGGGCGTCAGCAGGGAGTACGCGGGCCAGCTGGTGCGGTAGGTGTCCCAGAAGCCGTTGTTGACGTAGACCTCGCCGTCGACGATCCGGGCGCCGGTCGTGGTCGGGGTGTTCTCGCCGGCGGGCGGGGAGAAGGGGCTGGCGTATCGC
>NZ_JAILXP010000356.1 GCF_020740895.1 Streptomyces sp. UNOB3_S3 | reverse complement strand
CCCCAACACACTGCCCGCCACAGTCTGACGGGCCGCCGCAGCCGAATCGCACAGGCCGCCGCCACGCCGTCGCCCCAGCGGCCCCCGGTCTGCGGCACTTCGCCCGGCGCTCGGCCGACCCCGCCCCAGCCCACGTACGCACCGGCCGTCGGGACGGCGCAGTACTCAGCTCCTGGACGGAGCAGATGAGCATGAGCGGCGATCCGATCCGCATCGCCCGAGGACCCGGCGGTGAAGTGGAAGTCGACGGCGTCGTGGACTCCTTCGCCGCCGGCATCGCGGCCCGCGCCGGGTTCGTGTCCTTGCCGACTTTGTATGGCTCCTGGGTCCGGTTGCCATTTGATATGGGCCGCGCCTGGGAGAACGAACGCGCCAGCTGGGCCGCCGACATGCTCACCGCCGCCCGCTATCAGGTCGACCTCGACCCGAGCCTGCGTCCGGCCGGCAGCACTTCACCGTCACGGGCCTCCCGCCGCACCAAGACGGCGATGGCCGCTCAGCCATCGCCCCCGGACGCCAGCAGGCGCCACCGCCGCTGATCGCCGACGCCCGCCGACACCGCGCCCCGGGGCCGCCCTCCCGCAGCGCCGCCCATAGCCCCCGGCACCGCTCGGGGACGCGCCGACGCCCACCACGGAAAGCACCACGCGTTGACCACGAACAACCGCCCGACCACGTCCCCCGGCTCCCGCCCTGTGCTGGCTCACCAGCACGTTGCGCGCCTTCTTCTGGGCACCCTGGTCGGGCGCCTGCCCAACGGCATGGTCCCTGTCGCCATCCTCCTGCTGGTCGCAGCCCAGGGCGGATCCCTGTCGCTGGGCGGTTCCCTGTGTGCCCTGTATGGTCTGGCGTCTGCTGTCGGGCAGCCGTTCCTGGGCCGGA
Organism: Streptomyces sp. UNOB3_S3; assembly: GCF_020740895.1. GTDB lineage: Bacteria > Actinomycetota > Actinomycetes > Streptomycetales > Streptomycetaceae > Streptomyces. The sequence continues at coordinate 6,377 of NZ_JAILXP010000356.1, read as the reverse complement.
TGGTCGACCGGCGCGGCCAGACCCTGGTCACGTCGACGGCCGTGGTCCTCACCAGCGCGTGTCTCGTGCTTCTGCCGGTGATCGACGCCGCTGCGCAGCCCGGCGTGGCGGCCGGACTCGTCGCGTTCGCCGGGCTGAGCAATCCGCCGTTGGAGGCCGGTCTGCGGGCGTTGTGGCCGCAGGTGCTGCCCGACCCGGAACGGCAGCGCGCCGCCCTGGCCCTGGACACCGGCGCCCAAGGGCTGATCTATGTCGCCGGACCTCCGCTGGTGGCCGCCCTCGTCGCCGCCACCGGCCCGAACACCGCGATGACCGTCACTGCGGTGCTCGGCCTGATCGGTGCGGCCGTCGTCCTGACCTCGTCGCCGTCACGAACCTGGACGCCCGCGTCCGTTCCCGGGTCCGGGGCGTTCGGTCCGCTGCGGCATCGCGGCCTACTGCTGCTCTTCGTCGCCCTGACCGGTGCCGGCTTCGCGCTGGGCGCCATGAACGTATGGGCCGTGGCCATGGCCGACCGGTACGAGGTGGGCCTGCTGTCCGGGCTGATCCCCGCCGCGCTGTCCACGGGAAGCCTCGTCGGCGGGCTCCTCTACAGCCGGCGGACCTGGTCCGGCTCCGTCACCACCCAGCTCACCGTCGCCGCCGCGGCTTTCGCGGCCGGGTGGCTGCCGCTGATGACCGTCCCCGGGCCGATCGCGGCGACCGCCTTCACCGCGCTGCCGGGCCTGTTCCTCACCGCGCTGATCACCAGCGCCTTCCTGACCGTGGACGCACTCGCCCCGGCCGGCACCACGACCGAGGCGTACGCCTGGTTGATCGCCTCGGTCGGCACCGGCCAGGCCGCCGGGACCGCCCTGGCCGGCGCCCTGGCCACGCAGCCCTTCACCTGCTCGGCGCTCCCGGCGGCAGGCGCCGCCACCTGCCTCGCCGTGCTCGTCGGCGCCCGCCGCCGGATCGCCTTGCCCGGGGCGGTCCGCCGTCGCGGCCGACACCGGCGCGTTCCCGCTCACGCCACCCGCCCCTGACCCGCTCTCACCAAGGAAACCCGTATATGACTGTCCGAAAGACCTGGAACATTGCCCATAGCTGTGGGCACAGCGTGGATCACGACCTGTCGAACCGCCCGGCGGACAAGCGCGCCAGCTTCGCCCGCTGGCTCGCCGGAAAGGACTGCACCGACTGCTGGAAGGCCGCCCGGGACGGCGACAGTGCCGGCAAGGAAGAGTGGCTCGCCGCCAAGCGCGCCGAGGAGCAGCAGGCCGCCGCCGCGTGGGCGCAGCAGTTCCAGATGCCGCCGCTGGAGGGCCCCGCCAAGGCCCTGGACTGGGGCGAGCGCTCCCGCCACCAGCTGGTGACCACCGCCTACACCGCCCTGGTCACTGAAGGCTCTTGGGATGAGGCGGACTGGGCCGAGCTGGAGGAGAAGGTCCGCACCGTCACGCGCGCCGGCTGGTGGATCGACCAGCGGGATGCCGAGGCCCTGGATCTGCCCGAACTCCTGGACGCGGCCACCGACGACGACCGTGGCACGGAGAACCCGTTCCAGTAAACGTGCGAGCGGTCTTATACCGGGGGATCCCCGGTTAGCGAAACCGGGGATCCTCCAGACCATTGAATCCTCCCCACCACCACCCCATGCCGTTCGTGGAAGGAATTCACTGCTGTGCCCGACGCCGCACCCCGCCCCCCGAGCATCCCCGCCATCTGGGCACCGGTCCTCGATCGCCTCACCCCCGAGCGCGACATCACCCACGCGCACTTCCGCCCCGGCGAGCAGGTCGTCATCGTCAAGGGCGTCGCCGACGGCGACCTGTGGGGCGACGCCATGACGGTCGTCACCCCCTCGTGGCACACCGCGACCGACGAGGACGGCTGGCGGCTGCGCAACCCCAACGGCGGCCAGCGCACCTACATCACCGCCCACCCCCGCTACCTGGTCCACCTCTCCCGCCGCTGCCCTGACTGCCTGATCCACCACCGTGCCCTGAAGGAGCTCCTGCTGCCCGCGCACCGGGAAGCGACCGGCATCATCGACTGCGGCTGGTACACCGTGACCGCCCTGAACCAGCTGGTCCACATCGACGACGCCCGGCACGGCCGATGACCGAACGCACTGCTGTTCTTGAGCAGGTTCGTGCCACCACGGCTGCTGCCGCTGCTTCCGGCGACGCGTGGCCGGATGTCCTGGTCGGGCTCCTGACCGAGATCAACGCGACCTGGCAGGAATCCGCCGACGCGTGCGCCGACCTTGCCTGGCAGGCCCGCACCACAGGGAGCAGCGCCCTGCTCGTGCTGCGGCCCGAGCAGATCACCTCCCCCGGGCCCGATCCGGTCACCGCCCGTGCGCACCGGCATCTGTATCTGGCCGGTCTGCGCTACGACTTCCGCTGTCCCAGCATCGAGGCGCTCGTCCACCGCATGCCGCCGTCGGTCGTGGACCGTCTGGACGCCTACAGCCGTGCCATGTGGGCCTTCGCTCTCCTTGGTCAGTCCCGTACGGACGGCTTCGTGCTGATGGACGAGGTGTTGGTGGAAGCCGGCGACCACCCGAAGACCCTGCAGGTGCTGCTTCACGGGCTGTGGCTCGGGCACCGCCTTCCCGGCCGTGAGGAGCGCATGCTCCGGCTGCTGGACCTACCGCCCTTCGCCGGACGCGCGGACCCGATCGCTCTCTTCCGCAAGGCTGCCGCCCTGCGCGGCCTGGGTAACTACCGCAAGGCCCTGGAGGCTATTGACCAGGCGCTCGACCTGTTGCCGCCCGGCGACCCGGCCGTCCATGCCGATCTCGTCCGCGAACGCTCCTTGATCACAGCAGCACACGACTGGGCACGCCTGGCCCGGACGTCCGACGCCTCGGCCCAGCGGTGATCGCGCTCGTCCACCGGCCGTGCAGATCCTTCACCGGAGCCGTCTTCGAAGTCCTCGGCCACGCTCTCGATCCGGAAGGGGATCTGGCCGGCGACACAATCCTCGCCCACTCCTCCAGCCTCGCCGAAGCCGATAGGAATCCGGATCCGCCACGCTGGTCCGGCAGGGACATCGCAGTGCACCTCGCGGCCCCCGCCCGTCGGCACGCGCAAAGCCGACAGCCGGAGCAGCCGTTCGTTTTTCATCTCTCCGTGCGCCTTCACCCTGACGACCGCGTACTGACGAGGGCGGAGTGGTCGGAGATCGCTCACCGGCTCGCCCGTACCACCGGCATCACACCGCCAGGGGACGAGCGGGCGTGCCGCTGGATCGCCCTCGCGGCCGGGCCCCGCCGTGTTCATCTGCTGGCCAGCCTCGTCCGGGAGGACGGCACCCGGGCCCGCCTTCCGTACCGGCTGCCCGCGCATCTTCTGTCCGAGTCCCGCCGCATCGCCCGCGACCTCGGACTCCAGGCCCCTGGGGGTACCGCGGACGGTCCGCAGAGGGGCCGGGGGTCCGCGATCGCCGGCCCGGCCCAGGCGACGCTGTTGCACCGACTTACGGAGGAGAGCAGCGGGCCGCTGGCGAATGTCCGGCGGCTCGTCGAACAGGCGGCGTACCAGGTTGCCGGCCTTCCCGACGGCCAGGGTGGCGATACCGGCCGTCGCCTGGAGTGGGTCGCCCGGCGGCTGTACGCCGTGCAGGAGGATCTCCAGGCGACTGCCTCCGGCTTGGGCCAGAGCGCCCAACGCCAGCCTGTCGCCTCTCCGGTTCCGGTGACAGCACCCGCCGTCCCGGCCCACCGCTCCCGCTGACCTCCCCTCTCCAGAAAGACCCCCTTCTTGGCCCTCGCCGACCGTTTGCTCACCCTGCGGCGCGACGTGCACTCGGGTGAAGTCCTCGCCCGGGGCGGCGATCCGGAGGCGCACAGCGTCCTCGAGCGCACCGGCTTCGTGCCCGTCGTCCGTCTCCACGAGCACTACCACCGCCTGCCCACCGGGCTCGATCCGGCCGAGGAAGCCCGCATCGCCACCCGGGCTGTCGCCCGGCTCAAGGCCGTCGGCTACTACATCGACTGCGACCCGGCCTTCGACACCGAGCGCCGCGAGCCTCACTACCTCACCCTCGGCGCCCAGGTCGTGGCTATCGCCGACCGTATCCGCCGGGCGGAGAGGACCGAGGACGCCGCCGACGCCCTGACGGAACTGACCGCCGCCCACGACGGCATCCTCAACGCACTGCACGAAGTCCTCACCGCCACCGCCGACTTCTACCAGGACCTCGGCCAGAGCGCCGATCCATACCATGCCAAGCGGCTGCGCTACCTCGCCGCCGAGCGCCTCGGCGTCATCGCCTCCGACCTGCGCGGCATCCGCAACGACCTCGCCGACCGCCACGCTCCCCACCCGCAGCGGGCCGCGTGCGACAGCGAAACGCCGAGCACTGAGCGGGAGGCGTCCGCCGTGTGCGCCTGCCCTCCCCCGCCATCCCGCGTCCCCTCCCTGCCGTCCGTAGTGGCCGGTGGACGCCGACGCTGAAATTCCCGCCTCCGTCCCGAGGAGAACATGCCCGACCCCACCGACACCCACGACCTTGAGTCGTTCGCCCACGTCCTCGCCGGCGAACTTCCCGGCAACTGGACCAGCGAGTACCACCGTCACGCCGAGTACGCCGACCAGTTCCCCGTCTCCGAGGACGTGTGGGACATGAACCTGGTCTCCGGCGCCATCGCCAAGTACGTCCTGGGGCATGACGCCGTCCTCACCCGCGACGACGGCGCCCGCCTCTACGTCACCGGCCGTCCGGGCCACCCGGACGAGTACCTCGTTGGCGCCATGGCCCCGCCCGGCTTCGACCCGAAGGCGTTCCGAGGTGTCCGCGAGCCGGACGGCATCGCCGTGCCCGACGACCCGTTCCGCGCGGCGGACGACATCGCCACCGACCTGCTGCCGCGGTACGACAAGGCCGTCGCCCAGGTCCAGCACAACGCCGCCCACCCCCGTCCGCTGGCCCCCGCTCCGGCACCGGAGCCGGAGCGCGTGGTGATGACCTGGTTCGGCGACGGCATGCTGGCCGCCAAGCCCGACAGCCCGCAGGCCGTCAAGGCCCTGCACGACAACGGCTTCGTCTACGACCCGCGCGAGCAGGCATTCGTCCTGGCCGGCGACGACACCACCCTCCAGGCCCAGGCCGTACGCGCTGCCGGGGCCCAGCTGGCCGCCCACGGCATCGGCGTCATTCTGCGCCACCCGCCCAGTCGGCCAGCGCTGGAGACCACGGCTCCCCCGCCCGCGCAGCCCGCCAAGCCGAACACCCGCGCCCGGTGAGCACCGCCACCGCCGACGGGGAGCCGCGGTTCTTCGTCCTGGACTACATCACCATCACCCGGGACCCGCGCACCCAGCTCGTCGTCGCCATCGGCGGGGACAACAAGGCAGCGGGCATCCTGCAGACGCTCGGCGGCTTCGTCTCCGCGCCCGGGCCACGCGGCCCCTACCACCGCCAGCCTCATGACCTGCCCGTCGACCAGCAGCGTCGCGGCGCCACCGCGGCCGCTCACGGCCTGCTGCTGGCCGGGTTCAGCGTCCATCTCGACCCGTCGCTGAACACCCTCGCCACCCCGGACGGCGACCGTCAAGCAGCCCTGCGCTACCTCGACGAGCTCGCCGAGCGCGCCCGGCAGGCCACCAACGACCGCGAGGTCGCGGCCGTCCTGACCGAGATCACCGCACCCCACGACGGCCTGCTACACCGCCTCACCCAGACCCTCGTCGCCACCTGGGCCCCCTGGACACAGCGCCTGGAGGCGGCCGGGCAGAACCGCGCTCTCACGGAACAGCTGATGCACGCCACGAGCAGGCTCTCCAGCCACGCCCGGGTCATCGAGACCATCCGCGACCAGGCCGCGACCCGACCCACACAGCAGGCTCCGGCCTCCGCGCCGACCACCCTCCCGGCCGAGCCCCGCAACACGGGTAAGCGCGCCAAGTCTCTTCACTGAACAGGAGGATCACGTTTGGGAAGCCTTGCTGACGAAACCGGCAACGACGTCGAGATCTACCGCCGTCCCTTCGACGAGACGATCTACGTCGACAGCGGCAGCGCACCGACCGAGGCACTGCTTGCCCTGCTGGACGACCTTGGCTTCGAGCGTCGCACCGCGGCTATCTACGTCTGGCACGAGGTCCCCGAGCACTTGCCGGAGGCAGAGCAGAGGAAGCTCGCCACGCGCGCCATCCCCACGCTGCTCACCGCCGGATACCGCGTCAACATCCACCCCGGCCTTTTCGACGAAGCCACTTACCGCAACGCCGTGGCCGAACTTCGCAAGCAACGCGCCACGCCGACAACGGCCCGCACCACCGCCCGGTCTCCGGCCACGGCCACAACGCGCCGTCGTACCTGAACCACCGGCCGGCCCCCGCCACAGAGCCGGGGCCAGCGGCCACCCACCCCGCACACATCCGGAG
>NZ_JAILXP010000355.1 GCF_020740895.1 Streptomyces sp. UNOB3_S3 | reverse complement strand
GCGTGGGCCAGGGGGGCGAGGCCCAGCAGCGCGGCGGTCAGGGCGCCGGCGGCGGCCGCGCGGGCGGCGTTCCTCGGTATGTGCCGGTCGGTCATGGTCCTCACGCCCCGATCCCGTAGAGCGAATGGGTCCAGGCGAACTGGTTGTTGTTCACGTACCAGTTGTGCGACGCCCAGTTGTAGCGGTTGCTGGAGGGCCAGGGGTCGCCCCAGTAGACCATGCTGTTCGCGTCGTCGTACCCGTAGATGACGTGCATATGGCCGCCGCCGGACTGCCACTGGATGCGGGTCTCGACCGGGCGGCCCGCGTCGATCTCGGACTTGACGGTCGAGTAGCGCAGCCAGCCGTTGACGTACCGGCCCTCGTTGATGCCGGCCCAGTCGAGGGCGTTCTGCACATTGCCCAGCGTGGCCTGGTTGTTGGGGCACGTGCTGCCCTGGGCGCGGTTGAAGGCGGCGTTGCAGAACTGGTTCTGGCTGTACTTGCGGCCGAACCAGGTGGCGATGGTGTTGCCGGAGGCGGCCCAGCACCAGTTCGTCTGCTGCTGCGCCTGCATGCCGATGTTCAGTTTGTTCGCGGCCCGCAGGGCGGGCTGTTCGCCGGGCGCCGCGCTCGCCGTGGTGGGGACGGCGAACAGGGCGGCGGCGAACAGGGCCGTCAGGGACAGCCGTCTGCCGCGTATGCGGGCTTTTTCTGTGGTTGCCGATGCCGAGGCACGGGACATTGTCGCGTTCCTCCCGTGGGTGGGGGGTGGTGATGGAGGAGCGCGTCCGGACGCGTGTGAGGAGCATCGGATGTTGTCGGGGGCTGGTCAACCGGCTTCAATACGGCCTGGGGGGAGGGTGTGAACGAATCCCGCCGGATGTGAACGGCTCGTGGCCGTCCAGTAGGAGAAGCGGCATGCGGGGGCATGGCCGGTACACCTGCCGATCGTGAATATTCACAGGCGCACGGGGGCTTCACAGCGGGAGAGCGCGGACAGAGGAGCGAGCGGAATGACGCGCACCAGCACAGGCGTTGCCGAGGCCGAACTGGCCCGGGCGCTGCGAACGGGCCCCTTCCACGTGGCGCTGCGCACGGCCTTGTCAGCGCGCGGGCTGGCACTGCACCGGGTGCAGCACCGGCTGGCGCAACGCGGGGTGAAGGTGGGGGTGACGACCCTGAGTTACTGGCAGCAGGGCCTCCGCAGACCCCGGCGGCCGGAGTCGCTGCGGGCCGTGCGGATGCTGGAGGACGTGCTCGACCTGCCGGAACGGGCCCTGACCCGGTTACTCGCCGACCCGGCGCCGGTGGGCACGGCGCCGGACCGGCCGGCGGCGCGTTCGTACCGCTCGCTGGTGGAGGAGTCCCGGGCCCTGGAGCGGCTGCTGGCGGAGCTGGAGTCACCGGAGGACGGCGGCCTCCACACCGTCTGCCATCTGGAGCGGGTGTCCATCGGCGCGGGGCGCGAGATGCGCGCCCGCGACTCGCACCACGTGGTGCGGGCGCACCGGGACGGCGTGGACCGCTATGTGGCCATCCACCACGGCGACGAGGGCTGCGACCCCGGCCGGATGACCGTACGGGCCGGCGAGAACTGCCGGGTGGGCCGGGTCCGGTGGCACGCGGCGGCGGGCGTCCTCGTCGCCGAGCTGCTCTTCGACGCGCGGCTGCGCGCCGGGGACACCCATGTCTTCGGCTACGGCTTCGACGACGGCACGGGCGGCCCGAGCGGCGAGTACGTCCGGGGGTTCAGCTTCGCGGGCGGGCAGTACGTGCTGCGGGTCCGCTTCGACGAGGCCGCGCTGCCGGTGCGGTGCCGCCGCTTCAGCCAGAGCGCGGCGGGGGCGCCGCGCTGCGGTCAGCAGGAGCTGACACTGGCGGGACGGCACCGGGAGGTGCACATGGTGGAGCAGGGGGTCCGGCCGGGGATCGTGGGGATCGCCTGGGACTGGTCGTGATCGCCGGGGCCGCCGGGGATCTCCGCGGACCGCCCGTAGCGGCCCGCGGGCGGGCTCAGGCGGAGGGGCTCAGGCGGAGGGGCCGGCGATCAGCTTGCCGCCGTCGGCCTTGACGGGAACGGCGGGCAGGGGCGCGCCGGCCGGTCCCTGGAGGACCTTTCCGGTGGCGGCGTCGAACGTGCTGCCGTGGCAGGGGCAGCTGACCTTCCCGTTCTCGACCTTGGTGACGACGCAGCCGGCGTGGGTGCACACCGCGCTGAACGCCTTGTACTCCCCCTCGGCGGGCCGCGAGACGACGAGCTTCTGCTCGCGGTAGAGACGGGCGCCGCCGACCGGGATCTCAGCGGCCGCGCCCAGGTCGACGGGCGCGGTGGGGGTAGCCGGTCCCTTGGCGCCCGTGCTGCCGGTGCAGGCGGCGGCGCCGAGCCCGGCGGCACCCGCCAGAGCGGCTCCGCGCAGCACGGTACGGCGGGAAGCCGGGGAAGCCGGGGAGGACGTCATGGGGAGCTCCAGCGGTGGTACGGGATGGTACGACGGCGACGATACCCGCGACGACGGCCTGCCGCGCCGCTGCCCCGGCGTGGCGCCGCCCCTCCCCCGCCGCGACGGCGATCGGCCGTCGCGGCGGGGGTCGGCGGTGCCGGACCGCCTCAGCCCTTCTTCCGGGCCGCCGTCTTCTTCGTAGCGGCCGTCGTCCTCGCGGAGACCGTCTTCTTCGCGGTGCCGGCCTTCGCCGCCACCGTCTTCTTCGCCGCGGAGGCGGTCTTCTTCGCGGGTGCCCGCTTCGCCGTCTTCCGCGCCGCCGGGGCGGGCGCGTCGCTGACGCGGTCCCCCAGCATGTCGCGCAGGAACTTGCCCGTGTGGCTGGCCGGTACCGCCGCCACCTCCTCGGGCGTGCCCTCCGCGACGACGAGGCCGCCGCCGGAGCCGCCCTCGGGGCCCATGTCGACGACCCAGTCGGCGGTCTTGATCACATCGAGGTTGTGCTCGATGACGATGACCGTGTTGCCCTTGTCGACCAGCCCGGACAGCACGCTGATCAGCTTGCTGATGTCCTCGAAGTGGAGACCGGTCGTGGGCTCGTCCAGGACGTACACCGTCCGCCCGGTCGACCGCTTCTGGAGCTCGCTGGCGAGCTTGACGCGCTGGGCCTCGCCGCCGGAGAGGGTCGGCGCGGACTGTCCCAGGCGGACGTAGCCCAGGCCCACCTCGTGGAGCGTGCGCAGGTGGCGTGCGATCGTCGGGACGGCCTCGAAGAACTCGAGGGCCTCCTCGATGGGCATGTCCAGCACCTCGGCGATGGACTTGCCCTTGTAGTGCACCTCCAGGGTCTCCCGGTTGTAGCGCGCGCCGTGACAGACCTCGCACGGCACGTACACGTCGGGCAGGAAGTTCATCTCGATCTTGATGGTGCCGTCGCCCGCGCAGTTCTCGCAGCGGCCGCCCTTGACGTTGAAGGAGAAGCGCCCCGGCAGGTAGCCGCGGACCTTGGCCTCCATCGTCTCCGCGAAGAGCTTGCGGACGTGGTCGAAGACGCCGGTGTACGTGGCGGGGTTCGAGCGCGGCGTACGGCCGATCGGCGACTGGTCGACGTGGACGACCTTGTCGACGAGGTCGTCGCCCTCCACGCGGGTGTGCCGGCCCGGGACCGCCCGCGCGGCGTTCAGCTCGCGTGCCAGGTGGGTGTAGAGGATGTCGTTGACCAGCGTCGACTTGCCGGAGCCGGAGACACCGGTGACGGCCGTGAGCACGCCCAGGGGGAACGACACGTCGATGTCGCGCAGGTTGTTCTCCCGGGCGCCGCGCACGGTCAGACTGCGCGTGGGGTCCACGGGGCGGCGGAGGTCCGGGATGGCGATGGACCTCTTGCCGGACAGGTACTGGCCGGTCATCGACGTCTCGGTGGCCAGCAGCTCCTTGAGGGGCCCGCTGTGCACGACCTTGCCGCCGTGCTCGCCGGCGCCGGGGCCGATGTCGACGACCCAGTCGGCGACCTTGATGGTGTCCTCGTCGTGCTCGACGACGATCAGGGTGTTGCCCATGTCGCGGAGGCGGACGAGGGTCTCGATCAGGCGGTGGTTGTCGCGCTGGTGGAGACCGATGGAGGGCTCGTCCAGGACGTAGAGCACACCGACGAGGCCGGAGCCGATCTGGGTGGCCAGCCGGATGCGCTGGGCCTCGCCGCCGGAGAGCGTGCCCGCGGCGCGGTTAAGCGAGAGGTAGTCCAGGCCGACGTCGACGAGGAACTTCAGCCGCTCGTTGACCTCCTTGAGCACCCGCTCGGCGATCTTCTTCTCACGACCGGTGAGCTTCATGTCGCGCAGGAAGTCCGCGCACTCGCTGATCGACATCGCGGAGACCTCCGCGATGGACCGGCCCTGCACGGTGACCGCGAGGACGATCGGCTTGAGGCGCGTGCCCTCACAGGTGGGGCAGTGCACCTCGCGCATGTAGCCCTCGAAGCGCTCGCGGCTGGTGTCGCTCTCCGCCTCCGAGTGGCGCCGCTTGACGAACGGCACCGCGCCCTCGAAGGCGGTGGTGTAGGCGCGCTCACGGCCGTAGCGGTTGCGGTAGCGCACCTCGATCTGGGTCTTGTGGCCGTGGAGCAGGGCCTTCTTGGCCCGCTGGGGCAGCCCGGCCCAGGGGATGTCGGTGCGGAAGCCGAGCGCGTCGGCGAGCGCGCCGACCAGACGGCCGAAGTACTCCTTGGTGTGGCCGTGCGACCAGGGGCTGATGGCGCCCTCGTCGAGGGACTTGTCCTCGTCGGGGACGATCAGCTCGGGGTCGACCTCCATGCGCGTACCGATGCCGGTGCACTCGGGGCAGGCGCCGAAGGGCGAGTTGAAGGAGAAGGAGCGCGGCTCCAGCTCCTCGAAGGACAGATCGTCGTACGGGCAGTAGAGGTGCTCGGAGAACATCCGCTCACGCTCGGGGTCGTCCTCGGCGAGGTCGACGAAGTCGAGGATGACCATGCCGCCGGAGAGGCCCAGCGCGGTCTCGACCGAGTCGGTCAGCCGGCGCTTGGCGCTGTCCTTGACGGTGAGGCGGTCGACGACCACCTCGATGGTGTGCTTCTCCTGCTTCTTCAGCTTGGGCGGGTCGCTGAGCTGGATCGTCTGCCCGTCGACCCGGGCCCTGCTGTAGCCCTTGGTCTGGAGGTCGGAGAAGAGGTCGACGAACTCGCCCTTGCGCTCGCGCGCCAGCGGCGAGAGCACCTGGAAGCGGCTGCCCTCGGGCAGCTCCAGCACCCGGTCCACGATCGCCTGGGGCGACTGCCGGGAGATGGGGCGCGCGCACTCGGGGCAGTGGGGCTTGCCGATCCGGGCGAAGAGCAGCCGGAGGTAGTCGTAGACCTCGGTGATGGTGCCGACCGTCGAGCGCGGGTTGCGCGAGGTCGACTTCTGGTCGATGGAGACCGCCGGGGACAGGCCCTCGATGAAGTCCACATCGGGCTTGTCCATCTGCCCGAGGAACTGCCGGGCGTAGGAGGAGAGCGACTCCACGTAGCGGCGCTGGCCCTCGGCGAAGATCGTGTCGAACGCGAGGGAGGACTTGCCCGACCCCGAGAGCCCGGTGAAGACGATCAGGGAGTCGCGCGGGAGGTCGAGCGAGACGTTCTTGAGATTGTGCTCGCGAGCGCCACGGACGATGAGACGGTCTGCCACGCCGGTCGGCACCTTTCTTGAGAGTCGGCTCCGGAGAGCTGAAGGGGGCTGGTCCTCACCCCCGATCCAGAGTACGGGGGAGGTCTGACAACGAAGGGCCGCACGAAAGTCATCAGCGATGCCACCCACGACCATATAGCACGCACATTCGATTTACGGGCCGGATCGACCTCCTTCACCCGAAGGAGTGGCGGGGCTATCGTCGGCGCCATGACTGATCATGTGCACGACCTGAACGCTGTACGTGAGGCGACCGACCGGCTGCTCACCGCCGCCGGCACCCTGGACAACGCGGCCGTGACCCAGGCGTCACGGCTGCCCGGCTGGACCCGGGGCCACGTCCTGGCCCATCTCGCGCGCAACGCCGACGCCCTGGTGAACGTGCTGGAAGGCCGTCCCATGTACGCGAGCGCCGAGGCCCGCGACACCGACATCGAGAGCGGCGCGCCCCGCCCGCTGACCGCCCAGCTCGACGACCTGCGCGCGGCGGGCGCCCGCTTCCTGGACACGGCGAACGCCCCCGCCGACTGGAACCGCACCGTCGCCCTGCGCAACGGCGTGACCGACACCGCCGCCAACGTCCCCTTCCGCCGGCTGATCGAGGTCGAGCTCCACCACGTCGACCTCGGCATCGGCTACGAGCTGGAGGACCTGCCCGCCGGCTTCACCGCCCGCGAGACCGGCTTCCTCGCGAACCGCTTCTCCGGCCACCCGGACGTGCCGGCCCTCCGGCTGGTCTCCACCGACGGCGGCACCTGGACCTCCGGCCGCGCGGAGGGCGAGCCCCTCACCGTGACCGGCACGGCCCCGGCGCTGCTGGGCTGGCTGGCGGGCCGCCGGGACGGCGCGGAACTCCAAACAGGTGGCGCTCCGCTGCCCGTTCTGCCGCCCCTATAGGCTGTCGACCATGATGTACAGCGGAGCGGTAGAGGTCGGCGGACCTGCGGACGTACACGAGTTGGCCGATCTGATGATCTCGAAGGTCGCGGTCGGGCCGATGAACAACAACGCTTATCTGCTGCGCTGCCGCGCGACGGACGAGCAGTTGCTCATCGACGCCGCCGCCGAGCCTCACACCCTGCTCACCCTGATCGGCGACAGCGGCATCGCCTCAGTGGTGACCACCCATCAGCACGGCGACCACTGGAGTGCGCTGCGCGAGGTCGTGGACGCCACCGGCGCCCGTACCTACGCCGGCCGCGAGGACGCCGAGGGCATCCCGGTGCCGACCGACGTACTCGTCGACGACGGGGACGTCATCCGCGTCGGGCGGGTGGAGCTGACGGCCCGCCATCTGGTCGGCCACACCCCGGGCAGCATCGCGCTGGTCTACGACGACCCGCACGGCCACGCGCACGTGTTCACCGGCGACTGCCTCTTCCCCGGCGGCGTGGGCAACACCCACGACGACCCCAAGGCTTTCGCCAGCCTCATCCACGACGTCGAGACCAAGATCTTCGGCACGCTCCCGGACGAGACCTGGGTCTACCCGGGCCACGGCAACGACACCACCCTCGGCGCCGAGCGCCCGCACCTCGCGGAATGGCGCGAGCGCGGCTGGTAAGACCCCGCGGCCGGGACTCCCGGCGGGCGGTAGCGCGCCGTCCGCACGACAGGCGGACGGCGCTCTTCCGGTGCGCCCCCGGCAACGCCCCCGCACGCCCCGTTTCC
>NZ_JAILXP010000354.1 GCF_020740895.1 Streptomyces sp. UNOB3_S3 | reverse complement strand
CGGCTCCGGGGCCGGCGGCCACTTCCCTGAGGTAGGGGTTGGTGGCGCGCTCCTGGCCGATGGTCGTCTGGGGGCCGTGGCCGGACAGCACCACGGTCGAGTCGTCCAGGGGCAGGCACACACGGGCTGCCCGGCGTCGGGCAGCGAGGCCCCGGGGCCGGGCCCGCCCTCGGTACGGCGGCGGCCCGAGCCGGGGGCGGCGCCTGCGGCGGTCCCGTAGGGGGGCCGGTCGGCGCGTGCGCTGTGTTTACCCACGGGGCGGGGCGCTCCGTTCCGGTGTCGGTGTCGTGACGGTGTCCGCGAGCAGTTCCCGGAAGGCGCGAGCCACCACGTCCGGGTCCTCCATCATCGCGACATGCCCCGCCTCGAGAAGCGTCAGCAGCCGCGAGTCGCGGAAAGCCTTGCTCGCGCGGCGGGCCATGCGGATGGAGACGAGCTGATCGCGCACTCCGTACACGAGCAGAGTAGGGGCAAGGACCTTCTCCGCCTGACGCCACAGCGAATGCTGTCCGCCGAGCGTGTACGCGTCGACGATGCCGCGCGCCGAGCGGGCCATGACCTCCCAGAAGTAGGGGAGCTCCAGGCGCCGCTCGTACTCGGCGACGGCCAGGGCGAAGCCCTCGGGCGTCACCCGGGCGGGGTCGCCGTAACAGAGGGCGAGCACCTCGCGGGTGCGGCGCTCGGCCGTCCACCCCTTCGTCATCCGGGCGAAGAGGGAGACGACGCCGGGCACGGCGAGCAGCCCGGTGGGCACCGCCGTGCGCTGGGGGCGCAGCTCGGGCAGGGCGGGCGAGACGAGGGTGAGGGTGCGGACGAGGTCGGGCCGGACCGCGGCGACGCGGGTGGCGACGGCGCCGCCCATCGAATTGCCGAACAGGTGGACGGGGCCGCGGCCGCTGCTGTCGAGAAGGCGGATGACGGCGCGCGCGTACCCCGTGATGGAGTAGTCGCCGTCCTCCGGCGGGGGCGCGTCACCGAAGCCCGGCAGATCGAGGGCCTCGCCGTCGACGGTGTCCGCGAGCCGGTCCATCAGCTCGGACCAGTTCTGCGAGGAGCCGCCGAGCCCGTGGACGAAGAGCGCGGGCGGCAGCCCGGCGCGGACGGGCGGCCGGGAGCGCACGGTCAGCGTGACCCCGGGCAGGGCCACCGTGCGCAGCGCCTCCCCCGGGCTGACCCGCGAGGACCGCGTGGGCGGCACCACGGGCACGGCACCGGTGTCCGGCGACTCGGTCGATGACATGCGGGCAATGTTACGAGACGATCACGCCGGGGCCCTTGTGGCGGGGGTCACAGATCACCTGGCGGTGCGGGGCACTCTCTCCTAGGCTGCCCAACAGGGAGTATCAAGGAGTAAGAGGGCGCTCATCCCGGATACCGGAAGGGATCCCTTATGCCTGTCGACCCGACCGACCCGGACACCTTTGAAGAAGAACTCGACGACGAGGCGGTTGCCATGGAGTTCGACGCGGAGACCCCGGAAGCGGACGCCGCCGAGCAGCACGCGGACCTGTCCCCGCACCAGGACGACTCACTGGCGCACGCGGACCCGGACGCGGCGAACGAGGCGGACCGCGCCGAGCAGGCCCGGGTGGTGGAGCTGAACGAGGACGACTACCGCTGACTCCCGGGACAGCTGTGCCGATAATCGGCGATTTGTCGATTTCCCACAGCGTCCGGTCCATGAAATTCTCCGCTCCGACCGCGCACGCCCCGGTTACCGAAAAGTACGATGGCGGGCGCGGTGCACACCGTGCACGGATACGACATGGGAGGCGGCGTGACAGCCATCGAGCAGACAGAGGCGCGCCCGCGGGGCACGCGCCTGCCGCGCCGAGCCCGACGCAATCAGCTCCTGGGCGCGGCCCAGGAGGTCTTCGTGGCGCAGGGTTACCACGCGGCCGCGATGGACGACATCGCCGAGCGCGCGGGCGTGAGCAAGCCGGTCCTCTACCAGCACTTCCCCGGCAAGCTGGACCTCTACTTGGCCCTGCTGGACCAGCACTGCGAGAACCTGCTCCGGGCGGTCCGCACGGCGCTCGCCTCCACCAACGAGAACAAGCAGCGCGTGGCGGCCACCATGGACGCCTACTTCGCCTACGTCGAGGACGAGGGCGGCGCCTTCCGCCTGGTCTTCGAGTCCGACCTCACCAACGAGCCGGCCGTGCGCGAGCGCGTCGAGCGGGTCTCGCTGGAGTGCGCGGAGGCGATCAGCGAGGTCGTCGCCGAGGACACCGGCCTGTCGAAGGACGAGGCCATGCTGCTGGCCGTGGGCCTCGGCGGCGTCTCCCAGGTGGTCGCCCGCTACTGGCTCTCCAGCGAGAGCACCGTCCCGCGCGAGACGGCCGTCCAGCTGCTGACGTCGCTGGCCTGGCGCGGTATCGCGGGCTTCCCCAAGGTCGCGCACGAGCAGGGCTGACCCGCGCCCGGGGCGTGTTCCCGCCTGTTCGCTGCGAGCGTGCGGGCGGGGCCCGGCGGACCGCCCGTACCGGGCTAATGTGTGCAACGTACGGCGCGGCTGGTCCGCGCACCCCTCCCCTGGGCTCAGCCATGGGGGACCCCAACCTTCGGAGGGACAGACCGTGGAGGTCAAGATCGGCGTGCAGCACGCGCCCCGCGAGATCGTTCTGGAGAGCGGGCTGGCTGCCGAGGAGGTCGAGCGCATGGTGGCCGAGGCGCTCGCCGGCAAGTCCGCGCTGCTGAGCCTGGTGGACGACCGTGGCCGCAAGGTCCTGGTGCCGGCCGACCGCCTGGCGTACGTGGAGATCGGCGAGCCCACGACCCGTAAGGTCGGCTTCGGCGCGATGTGACCCGCTTCGAGCGGAATCGAACGGCGGGGCCCCGGTGTGGAATTCACCGGGGCCCCGCCGTTGTTCGTATCCGGTACGGGGCCCGGAACGGGGGCGTACCGAGATCGTCGCCGAGGGTTGTCCGGGGCGGACCCGGGGTAAGACCGCTACGACCGATTTGCACCCCGCTTCTCGGCCACCTCACTGGGAGGGTATGAGCATGATCCTCTGGGAAGCGCTCGGCTCGGTCCTCATCGGCCTCGCCGTCTCCTACGCGGCCCTGCGCTGGCTTCCCGCGCGCTTCGGGCAGATCCGCTCCCGGGGCCTGGCCCTGTCCACCGGACCGGGGGCCGCCCTCTTCGGAGCCCTCCTGGGCCATTCCGTGCTGGGCCCGGGCCATACCCTCGCCACGCTGGGCGTCTCCCTGGGCGTCTGCGTCGCGCTGCTCTCGCTGCTGCTGCGCCCCACCGGCCGGCCCCGCCGCTCGGCCACGGCCTGACGACCGCGGCCGACGACGGGATACCGGTGGTGCGCGTTGACCGTCCCGCTGCTCCGGCGCCTGTTATGCGGCCAGGCCCAGCGCGGCCATGCGCTTGGTGTGCGCCTCGGTGATCCGGGAGAACATCTTCCCGACCTCGGCCAGATCGAAGCCGTCGGCCACCCCGCCCACGAGCATCGTCGACAGGGCGTCCCGGTCGGCGACCACGCGCTGCGCCTGCGAGAGCGCCTCGCCCATCAGCCGGCGCGCCCAGAGCGCGAGCCGCCCGCCCACCCGGGGCTCGGCCTCGATCGCCGCCCGCACCTTCTCGACCGCGAACGAGGCATGGCCCGTGTCGTCGAGCACGGCCAGCACCAGCGCCCGGGTGTCGGAGTCCAGCCGCGCCGCGACCTCACGGTAGAAGTCACTGGCGATCGAATCGCCTACATACGCCTTGACCAGGCCCTCCAGCCAGTCCGAGGGCGCGGTCAGCCGGTGGAACTCGTCCACGCCGGCGGCGAAGGGCTCCATCGCGGCGGTCGGCGGCGCGTCGATCGCCTCCAGCCGGTCCCGCAGCCGCTGGAAGTGCTGGAACTCGGCCGCGGCCATCTTGGCCAGGGCGGCCTTGTCGTCCAGGGTCGGCGCGAGCTTGGCATCCTCCGCCAGCCGCTCGAAGGCGGCCAGCTCACCGTAGGCGAGGGCACCGAGCAGATCCACGACGGCCGCCCGGTACTGCGGGTCCGCGGATGCCGTGGCCCAGTCCTGGGCGGCGATCCCGGTGTGCTCCCCGGCGGCCGGGGCGACGGGCTCGGTGGCGTTCTCAGGTGTGTCGGGCGTCTCCATGCAGCGAACGATAGCCCGCCGTACGACACGGCGAACCCCCTGGTCAGACAGTTCATCCCGATCCGGACACCCGATTGTCCGGACACACATGCGCCTTTCCGGGGTACAGTGCTAATAGGCCAGCCGAGTATTCGGCCGGCCCAACTCATGCTGTGTCTTCTGGAGGCGAGTCTCCAGGGCTCCAGCGGATGCCCGGTCGGTGGCCCGATCGGCTTCCACACAACCGACCGCCCTCCGCGCGGGGCGCACGAGTCGTGCGCACCTGGAGGGATCCGCTCGCGGCACGTGTGCTCGAGCGAAGGCAGTGGTCCCGCGCCGCGCCCGGCCCCACCCGGTGGCCGGCTCAGTACCCCGGCGCGGTCCGTACGTCCCTCACGTACGACCCCCTTCGCCGCCTCGCGCCGCGTCTCACAGAAGAGGCAAGACTCTGTCCACTTTCCGCGATCTTGGGATTCTGTCCGAAACCGCCGAGGCCCTCGAGGCCGTCGGCATCGTGAATCCGTTCCCCATCCAGGAGATGACGCTTCCGGTCGCGCTCTCCGGCTCCGACGTCATCGGCCAGGCCAAGACCGGCACCGGCAAGACCCTGGGCTTCGGCCTGCCCCTGCTGGAGCGCGTCGTCGTCCCCGCCGACGTGGAGGCGGGCCGGGCCAAGCCCGAGCAGCTGACCGACGCCCCGCAGGCCCTGGTCGTCGTGCCCACCCGTGAGCTGTGCCAGCAGGTCACCAACGACCTGCTCACCGCCGGCAAGGTGCGCAACGTCCGCGTCCAGGCCATCTACGGCGGCCGTGCCTACGAGCCGCAGGTCGAGGCGCTCAAGAAGGGCGTCGATGTGATCGTCGGCACCCCCGGCCGGCTGCTCGACCTCGCCGGCCAGAAGAAGCTGAGCCTCGCCCACGTCAAGGCGCTCGTCCTCGACGAGGCCGACGAGATGCTGGACCTGGGCTTCCTGCCCGACGTCGAGCGCATCATCAACATGCTGCCGGCCCGTCGGCAGACCATGCTGTTCTCGGCCACCATGCCGGGCGCGGTCATCTCGCTGGCCCGCCGCTACATGTCGCAGCCCACGCACATCCGCGCCACCTCGCCGGACAACGAGGGCCAGACGCACGCGAACATCGCGCAGCACATCTTCCGCGCCCACAACATGGACAAGCCGGAGATGGTCGCCCGCATCCTCCAGGCCGAGGGCCGCAACCGCGCGATGATCTTCTGCCGTACCAAGCGGACGGCCGCCGACATCTCCGAGCAGCTCACCCGGCGCGGCTTCGCCGCCGGCGCCGTCCACGGCGACCTCGGCCAGGGCGCCCGCGAGCAGGCGCTGCGCGCCTTCCGCAACGGCAAGGTCGACGTGCTGGTCTGCACCGACGTCGCCGCGCGCGGCATCGACGTCGACGATGTCACGCACGTGATCAACTACCAGACCCCCGAGGACGAGAAGACCTACCTCCACCGCATCGGCCGCACCGGCCGCGCGGGCAAGTCGGGTACGGCCGTCACGCTGGTCGACTGGGACGACATCCCGCGCTGGAAGCTCATCAACAAGGCGCTGGAGCTTTCGTTCGACGACCCGGAGGAGACGTACTCCACGTCCCCGCACCTGTACGAGGCGCTGAACATCCCCGCCGGCACGAAGGGCATCCTGCCCCGCTCCGAGCGCACCCTCGCCGGCCTCGCGGCCGAGGAGATCGAGGACCTCGGCGAGCCGGGCGGCCGTGGCCGCGGCCGGGACGGCAGTCGTGACGGCGGCCGTGACGGTGGCCGTCGTGGCGACCGCAACGGTGGCCGTGACCGTGCGGAGGAGGAGCGTCCGGACCGTACGCGTACGCCGCGCCAGCGCCGCCGTACGCGCAACGGCGCGCCGGTCGGCTCGGAGGCCCCGGCGGCCGCGACGGCCGTGGCTCCCTCCGCCGAGCCGACGAAGGCCGTCGAGAGCGCCGTGAGCGCGTCCGGTGCCCCGGAGACCCCGGCCCGTCCGCGTCGCCGTCGCCGCACGCGCGGCAGCGCGGGTGCGAACGCCGGTGCGGGTACGGCCGCCGTCGCCGTGGCGCCCGCCGTGACCGCCGAGCCGGCCCGGGCCGCGGCCCCTGCCGCCGCTCCGGCCGCGGCCCCCGCGGCGAAGGCCGAGGCCCCCGCCCGTACGCGCGGCCGCCGTATCCGGCCGGTCGTCGCCCCGGTGACCGACACGGTCGACTTCCAGACCGTCGAGAGCGCCGCGGCGGCCCTGGCCGTCCCGGCCGCCCGCGTGGCGCAGGCCGTGGAGGCCGTGGAGACGGTGGAGACGGTGGAGGCCACCGAGGCGAAGCCGAAGCGCGCCCGCACCCGCACCCGTACGACCGCCAAGAAGGCCGTCGCCGTGGCCGAGGCCGAGGCCGTCGAGACGGCCGAGGTGGCGGAGGCCAAGCCCAAGCGGACGCGCACGACGGCGAAGAAGGCCGCCGAGGCCGTCGTCGTCGCCGAGGCGACCGCCGAGGCCGTCGTCGACACCGCCGAAGCCGCCGAGGCCAAGCCGAAGCGCACCCGCACGGTCCGCAAGACCGCCGCGGCCGTCGTCGAGGCCGCCGCCGAGGCGACGGAGGAGAAGCCGAAGCGGACCCGGAAGGCCGTGGCCAAGAAGGCCGAGGCCGCCGTGGACACCGCCGAGGCGGCGGAGGCCGTCGAGGTCAAGCCGAAGCGCACTCGCGCCACGGCTGCCAAGAAGGCCGCCGCGGCCGTCGTCGACGCTGCCGAGGCAGCGGAGACCACGCCGAAGCGCACCCGCACGACCACGAAGAAGGCTGCCGCAGCCGCCGTCGACACCGCCGAGGCGGCCGAGGCCAAGCCGAAGCGCACCCGGAAGGCCGCGGCCCCCAAGGCCGCCGAGGCCGTCGTCGACACCGCCGAGGCGGCGGAGACCAAGCCCAAGCGGACGCGCACCACCGCGAAGAAGGCTGCCGCGGCCCCGGTCGAGACCGCCGGAGCGGCGGAGGAGAAGCCGAAGCGGACCCGGAAGGCCGTGGCCAAGAAGGCCGAGGCCGCCGTGGACACCGCCGAGGCGGCCGAGGCCAAGCCGAAGCGCACCCGGAAGGCGGCGGCCCCCAAGGCCGACGCCTGATCCGAGACCCGGGCGCCGGGTGGGCTGATGTCAGCCCACCCGGCGCTCGGGCGTATCCGGGCCCGGGAACGGGCCGGGAGCAGGCCGGGCGCGGGCCGGGAGCGGGGCCGGGGCACCCCCTCCGGCCCGCGCCCGGCC
>NZ_JAILXP010000353.1 GCF_020740895.1 Streptomyces sp. UNOB3_S3 | reverse complement strand
CGTCCTCGGGGGAGTGCTCCAGGCCCTCGTCGGCACGGAGTCCGTACGGAACGACGCCACGGCCCGGCACGCCCTCCTGGAGGAGGCCGCGGGCCACCTCCAGGACGCCTTCGCCCACGCCCCGCCGGACGGCGCCACCCGCGCCACCGCCGCCCTCCGCCTGGCCGACGCCTCCTACGCGCTGTGGCAGGACGACGGCGACCGCGACCGTCTCGTCGCCGCCGCCCGCGTCCTGCGGGCGCTGCCGCCCGGCAGCTCCGCCCGCCACCTCCGCCTGGGCCGGACCCTGCTGGCGCTGACCGGGACCGGCGGAGCGCCCGGCTCGTACGCCGAGGAGGCCGCCGCCGAACTCCGCACCGCCTGCGGCCTGCTGGAACGCGAGCAGGCCCCCGAGGTGCAGCGCTGCGCCGCCCTCCTCGACCTCGCCGCCGCGCTCCGGGCGGCCGGCGCCCCCGGCGCCGGACTCCTCGCCGTCCTGGACGCCGCCCTGGAGGCCGCCACCGACGACGCCCAGCGGCTGCGCTGCCGCACCGAACAGGCCCGCGCCCACGCGGCGGCGGACCAGTGGCCCGAGGCCGACGACGCGTACGCGGCGGCCGTCGGCCTCACCGCCCGCGACAGCCTCCGGCGCTGCGAACTCCTCGTGGAATGGGGCGAGTCGCTGCTCGGCCGGGCACCGGCCGCCGGCCCCCGGGGCGGGGACGGCGGGCCCCCGGCCGGGGACGCCGGGACACCGGGCGGGGACGGCGGCTCCCCGGCCGGGGACGGCGTCGATCCCGTCGCCCGTGCCGAGTCCGTGCTGCGCGAGGCGTACGCCGTCAGCCCCGGCCGGTCGCCGCTGCGGACCCGCGCCCAGCTGACGCTCGGCCGCGCGCTGGTGCTGCGCTTCGGCCGCCAGGGGTTCCTGCCCGACCTCTACGAAAGCTGCCATCTGCTCGAACAGGCCGCGCGCCGGGCCCCGGACGGCGCCACCCGCGCCGAGGCCTGGCTGGAACTGGGCACCGCCCGGCTGCTGCTCGGCGAACGGCAGGGCGACCTGCCGGTGGCCGACGCCGCCGCGGCCTTCGACACCGCCGCCAAGGAGGCCCGGCGGCTGCCCGCCCCCGACGGCCCGGGCTCGGTGACCGCAGCCCGCTCCCTCCACCGCTACGGCGACGCCCTGGAACGCATGGGGCTGCGCCGCGCCGCCCTGGCCGCCTACCGCGACGCGCAGCGCGAATGGCGCGACCTCACGGGACGGCTGGCCGAGGTGCCCTGGGCCGAGGTCCAGGCGACCCGGGAGGCGGTGGCGCGGCTCACCGACTGAACCACCCGGGACCGGACCGTCCGATCGCCCCACGCCCGGCCGTCGGACCGTCCGGCACCGGCGCGCCCCGCCGGACCGGCCGCCGAACGGGTTTCCGAACCGGGGGCGTTGGGAAGAACCGTGCAGCCGCGGGCCCGCTACCGGCGGACGGCGGCAGGGAGGAGAAGAGCGTGAACCAGCTGGAGAACGCCCTGGTCACCGGCTACGCGGACGGCGTGCCCGGACCGTCGCCCCTGCCCGACCTCGCCCGCACCGGCCTGCGCGCCCTGCGAGCCTCCCGGGATCCCGCCCTGGCGGCCGCGGTGGAGGGCGTGCTGCGCGGCCCCGGACGACTGGCCGAGGCATGGGACTCGGGCGGCGAGGGCGGGGTGACCGGGGCGCGCCCCGGCCGGTGACCGGCCCGCGACCGGCGGACGGCACCCCGGGCGGCCGCCCGGAAGGACCCGGCCGCGTCACCCCCCAGGCCCTGGCCCGGCTCGCCCGGACCCGGACCGCCCCCGGTGACGTCGCCCTCCTCCTCGACGGCCTGCACAGCGGACGGCTCGTGCTGCTGAAGTCCCTGCTGACCCGGCTGGAGCGGCCCCCCGCCGTCCCCGGCCCCGCCCTCGCGCGCTTCGAGGAGCACTGGCACCTCCTCGAACACGCCGAGGCGCACCACCCGGCCAAGGTCGCCGAGACCCTCGACTACCCCTCCGTCGGCACCTGGCTCGCCCACGCCCTCGCCGCCCCCGACGGGGAGACGCTCGCCTCGCGCCTCGGCCACTTCGGTGCCGTCGCCGCCACCGCCGCCCTGCGCGCCGGCGCCGACTTCGCCCTGGACCTCCCGGCCCCCGGCGGCCGGCTCGCGCTCCCCGGCGTCGGCCTGCTGCGCACCGCGGACTCCCCGGTACGGCTGACCGCCCACGGCCCCGCCGCCCGCCTGACCGCGCCCGGCGGGCACGGCGGCGCCCTGCTGCTGCGCGCGGCCGGGCGCGTCACCGGCCACGGGCCCGGCTGGCAGGGCCTGCGCCGGCTGCCGGGCGGCCCGGTCCGCCTGGACGACCTGGACCCCTACCGCGCCCCGCCCGGCGGCGCGGGCCGCTACGCCCTCCCCGCCGCGCCCCGGACCGACGGCGGGCCCTGGCCCCGGCACTGGCGCGCCGCCCTGGCCCTGCTGCGCGCGGCCGACCCGGCGCGCGCCGCGGAGGTGACGGCCCTGCTGCGCTGCCTGGTGCCGCTCGCCCCCGCCGGCCGGCCCGGCGGTGCCCGTCCGCCGTCACCCCCTCGCGGGAGGCGACCGGTGGCGCAGGGGCGACGAACGCCGGCAGCAGCCCGAGAAGCACCGACACCGCCGGCCACACCGGCAACTCCGGCGCCGTCAGCGGTACCGCCGGCGGATGGAGGGCGGCCGGCGCGTAGTCGCCCGCCCGGATCATCAGGGCCGCCACCGCCGCGCCCGAGGCGGAGACCAGCCAGGCGCGGGCGCCCCAGCGGTCGGGGCGGTAGCGGGTGCGCACCGAGCGGCGGCCGCCGAGCCACAGGCCCGCGAGGGCCGCGGCGAGGCCCGCGATCAGCACGGGCACCCCGTAGCCCGCACCCGTGTCCCCCAGCAACCCGTACGTACCGGCGCACACGCCGAGCAGCCCGCCCAGGGTGAGCGCGCTCGTCGTGCGGCGCACGGCGGGCGGGACCTGGGCGGTACGGCCGTACCCCCGGGCGTCCATCGCGGCGGCCAGCGCCACCGACCGCTCCAGCGCGCCCTCCAGCACCGGCAGCCCCACCTGGAGCAGGGCCTTGAGCCCCCGGTCCGGGCGGCCGCGCAGCCGGCGCGCGGCGCGCAGCCGCTGGACGTCCGCGACGAGGTTGGGCGCGAAGGTCATGGCGACGACCACCGCCACCCCGGCCTCGTAGAGCGCGCCCGGCAGGGACTTCAGCAGCCGCGCCGGGTTGGCGAGGGCGTTCGCGGCGCCCACGCAGATCAGCAGGGTGGCCAGCTTCATGCCGTCGGCGAGCGCGAAGACCAGCGCCTCCGCCGTCACCCGGCCGCCGATCCGCACCCCGCGCGCCCACTCCGGGAGCGGAATCTCCGGAAGGGTGAGGACCGTGTGCGTCCCGGGGATGGGCGAGCCGAGGATCACCGCGAAGACCAGCCTGATGACGATCACGGCCAGCCCGAGCTTGAGGAACGCCCCGTACGAGCGGGCCCACGGCGCGTCCGTGCGCCGCGCGGCGACGACGTACCCGGCGACGCCGGTCAGCAGGGCGAGCAGCAGCATGTTCGTGGTGCGCGAGGCGGCCGTCGCCAGGCCCAGCGCCCACAGCCACCACGCGCCGGCGTGCAGCGCGGAGGAACGGTCGGAGGAACGGTCCGTCATCCGCGACGACGCCGCCGGGTCTGCCACACCGCCGCCGCGCCGAGCACGGCCACGGCCGCGATGCCGCCGATCAGGCCGGCGGAGGGCCCGCCGTCGCCCTTGTCGTCCACAGGGGAGGCCTCCGAAGTCTCCGCCGGCGAAGTCTCCGTCGGCTTCCCCGCGGCCACCTTCTCGCCGCAGCCCGTCCTCGGGTATCCGGCGATCGCGCACAGCAGGGCGCTGGAGTCGTAGCGCAGCGGCTTGGCGACGGCCGCCAGCGCGTCGGCCGCGCTGCCGTCCGCGCCGACCTTCGCGCACGCCGTACGGGCGGCGGGCGGCGTCTCACCGGCGGGGGCGTCGGCGGGCGTGCCGAAGTCGAGGACGACGGCGACGCGCTTGCCGCCGTCCTCGGCGGGCGTGCCGGCGCACACCGCCGCGAAGTCGGCGGTGCCGCGCGGCTTGGCCGCGTCGGCGGAGTCCTTGCTGACGGCGAAGCGGAAGCCGACGACGGAGCCGTCGGCCGGCCGCAGCGTGGCCGGGCCCTGGGTCGCGTACGTCCAGGCCCCGCCGGCCGCCGGTGCCTGCCAGAAGGACCAGTAGCGGTAGCCGTCCGCGTGCGCGGGGGCCACGCCGAGCAGGGCGGCCGCGCCGGCGAGCAGGGAGACGAACAGGGCCCGGGCCGCCGTCACAGCTGGTTCTTCTTCTTGCGGCCGCTGATCAGGAAGCCGGCGCCGACGCTGGCGACGAAGAACACCGCGACGTACAACCAGGTGCTGGAGCCGCCGCCGTCCTTCTTCTTCTCTTCCTTCTTCTCGGGGGAGGCGGAGGAAGAGGACGGCTCCGGCTTGGGGCCGGTCTCGTTCAGCGCGGCCACCAGGTCGGTGCCGCCGAAGGAGCGCGGGTCGGCGCCCGCCGCGTGCGCGGCCAGGACGAGCTTGGCGAGGCGGCCGGGGTTGCCCTTGGCCCACTCGGCGGTCTTGCTGTCGGCCGACTGCAGCCACTTCAGCGGCTTGCCCGCGGCCTCCAGGTGGCCGCCCGCCGCGAGGGCGAGGGCGGCGTCGGCGGTCGCTCCGGTGTCCGGGCCCTCGGGGGCGCCGGGCATGGACGACTTGAGGAAGCCGCCGTTGGCGTCGAGCTTCTTCGTCAGATAGCCGGCGACGGCGTCGGCCGCGTTCCACTGGTTCGCGTCGCCGTCCCCGCAGGCGGGCCTGACGGGCTTGTCCGCGCCCTTGGCGGCGGGCACGAGGAAGCCCTTGCCGAGGGCGGCCGTGGCGGCGGCGGCCGAGGCGAGGTCGTTGGCGGGCAGCTCACCGTTCTGCGGCATGTAGCCGAAGGCGCCCGCCTGGTCCTCCTTCTTCTCCTGGCAGCGGATCTGGAAGGAGAGCAGCGCGTCGTACGGGGTCTTGCCGTCCTTGGCCGCGGCCTTCGCCGGGTCCTGGCCGGCGGCGGCGAAGGCGCCGATGGCGATGGCGGTGGAGTTGGCGTCGCTGGGGTTGCCGGGGCCCATGCCCCAGCCGCCGTCGGCGTTCTGGTGGGCCTTGAGCCAGTCCAGGCCCTTGGTGACGGCCTGGGCCCGGCCGCCGACGGCCGCCAGGCCCTGCACGGCGGCCGCGGTCGCGTCGGTGAACTCGCCCGCCTTGGCGTCGCACGGCGTGCCCGTGCCGGCCCGGAAGCCGGCGAAGCCGCCGTCGGCGCACTGCTGGCCGGCCAGCCAGTCCACGGCCTGCTTGCCGGGGGAGACCCCGGCCGCGTGCTGGGCGAGGAAGGCCAGCGACTGCCGGAAGACACCGTCGAACTTCGGGTCGCCCGTGCCGTAGAGCCCCGGGGCGGCCGGGGTCGGCGAGTCGCCGTCGGCGAAGGCGGCGGGGGCCGCGGCCGTGCCCAGGACGGCCGCGGTGGCCAGGGCCGCGGCGCCGCGGCGCGCGAGGACGGCGAAGGTGGTGGCCATGAAAGCGGTGCCTCTCGGTGGATGACGGTGTCGGGCGGCCCCGCCGGGACGCCCCTGCCGGGGCAGGACGTTACCGACGTGTCGCTTTGGTGGGGGGCTGAACACTTTATCCGGCTCCCGCCCGGAGCCCGCTACCGCCGTGGGCGTCCCGCCCGCGCCCCCTCGACGGTCGCGTCGTAAGGCAGCGTGATCCTCCACCGGAAGGGCCTCCAGAGGCCCGTCGGGGTGAGAATTCCGCTGCCTTGTGACCTCCCCGGACCGGAGTCCCCCGGTTCCACAGCTCCGGTGACCGGGCTCCCGCCACGGTCGCGTATGTGTTCGGGATTCCGGTGGCGACTTCCCTTGCCCTCCACAACCGGAACTGCTATCTGAGCTGATGCAGTGTCAGATCCGATCCGATTCGATCGCGTCCGGTCAGGTCCGGGAGGCTCCGCCATGAGCGACAGCGACAGCGCCATCGTCGAGTACGGGCAGCTCTTCGTCGGCGGCCGGTGGGCCGAGCCCGCCGCCGGGCCGCGGGGGGAGGTCATCGAGGTCGTGTCGCCCCACACCGAGGCCGTCATCGGGCGGGTCCCGCACGCCGGGCGCATCGATGTGGACCGGGCCGTCGCGGCAGCGCGGAGCTCCTTCGACTCCGGCGTGTGGTCAGGGCTGCCGCTGGCGGAACGGATCGCCGTCGTCACCCGGATCAAGGACGGCATCGCCGCCCGCCATGAGGAGCTCGCCCGGCTGATCTCCGCGCAGAACGGCTCCCCCTACTCCTGGAGCGTCCTCGCGCAGGCGCTCGGCGCGGTCATGGTGTGGGACAGCGCCATCGCCATCGCCCGGGACTTCCCCCACGAGGAGCGGCGCGCCGGCGCCCTGGGGCCGTTGCTGGTGCGGCGGGAGCCGGTGGGGGTCGTGGCGGCCGTGGTGCCGTGGAACGTGCCGCAGTTCGTGGCGGCGGCCAAGCTCGCGCCCGCCCTGCTGGCCGGCTGCTCGGTGGTGCTCAAGCCCGCGCCGGAGACGCCCCTGGACGCGTACGTCCTCGCGGGGATCGCCTGCGAGGCGGGGCTGCCGGAGGGCGTGCTGTCCATCCTCCCCGGGGGCCGGGAGACCGGCGAGTACCTCGTCGGGCACCCCGGCGTCGACAAGGTCTCCTTCACCGGCTCCGTCGCGGCCGGCAAGCGCGTCATGGAGGTCGCCTCCCGCAACCTCACCCGGGTGACGCTGGAGCTGGGCGGCAAGTCCGCCGCGATCGTCCTGCCCGACGCCGACCTGGACACCGCCGTCGCCGGCATCGTGCCCAGCGCCTGGATGAACAACGGCCAGGCCTGCGTCGCCCAGACCCGTGTCCTCGCCCCCCGCTCCCACTACGCCGAGCTCGCCGAGCGCCTCGCGGCCGCCGCCTCCGCGCTGGTCGTCGGCGACCCGCTCGACCCCGCCACCCAGGTCGGCCCGCTGGTCGCGCGCCGCCAGCGCGAGCGGTCGCTCGACTACATCCGGCTCGGGCGGCTCGACGGTGCGTCCGTCCTGGCCGGCGGCGGCCGTCCCGCCGGGCTCCCGACGGGCTGGTACGTCGAGCCGACGCTCTTCGGCGACGTCACCAACGCCATGCGGGTCGCCCGCGAGGAGATCTTCGGGCCCGTCGTCTGCCTGCTGCCGTACGACAGCGACGAGGAGGCGATCGCCATCGCCGACGACTCCGACTACGGGCTCTCCGGCAGCGTCTGGACCGGCGACCTCGAACGCGGCCTGGAGGTCGCCCGCCGGGTGCGCACGGGCACGTACTCCGTGAACACCTTCAGCCTCGACCTGTTCGGCCCGTTCGGCGGCTACAAGGACTCCGGGCTGGGGCGG
>NZ_JAILXP010000352.1 GCF_020740895.1 Streptomyces sp. UNOB3_S3 | reverse complement strand
CCCCTGGCCCCCGCCGCCGCCCTCGTCCTGCGACAGCAGGGCGTCCGCCACCTCCGGCTGGAGCAGGACGTGCCCGGCGTGCACGGACCGGATGGCGCCGGCGAGGGCGTCCGGGTCCACGTCCTTGTAGACGTAGCCCGCCGCGCCCGCCCGCAGGGCGGGGATGACGGTGCGCTGCTCGGTGAAGCTGGTGACGACCAGCACCCGTGCGGGGTTGTCGAGCTCCCGGAGCCTGCGCAGCGCCTCGATCCCGTCCATGCCGGGCATCTTCACGTCCATGAGGACGACGTCCGGTCGCAGCTCCTCGGCCCGCTCGACGCCCTCGACGCCGTCCCCGGCCTCGCCGACGACCTCGATGTCGTCCTGGACCTCCAGGAAGGTGCGCAGCCCCCTGCGGACCACCTGGTGGTCGTCCACCAGCAGCACCCGGATAACTCGGTTCTCACCCACCGGGCACCTCCATTTCGATCGTCGTGCCCTTGCCGGGCGCGGAGACTACGGTCAGGCCGCCGCCGACCCCGTTCGCCCGGTCCCGCATGGAGACCAGGCCCAGGTGCCGGCCGGCCCTGCGCACGGCGGAGGGGTCGAAGCCCTGCCCGTCGTCGGTGACGCGCAGGGCGGCGCCATGGCCCCGGCGGGTGAGGGTGACATCCACGGTCCGCGCCCCGGAGTGGCGCAGGGCGTTGTGGAGGGCCTCCTGGGCCACCCGGAGCAGCGCCTCCTCCTGGGCGGCCGGCAGGGCCCGTACGCCATGGGCGGCGAAGGTGACCTCGGCGGCGGCCTGGGCCCGGTCGAGGACCTTGACCTGGGTACGCAGGGTGGCGACGAGGCCGTCCTCGTCGAGCCCCGCGGGGCGCAGCTCCACGACGGCGGCGCGCAGCTCGTCGGCGGCCTCGGCGGCGAGCCGGGCGACCTGGTGGAGCTCGCCCTTGGCGCGGGCGGGGTCGCGGTCGACGAGGGCGGCCGCGGCCTGGGCGGTCAGGCGCAGGGAGAAGAGCTTCTGGGAGACGGCGTCGTGCAGCTCGTGGGCGAGGCGGGCCCGCTCCCCGGCGATGGTCAGCTCACGGCTGCGCTCGTAGAGGCGGGCGTTGGTGAGGGCTATGGCGGCGTGCTGGGCGAGGACGCTCAGCAGTTCCTCGTCGTCGGCGGTGAAGCCGCAGCCGCCGGTGGGCTTGGGGCACTTCTTGTTCGCGAGAAAAAGGGCGCCGAGGATCTCGTCGCCGTCGGCGACGGGCATCCCGATGAAGTCGCTCATGTCGGGGTGGGCGTGGGGCCAGCCCTCGAAGCGGGGGTCCAGGCGGACGTCGGCGAGGCGCTGCGGGGTCGCGTCCTTGAGCATCGCGGCGAGGATGCCGTGCTGGCGGGGCAGCGGGCCGATCGCCTTCCACTCCTCGTCGCTGACGCCGTCGACGACGAACTGGGCGAAGCCCCCGTGGTCGTCGGGGACGCCGAGGGCGGCGTACTCGGCGTCGAGGAGCTCCCGGGCGGAGACGACGATCGTCTTGAGGACGTCGCGGACCTCCAGGTGGCGGCTCATGGCGAGCAGGGCGGTGCTCACTGCGGTGAGGCCGGAGCGGGGGCGGTCGGTCATGGGGTCACGGTATCCAGCGGCGCCGTTTCCGGGATCGGGCCCGTGGAGGGCTGCGCGTAGTTCGTAAGCCTTAGGCCGGTCGGCCCGTGGGCAGGCTCTCCTCATGTCTATACCAATAGGACAGTGGACCCCCACCCATGGTGAGCCGTACCGGCCCGTGCCGTACCGGCCCGTGCGGATGGGCGTCGAGGAGTCGGTCGAGCGGGCGGCCGAGTTGCGGGAGCGGATGGCGGAGCGGCGGACCGTGCGGCGGTTCTCGGCCGATCCCGTGCCGGAGCGGGTGGTCAGGGACGCGATCGCGTGCGCGGCCACCGCGCCGTCGGGGGCGCATCAGCAGCCGTGGACGTTCGTCCTGGTGAAGGACCCGGAGGTGCGGCGGCGCATCCGGGAGGCGGCGGAGGAAGAGGAGCGCCTCTCCTACGCGGGGCGGCTGGGCGAGGAGTGGCTGGCGGCGCTGCGGCCGCTGGGCACGGACGAGGTCAAGCCGCACCTGACGGACGCGCCCGCGCTGATCGTGGTCTTCCAGCAGCGCTACTGGCTCGGCGAGGACGGCAGCCGGCGCAAGCACTACTACGTGGACGAGTCGGTCGGCATCGCGGTCGGGATGCTGCTGTCCGCGCTGCATCTGTCGGGGCTGGCGGCGCTGGTGCACACGCCGAGCCCCATGCGGTTCCTGTCGGAGGTGCTGGGGCGGCCGGTGAACGAGAAGGCGTTCGCGGTGATCCCGGTGGGCTATCCGGCGGCGGACTGCGAGGTGCCGGACCTGGTGCGCAAGAGCCTGGACCAGGTCCTCAAGGAGGTCTGACCGAGGCCTGACCCGGGCCCCGGCTCAGGGGACCTCAAAGGAACGTTTCTGATCGCAAACTCTCCGCAGGGGCGCGGCCACACCGGGTGAGAAGCAAGGGCCCCCGGTGTGAGCCCGCTCATGGGACGCAGATCACGTACGAAGCGGCCTAGTGGACGGATAAGACGCCCATAAGGAGCGGTTCGAGCAGGTGACGCGCCCTGTCGCCCGAGCCGTGCGGCTACCGCCACAACGAAGCGGCGTAGTACGTCACACCTTTGCCACGGCATTTTGCGACCGCTAAGAATTTGCTCCGTCGCACGGCGCCGTGAACCGAGAAACGGCGCTTTCAGCGCGCCAGGACGGGCCGGTGCGACTCACACGATCGGAAGAGGTTCAGCTCAGCATGCGTTCCCCCATCTCTGGCTATACCCGCCTGACCAAGGTCCACACGTTCTCCGCGGCCGGAATCGCCGCGGCCGGTGTCGCCGCTCTGGCGTTCGCGGTCGTGCCCAACGGTTCCGCCGACGCCGAGCAGGCCCAGGCGGTGAAGCCGGTGGCGTGGAACGCCTCCGCCTTCGGCGAGACCCAGCAGGCCGAGCTGAACAAGCAGGCGGACCGCGCGGCCGAGCAGGCCAAGAAGGACGCCGAGAACAAGAAGAAGGCCGAGGCCGAGGCCAAGGCGAAGGCCGACAAGGAGCGCGCCGAGAAGGAGGCCGCGAGCCGGTCCGAGGAGCGCAAGCCGGTCGCTGCCGCCGCCGCGCCCGCCGCGCCCGCCCCCAAGGTCTACGCCAACAACCTGGACGGCTGGATCAAGGAAGCCCTGGACATCATGAAGGCCAAGGGCATCCCGGGCACCTACAACGGCATCTACCGCAACATCATGCGGGAGTCCACGGGCAACCCCAACGCCATCAACAACTGGGACTCGAACGCCGCCGCCGGCATCCCCTCCAAGGGCCTGCTCCAGGTGATCGACCCGACCTTCAAGGCGTACCACGTCGCGGGCACGTCCTGGAACATCTACGACCCGGTCGCCAACATCACCGCCGCCTGCAACTACGCGGCCAAGGTGTACGGCTCGATGGACAACGTGAACTCCGCCTACTGACGGCCGGAGGACGCACACGCCGAAGGGCGGCACCCCGTGGGGGGTGCCGCCCTTCGGCGTACCGGCGCGGGCCGCGACTACTTGCGCATGACCTCGGGCTCGTGGCGGCGCAGCAGGCGGACGACCGCGAAGCCGCAGGCGACGCCGATGGCGAGGAGGGCGATCATGTCGATGCCCCACTGGCCGACGGTGTGCGCCCAGAGCGGGTCGAGGTTCTTCGGGTCGCTCTTGTCCATCGGCGCCATGATGTGCGAGAGGTCCAGCGTGGTGCCGGCACCGGCGATGGCCCAGCGGGCCGGCATCAGCCAGGCGACCTGCTCGATGCCGGGCGAGTCGTACAGCTTGAACAGGATGCCGGTGAACACGACCTGGACGATGGCGAACATGACCAGCAGCGGCATGGTCTTCTCGCTGGTCTTCACCAGGGAGGAGATGACCAGGCCGATCATCATGCAGGTGAAGCCCAGGGCGATGATCATGAGGCAGAGCTCGACGGCCGGGAACTTCTCCAGGACGAGGCCCTTCTCCGGCAGCTTGCGGACCGAGAAGCCGATGGCGCAGGTGAGAACGCCCTGCACCACGGTGATGAGGCTGAGGACGATCACCTTGGACATCAGGTACGCGGACCGGGACAGGCCCACGGCGCGTTCCCGTTCGTAGATGACCCGTTCCTTGATCAGCTCACGGACGGAGTTGGCGGCGCCGGAGAAGCACATGCCGACCGCGAGGATCAGCATGATCGTGCCGGCGTCCTGGTTGAAGTGGCCCTTGCTCGGCGCGCCGAGCCCGAAGTCGGACGGGATGAGGGTGCTCACGCCGCCGAGGACGGCGGGGAGGAGCAGCATCAGGGCCAGGAAGCCGCGGTCGGAGGCGATGACCGAGCAGTAGCGGCGCATCAGGGTCCACAGCTGGGATCCCCAGCTCTGCGGCACCGTCGGGCGGACCATCTGCGGCTGGACGTGCACGGACTGCGGGGCGACGGCGTCGATGTCGGCCGCGTACATCTGGTAGTGCTGCGAGCCCTTCCAGCGGCCCGCCCAGTCGTAGTCGCGGTAGTTCTCGAAGGCCGAGAAGACATCGGCCCAGGTCTCGTAGCCGAAGAAGTTGAGCGCCTCCTCCGGCGGGCCGAAGTAGGCCACGGAACCGCCCGGCGCCATCACCAGCAGCTTGTCGCAGAGCGCCAGCTCGGCCACGGAGTGGGTGACCACCAGGACCGTGCGGCCGTCGTCGGCGAGGCCGCGCAGCAGCTGCATGACGTCGCGGTCCATGCCCGGGTCGAGGCCCGACGTGGGCTCGTCGAGGAAGATCAGCGACGGCTTGGTCAGCAGCTCCAGGGCGACCGAGACGCGCTTGCGCTGGCCGCCGGAGAGGGCGGTGACCTTCTTGTCCTTGTGGATGTCGAGCTTGAGCTCGCGCAGCACCTCGTCGATGCGGGCCTCGCGCTCGGAGGCCGCGGTGTCGCCGGGGAAGCGGAGCTTGGCCGCGTAGCGCAGGGCCTTACGGACCGTGAGCTCCTTGTGGAGGATGTCGTCCTGCGGGACCAGGCCGATGCGCTGGCGGAGCTCGGCGAACTGCTTGTACAGGTTCCGGTTGTCGTAGAGGACGTCACCCTGGTTGGCGGGCCGGTAGCCGGTGAGCGCCTTGAGGAGGGTGGACTTTCCGGAGCCGGAGGGACCGATGACGGCGATCAGCGACTTCTCGGGGACGCCGAAGGAGACGTCCTTGAGGATCTGCTTGCCGCCGTCGACCGTCACCGTCAGATGGCGGGCCGAGAAGGAGACGTCACCGGTGTCGACGAACTCCTCGAGGCGGTCGCCGACCAGACGGAAGGTCGAGTGACCGACACCGACGGTGTCGTTGGGGCCGATGAGCTGCTGCCGGACCGGCTGACCGTTGACATAGGTGCCGTTGTGGGAACCGAGGTCGACGATCTCGAAGCCGCCGGGGGTGGCCCGGAACTCCGCGTGGTGGCGGGAGACCTGGAGGTCGGAGACGACCAGGTCGTTGTCGAGGGCACGACCGATGCGCATCACCCGGCCGACGGCCATCTGGTGGAAGCGGGTCGGGCTCTCGCCGCCACCGGCGCCCGGCGCCTGGCCCTGCGGCTGGGCGGCCTGCTGCGGCGGCACGTACGGCTGCTGCCAGCCGCCCTGCTGCGGCGCCTGCTGGTGCTGGTACTGCTGCGGAGGCTGCTGCCCCC
Source organism: Streptomyces sp. UNOB3_S3 (assembly GCF_020740895.1). Classification (GTDB taxonomy): domain Bacteria; phylum Actinomycetota; class Actinomycetes; order Streptomycetales; family Streptomycetaceae; genus Streptomyces. Next base: position 1,742 of record NZ_JAILXP010000352.1, on the reverse strand, counting down.
AGCCCTGGGCGCCCGGCTGCTGGTACTGCTGCGGGGCCGGCTGGCCCGGCTGGACCGCCGGGGCCATCGCCGTCTGGGCGCTGTAGATGTCGGCGGCCGGGGCAGCGGCGGCGGCCGCCGACAGGTTCAGCCGCGGGCCGTCGGTGGCGTTGCCCAGATGGACGGCCGCACCGGGGCCGATCTCCATCTGGTGGATCCGCTGGCCCTGCACATAGGTGCCGTTGGTACTGCCGTGGTCCTCGATGAGCCAGCCATGGCCGCCCCACCGGATGGTGGCGTGCCGCCAGGAGACGCGGGCGTCCTCCAGGACCATGTCACCCTGCGGGTCACGCCCGAGGGCATACGACCGGGACGGGTCCAGCGTCCAGGTCTGTCCGTTCAATTCCAGTACGAGTTCCGGCACTCCATGCCCCACTATTTGTCCCCCGATGAGCCCCCTGCACGGGGGAGTCTAGGGATGGCGAACATCGGGAGGAACTATTTCAGGCGCAGTCCCTCAACCAAAAGTCGGGAGCCCCACGACCGTGTACCGGGCCTGTAACAGGCGCCGTTGACCGATGCGAAACGCGCCCTGACAGTAGTAACCGCCCAGGGATGCGCGGGATCGTCGCGGATCGTCCGCTTCCGGGGCGACTGGTAGGGACCGGGGGGCCGTGATGACCTTGACCAGCGGCAGCCGCGCGGCGCGCGGCGCGGATCTCGTACTCACCGCGATAGCCGCGGTGAGCTGGGCCTTTCTCGCGATGGCCGGGGTCGCGGCGATGGGCCTGCATCTCCTGGGCGCGGACGCGGCCGGATCGCTGGGCCCGCTGACGGCGGCGGTGGTCGTCCTCGCGGTGGGTGGCTCCATCACTCCCTCGGGCTCGGTCGAAGCATTCGGGCTGACAGGCGCCGGGGCGCACACCACCATCGACATCGCGCCACTGGGCGTCAGCCTGGTGGGGGCGCTGCTGGTGGGCATGGTGTTCGCCCGCTCGCTGCGGCCGCTGGGACCCGCGGTGCGGGGGACCGAGCTCGTCGCCCGGGCGGGCGCGGTCGCCCTGCTGTTCCTGCTGGTCCTGGGCGGGCTCACATGGGCGGCCTCCTCCACCGTCACCTTCGACGGCGCCGGTCTGGGCCTCGGCTCCTCGGGCGGCACCACACGGATCCCGGGGCTGGGCGACATCGGGGATATCGGGAACATCGGGGGCGGCCTGCCCGGCCGGCTCGGGGAGCTGGCGCGGGCCAAGGCGTCGGTGGGCTTCTCGGTACGGCCCGGGGCGTCGCTGCTCGGCGGCCTGGTGTGGGTGCTGGGCGTCCTGCTGGTGACGCTGCTGTCCGCCCGCCGGGCCCCGCTCCCCCGCCGCTGGCAGGCCGCCCACCGCACGGTCCGCCCGGCGGCCTCGGCGCTGCGCACGGTGCTGGTGCTGGCGGTCGTCGCGGGCCTGGCGGCCGCCGGGTTCGCGGCGGCGGGCGACGGCCACCCCCGGCGGGTGCTGGGCGCGGCCGTGCTCGGGGCGCCGAACGGGGTGTGGCTGGGGCTGCCGCTGGGGCTGTTGGTCCCCCTGCGGGGCTCGGCGAGCGGATCCCTGCTCCAGGTGCTGCCGCATCCGCTGGACGAACTGCTGCGCGCCGGGACGGACCGGACGGTGACGGTGGGCCGGATCGCCGATCTGGAGCCGCTGGTGTGGCTGCTGCCGGTGGGCTGTGTGCTGCTGATGCTCACGGCCGGGGTGCTGACGGGGGCCCGTACGCCCCGGGAC
>NZ_JAILXP010000351.1 GCF_020740895.1 Streptomyces sp. UNOB3_S3 | reverse complement strand
GGGCGCGCCCCCGCCAGGGCGAACGCGCCCGCCACCGCGAACGGCACCCCCACCGGCGCGGTCAGCAGCAGCACACAGGTCGTGGAGGGCGTCATCGCTCGCAGAGCTCCCGCAGGTCGTCGATGCCGGTCCCGCCGAAGGCCGCCCGCATCCGGGTGGTGAGGATGCCCAGCACGAGCACCGCGAGGAGCACGTCGAAGGAGACGCCGAGCTCGACGATGAGCGGGACCCCGGAGGCGGCCAGGAACGCCGTGGCGGTGATGCCGTTGTCGAGCAGCAGGAAGCCGACCACCTGGGCCAGGGCGCGCCGCCGGGTGACCAGGACGAAGAAGCCGATGAGGACGACGGCCAGGCCGACCGGCAGGGCGCGGGTGGCGGGCGTGGGGTGGAGGGCGACCAGGGGCCTGGCGACGGCGTAGGCGAGGAGGGTCAGCAGCGCCGCGCTCAGCAGCGAGGCCGCGACGTTGACGAGCGGCTGCGTCTCGCGCGCCTCGCTGACGTCCTCCGCGTAGTGGTGGCCCGGGTCCCCGGCCGGGTCCCCGGCGGGCGGCGCGGGGCCGGCCGCGACGGCGGTCAGGGCGCGCCGCATCAGCAGGGGCAGCAGCCCGGCGCGCAGCAGGCCGATGCCGGCGGCAACCGCGAGCAGCTCCCAGCGGCTCCCGTGGCCGTCGAGGAGGGCGGCGATCCCGGCGAGGGCCACGCCCTGGAGGGCGAACACCCGGACGATCGAGGCGAGCTGGCGCAGCCAGAGCACCACCACGGCGGCCAGCAGGAACGCGCCGCAGACCAGGTCGAGGAGCTGGGCGTGGAGGGTGCCGGGCACGGCTCGTCACGCTCCCGTCAGGAAGTAGGAGGCGGTCACCGCGAGGAGGGCCAGCAGCAGGGAGCCCGCGAGGAGTTCGGGGACCCGGAACAGCCGGAGCTTGGCCCAGCACACCTCGGCCGCCGCGAGGGCGGCGCCCAGCGCCGCGACCTTGACGGCCAGGAACACGATCGCGAGGGCGACGGCGAGCGGGGCGGCGGTCGTGGCGATGCCCCAGGGCGCGGCGAGCGTGGCGAGCAGCCCGAGCAGGACGGTGAGCCGCATCTGGGCGCCGAGTTCGACGAGCGCGAGGTCCGGGCCCGCGTACTCCAGGACCATCGCCTCGTGGACCATGGTCAGTTCCAGGTGGGTGGTGGGGTTGTCCACCGGGAGCCGGCCCGTCTCGGCCAGGACGGCGAGGGCGAGGGCGGCGGTGGCCAGCAGCCCGGACGGGGAGGCGAGCCGGTCCGCGTCGCGCAGGCCGCCGGAGACGATGGCGGCCAGGTCGGTGGAGCCGGCGGGCAGCGACAGGGCGAACACGGCGAGCAGGATGGTGGGTTCGACGAGGGCGGCCACGGTCATCTCCCGGGAGGCGCCCATGCCGCCGAACGCGGTTCCGGTGTCCAGCCCGGCCAGGGCCAGGGCCACGGTGCCCAGGGCGAGCAGCGCGACGACGAGGATGAGGTCGGACCGGCCGGTGGCGGGCGTGGCGGTGCTGGCCAGCGGCATCAGCGCGGCCACCACGGCGGTGGTGGCGACCAGCAGCGCCGGGGCGACGCGGAAGGCGGGTCCGGTGCCGGTGGGGGTGATGGGCTCCTTGCGCAGCAGTTTGCGCAGGTCCCGCCACGGCTGCCGGACGCCCGCGCCCGCCCGGCCCTCCATCCGGGCCCGTACCTGCCGCATCAGCCCGGTGAGCAGGGGCGCCCCGGCGACGACCGCCACGACCTGGGCGCACATGGCGGCCGCCCCGGCGGTGGTGTGGCCCGTCACGGGCGCACCGCCAGGACGAGCAGGAGGGCGACGAGGCCGCAGAAGCCGTAGCCGAGGTAGAGGTGGACGCTGCCGGTGGCCAGCCGGCGGGAGGCGTGGCCGAGGGCGGAGACGGCCTCCAGCAGCGGCCGGTAGAGGCGGTGTTCGAAGCGGTCGGGGACCCGGCGGCGGAACCGTACCCGTTCGACGAGGTACGCGGATTCCGGGGCGGCCGTCACCCGGACGTCCTGTTCGGGCGCCAACACCCGGTCGAAGACCCGCTGGAGGGGCTCGGCGAACGAGGTGGCGGTGTAGGCCATGCGGGCGGTCGGCGCGCCTCCGCCACAGTCCCACAGGTGGGCGTTGCGGCGCCGGCGGCGGCGCGCCGCGAGCCGGGCGAGCGCGGCCGCGGTGACCAGACAGGCCGTCAGGGCGCAGGCCGCCCACAGCGGGGACAGGGTGGTGGCGAGGCGGTCCAGGCGGACGCCGAGGGGGCCGCCGGTCAGCGGCCGGCCGTCGGCGAGGCCGGCGGCGGCGACCGCCGCCGACAGCCCGTCGCCGAGGACGCCGGGGACGAGCGCGAGGGCGGCGCAGAGGGCCGCGAGGAGACCCATCCCGGCGAGCACGGCCGGGGGGCTCTCGCGGGCCTCGGCGGCGCAGGAGCCGCGCGGCCGGGCGAAGAAGGCGACGCCGAGGGCTTTGACGAAGACGGCGGCGGCCAGTCCGGCGGACAGGGCGATCACGGCGACGGCCGGGGGCAGGACGAGGGCGGTGACCGGGCCGGGCACGGCCAGGCCGTGGATGAGGGACTGGAGCAGGAGCCACTCGCCGAGGAAGCCGTTGCCGGGCGGCAGGGCCGCGGCGCCGAGCGCGGCGAGCGCGAAGAAGCCGGCGGTGACGGGCATCCGGGAGCGCAGTCCGCCCATGCGGTCCAGGTCGCGCAGGCCCGTGGCCCGCAGCACCGAGCCCGCCGCGCAGAACAGCAGGCTCTTGAAGGCGGCGTGGTTGACGAGGTGCAGCAGGGCGGCCGCCAGGGCCAGCGCGGCGGGGGCGCCGCCGCCGGCGTCGGCGAAGAGGCCCGCGGCGCCGACGCCGATGAGGGCGAGGCCGAGGTTCTCGGACGTGGAGTAGGCGAGCAGCCGCTTCAGGTCGGAGGCCATCGCGGCCTGGAGGATGCCGTAGGCGGCGGAGAGCGCGCCCGTGGCCAGGACGCCCAGCCACCACCAGCGCGGCCCGCCGTCCAGCAGGTCGAAGCCGGTGCGGACCAGTCCGTAGATCCCGAGGTTGACCATGGCGGTGCTCATCAGCGCCGAGACATGGCTGGGGGCCTCGGGATGGGCCCGGGGCAGCCAGGGGTGGAGCGGCACCGCGCCCGCCTTGGCCACGAACGCGGCGGCGGTCAGGACGAAGACCGTGCCGCGGACGGCGGAGGACATCTGGTGGGCGCCGTCGCGCAGCGCGGTGAACGTCTCGCCGCCCGCGCCGGCGGCGAAGAGGGCGGTGCCGGCCAGGAGCAGGAGGAAGCCGAGCTGGGTCATGACGCCGTACCAGAGCCCGGCCGCGCGCACCGCCGCCCGGGCGGCGGGGGGACCGGTCCGGTGCCCGGCCAGGACCAGCAGCAGGGAGGTGAGGGCCATCAGCTCCCACAGCAGCAGGAAGGAGCAGACGGACGCGGCGGCCGGGACGAGCAGCAGGGTGAGCGCGAAGAGCGGCAGTACGGCCTGGGCGGTGCGGGAGGCCGCTCCGTGGCCGGTGTGCCCGGCGGCGTACCCGACGCCGTAGACGGCCACGGGGAGGATCACCCCGCCGGCCACGGCCATGAACAGGCCGGACAGGGCGTCCACGGCCAGGCGCGCCCCGGTGGGCGGCAGGACGCCGGGCAGGAGGACCGCCCAGTGGGCGCCGCGCAGCGCGGCGGTGCCCGCCGCGAGCCCGGCGGCGCCCGTGGCGGCGGTGCAGATCCCCGAGGCGACGACCCGCCGGCGCCCCGGCAGGGCCGCCCCGCACAGCGCCCCGGCGCCCGCGCAGGCGACCGCCGCCGCGACGGCGGTCCCGACGACGCTCATGTCACCGCTCCCGGCGGGCCGGGCGGGCCGGTATCCGGGGGGCGGTCCCCGGCCGTACCGTTCACCGGCCGGTCACCCTGCGCAGCGCGGCCACGATCCGTTCCGGCTCCGGAGGGCAGCCCGGCACCTCCAGGTCGGTGGGCACCACATCGGCGACCGCGCCCTCGACGCCGTATCCCCCGGCGAACTCCCCGCGGTTCAGGGCGCAGTCGCCGACGGCCACCACCAGGCGGGGCCGGGGCATGGCGGCGACCGTGCGGCGCAGCGGCTCGGCCATGTTGCGGGTGACCGGGCCGGTGACCAGCGCGACGTCGGCGTGCCGGGGCGAGGCCACCAGGCGGGCGCCATAGCGCTCGGCGTCGTACACCGGGCCGAAGGCGGCGGCGATCTCGATCTCGCAGCCGTTGCACGAGCCCGCGTCCACGCAGCGGACCTGGACCGAACCGCCCAGGTCCCGCGCGGCGCGCGGCGGCGCGGCGGTGGGTGGTGGCGGGGCGGGCTCCGCCACCCGTCCGGTGTCGCGGATCTTGCGCAGCAGGCCCATGCCGCCTCCCTCGGGACTCCCCGGCGTCCGGTACCGCTGCGCCATGGGACTGAGTAGTAAACGGCCGCACCCCCCTCAGGGGTTACGGGCCTCAGGGGTTACGGGCCCGGTCGTCCCACCCGCCCGGAGCGCCGCCGGGCCCGAACTGTGAGGGGTCCCGGGGCCCGTCCGCCGGGAAATACCGGGCGTTCACGAGGACAGGTGATAACGGAATGGCCAAGAGGTCGGTGATGCGTGTATCGGCGGTCGACACCTTTGGATAGACCCGCGTCCTATGCCACTCGGGGGAAAGGCCGCCGGAGCTGCACATCGTATGACCGGCCGATCGTCGCCGTCGCCGAGCAGACGCCGTTGTCGCTGGTCAAGCCCGCAGGTCAGCACCGTGGGCCATTGCCCCGAACCGGGCTCGCCCGGAGTCCTCCGCTGCTACTGTCCCGCCTCATGGAGACCCTCTTCACTGCTGAGGAACTCGTCCGCATCGAGGCCGCCGCGCTGGAATGCGGCCTTTCCGTTCGGGATTGGGTGCGCGAGGTCGTGCTCCAGCGCCTCAAGGGCGAGTGGCGCCACGATCTCGAGGACGCGATCTGGCCGGTCACCGTCCACCGCCGTCCCGGCGGCACCCTCCAGGAGCTGCACCACGCGGGCTGCTGGGTCCCCCGGGGCGGCGAGGACACCCTGACCACGGCGGAGGCCCGTGAGCGCGCGGCCAAGTTCGACGTCCGGTTCTGCGACGCCTGCGAGCCCGAGCGGTTCCTCGTCCCCTTCGACTGACCATCCGTCACCCCGCCTCCGCGGCACCGCCCGTGAGCGAGCAGTGGGCGGGCGCCATTACGCTGTCCCCCTCAAGATCAATTAGGTGGGTGGGGGAAGTACGGCATGAGGATGTTGACGCGCCTCACGGGGTGGGCGACGCTGCTCACCGGGTACGCGACCGTCCTGCTCGGAGCGGCCCCGTTCCGGGAACTGCCGCCCAAGCGGCACCAATTGGGGCTCCTGGGCGCGACCGCGTCGTGCGCCGCGTGCTGGATCGTCGCGTCGCTCCTGGTCCGCGCGCACCGGCGGAAGGCCCTGCGGAAGAAGACCTGGCGCAAGCGCTACGAGCCCTGGCCCGAGCCGCGGCCGTCCCGGCTGCTCTGCTGGGCGCTGGGCTTCGGCGTCGCGCTCACCAGCGCCGCCGCGCTGTGCCAGGGCGTGGGGCCCGACGGCGCGGAGGGCGAGTGGCTCGCCACGGCGGCCCGCTCCGGCGGGGTGACGGGCGAGGTGCGCGTGGAGCGGGTCCTGGGCGAGCCACGTCCCACGGACGTCGAGATCAACGACACCGACGAGTACGCCTCGACGATCGTCGCCACCGTCCCCTTCGTCTCGGGCGCCCGGCAGGTGACCGTCGAGGAGGTGCACACCGGTGGCAAGCCCGAGGCGGGCCGCACGGTGGAGCTGATCTATGTGCCGGACCGGCCCGAGCTGGGGGCCCGTCAGGCGCCGGGCAATGACATCGGCACCTTCGCCGGCCGCATGATCCTGCTGCCGGTCATCTGGACCTGCGCCCTCGCGGCGGGGTTCGTCACCAGCGTGGCCCTGCACCGCAGGGAGCCCGGCGTCCGCTACGCGCGTCGATTCGAGCCCTGGGCCCATCTGCCCGCCGCGCTCCTCCTGCTGTGCGGGGCGGGGCTCGCCCTGCCCCTGCTCATCGGCTTCCCCGACACGGGGACCGGCTGGGCCCTGGCCGCCGCGAGCGCCACCACGCCGTGGCTGGCACTGGCCTGGGTGGCGAAGACGAGCTGAGCGAGGACAAGCCGGGCGAAGACGAGCCGAGCGGGGCCCGCGACGGCGGGCCCCGCTCGGTGGGATGACGACCGGGAGGTCAGGAACGGCGGCGCCGGAAGGCCCGGCGGATCATCAGGATCACCAGCACGATCACCGCCACCACGAACAGGAAGGCGAGGATCAGGATGATGAGCAGGGCCACGCCCAGCTTCGCGAAGAAGCCCTTCTTCTTTTTCTTCTTCTTGTCCTTGGCCAGCGTCGTGTGACCGTGCTTCGCGTGGTGGTGGGAAGAGGCGAGGACCTCGTGGCCCCCCGAAGCCGCCGCGGCGCCCGTGCCCACCGCCGCCGTACCGGCCTCGGCGGCCGCGACGGAGACGACCCGCGCGGTACCGGCAGACGGGCTCGCCGCCGTCGCGGGCGTCGCCAGCAGGACGGCGCCCAGCGCCACGGCCACCAGGGCCGACATCCTGCGGGCCACCCGGCCTCGGTACCGTCCGTCGTGCTTCCGCTCGTGCTTCATCCGCGCCCCCTGGTGTCTGGTGCTGTGGTTTTCCGGTGCTCCGCAGGCCGCGGGGCGCATCCATTATCCGCACACCCGGACACCGCCCAGCAGGGCGCGTCCACGGGCCCCGGAGGGGCACACACCGCGCGCGGACCATAAGTACGGCCATGTCGGGATTGAGGGAGCCGGGGGCCGGACAGGGGTGGGGATTGCGGGCCGCGACGAGCGGGCCGGAGCCTAGAGTTGCGTCACGGGCTCTCGAAACAGCCGGAAGGAAGAACGCGTTGGATCAGCCGACCCATGGTTGTGTTCTGCTGCTGGACGGCACTCCCGACCGGCGGCGGGGCGCCCTGCCGAACCCGACCGCCCACGCCATCGCCGGCGCGAACCCCCGCGGCTTCCTCGCCGCCGCCTCGGCCGACGTGGTGCAGCTCCCCGCCATGGCCGGGCCCCAGAGCGTCCTCGCCTACCTCCAGGACGCCGTCCGGGTGCCCGGGCCGCTGCTGATCTGGATCACCGGACATCTGATGGTCCCGGCCCGCCGCAGCACCGAACTCCACCTGGCGCTGCGCGAGAGCACCGCCTCGACTGTCCGCTACACCGGGCTGCCCTGGGAGTGGCTCACCCGCACCCTGCGCGAGCACGCGGGCCCGACCCTGCTCCTCGTCGACGCGGAGGCCGACGCCCACGCCTGGCCGCATGTGACGGCCGCCGCCCACGACGGCCGGCTCGCCGGCGGCCTGGCCCTCCACGGGGTGATCACCCCCACCCCGCCCAAGCCCTCGCTGGAGGCCGGTCCCTACAACCG
>NZ_JAILXP010000350.1 GCF_020740895.1 Streptomyces sp. UNOB3_S3 | reverse complement strand
GCCCCCGACCGCCGCCTGATCCACGCCTACGCCCGTCACTACGTCTCCACCGGCTTCTTCCCGCGCCCCGACGGGCCGCCGGCGGAGACCGGCGCTCCCTGATCGCACGCAACGGCAACGCACCGTAAAAGCAACGACAGAGAGGTACGAGCATCGTGAACAACCCCTGGGACAACACCGAGGGGACCTTCCTGGTCCTCGTCAACGACGAGGGCCAGCACTCCCTGTGGCCGTCCTTCAGCGACGTCCCCGCCGGGTGGGCCACGGCCCGCGGCCCGGGCACCCGGGCGGAGGCCCTCGCGTACGTCGAGGAGAACTGGACCGACATGCGGCCCAAGAGCCTCGTCGCGCGGTACGAGCGGGTCGCGGAGGTGCGGACCGCGTGAGCGAGCCCCGGAGCACCGCGCAGACCCCGCCCGCCTACCCGTTCAACGAGGCCGTCGGGCTCGAGGTCGACCCCATCTACGCGAAGCTGCGCAAGGACGAGCCCGTCGTCCGCGTCGGCTGCCCCTTCGGCGAGGACTCCTGGCTCGTCACCAACCACGCCGACATGAAGACCATCCTCGGCGACCCCCGCTTCAGCCGGGCCCTGGCCGCCCTCCACGACGAGTCACGGCTGACGCCGCTGCCCATCCACACCAGCATCCTCGGCATGGACTCCCCCGACCACACCCGGCTGCGCCGGCTGCTCTCCCGGGTCTTCACCATGCGCCGGGTCGAGCTGATGCGCCCCGGCATCGAGCGGGTCGCCAACGAGCTCCTCGACGAGCTGGTGGCGCGCGGCGCCCCCGGCGATCTGATGGAGGAGTTCGCCGTCCCGATGGCGGGCACCGTCATCTGCGACCTGCTCGGCGTGCCCTTCGAGGACCGCGACGACTTCCGGCAGTGGCTCGACGCCTTCTCCGCCACGACCGTGATGACGGCCGAGGAGACCCAGGACGGCACCGACGCCCTCCACGACTACATCGCCAAGCTGACCCGTGAGCGCCGCGCCGATCCCCGCGAGGACCTCATCAGCGGCATGGTCAAGGCCAGCGACGAGGAGGAGCGGCTCTCCGAGAAGGAGATGGTCGAGCTGATCAGCGTGCTGCTGATCGCCGGCCATGAGACGGTCTCGTCCCAGCTCATCGACTCCCTCCACGTACTGCTCACCCACCCCGACCAGCTCGCGACCCTCACCCGGCGGCCCGAGCTCATACCCCAGGCCGTCGAGGAACTGCTGCGCTACGTCCCGCTGATCTCGCACGTCACCTTCGCCCGCTACGCCGCGGAGGACGTGGAGCTCAGCGGCACGCTGGTCCGCGCGGGAGAGTCGGTCCTGCCGGCGATCCCCTCGGCCAACCGCGACGAGACGGTCTTCGAGAACGCCGACCGCTTCGACATCGGCCGCGAGCACAACCCCCACCTGGCCTTCGGCTACGGCATCCACCGCTGCCTGGGCGCGCCGCTGGCGCGGCTCCAGCTCCAGGTGGCGCTGCGGACGCTGCTGGAACGCTTCCCCGGGATGCGCTGCGCGGTCCCGTTCGAGGAGCTGGAGTGGAAGGACGGCATGCAGGTGCGGAGCCTGCTGAAGCTGCCCGTCGAATGGTAGCCGGCTGACGGACCGGCACGGCGCCGGACCCGGGGGCCAGGTCCCGCGAGAGCGGGGCCGGGCCTCCGCCGTCCGGTCGGGAGCCGTTCGGTCGGGTGCCGTTCGGTCAGGCCAGGCGCCAGTCGGGCGAGCCCGGGCTGCTCTTGGCCGTCTCGGCCGGGTCCGTGGTGGCCACCGGGGCGAGCGCGGCGTCGATCAGGGCGACGGTCTCCTCGTCCAGCGCGACGTCGGCGGCCTCGGCGTTGGCGGTGATCTGCTCGGGCCGGGAGGCGCCGATGACGGCCGTGACGACACCGGGGCGGGCCAGGACCCAGGCGAGGGCGAGCTGGGCGAGGGTCAGCCCGAGCCCGTCGGCGACGGGCCGCAGCGAGGCGACCCGGCGCAGGACGTCGTCCTTGAGCCAGCCGCCCAGCAGCTCGGAGCCGTCGTTCTCGCTGGTGGCCCGGGAGCCGGCCGGCCACTGGCCGCCGGGCTCGTACTTGCCGGTGAGCACGCCCTGGGCCAGCGGCGACCAGACGATCTGGCCGATGCCCAGCTCCTGGCAGGCGGGGATCACCTCGGCCTCGGGGACCCGCCACAGGGCGGAGTACTGCGGCTGGTTGGAGATCAGGGGGATCCGCAGCTCCCGGGCGAGCGCGGCGCCCCGGCGGATCTGGTCGGCGGTCCACTCGGAGACGCCGATGTAGTGGGCCTTGCCCGCGCGCACCACGTCGGCGAAGGCCTCCATGGTCTCCTCCAGCGGGGTGGAGGGGTCGAACCGGTGGGCCTGGTAGAGGTCCACGTGGTCCGTGCCGAGGCGGCGCAGGGAGTTGTCGACCGACTCGCGGATGTGCTTGCGGGAGAGCCCGAGGTCGTTGCGGCCCGGCCCGGTGGGGGCGAAGACCTTGGTGAATATCTCCAGCCCCTCGCGGCGTATGCCCTTCAGGGCACGGCCGAGGGATTCCTCCGCGCGGGTGTCCGCGTAGACGTCCGCGGTGTCGAAGGTGGTGATGCCGGCGTCGAGGGCGGCGCGTACACAGGCGCGCTCGGTCTCCTCGCCGCGCGACGCGTCGTGGGTGAGCCAGTTGCCGTAGGCGATCCGGCTGACGATCAGTCCGCTGCGTCCCAGGTGACGGAAGTCCATGGCGGCACGCTATCAACGGGCCCATGTGCGGCGGGGGTTAACAAGGATCATGGCGGACCCCCCGTGGGAAGTCCGCCATGACGCGATGCTCTTCGGCCGTTCTTCGGCCGTTCTCCGGTCGGGCCGCCGCCTCAGCGGCGGTGCCGCCCGCCGGAGGAGGGGTTGCCGCCCGCCCTGCGCCGTCCGCCCCCGGACGGGCCGTCGGCCGGGCCGTCGTAGCCGTCGTGACCGCCGTGGCCGCCGCCCTGCCCGGCGTGGCCGTCGTACTGGCCGTACGCCCCGTACTGGCCGTACTGGTCCGGCCGGCCGGGCCGGCCGTTCTGCTGGGGCTGCTGCCCGTACGGGGCGGCGTACCCGCCCTGCTGTCCGTACTGCCCCTGAGCGGGCTGCCCGTACTGGCCGTGCCCCTGGCCCTGCTGCCCGTACTGGCTCTGGCCGTACTGGCCCTGCTGCCCGTACTCGTCGTGCTGTCCGTACTGGTTGTACTGGTCGCGCTGCGCGTACTGGTCGCGCTGCGCGTACTGGTCATGCCGCGCGTACTCGTCGTGCTGACCGTAGTGGCCGTGCTCCTGGTGGCCGCCGTTCTCGGCGGCCGCGAGGGCGGCGCGCTCCTCCGTGAGGCCGAAGCGCTCCAGCAGCGGCGAGACCACCGGGAGCTTGTCGAGCCGCGGCAGCAGCCAGGCGTGCCACACGCCGGTGATGAAAAGGATGGCGGAGCCCGCGATCAGCACCGAGCCGAAGGTGTCGGTGGGGTAGTGGGCGCCGATGTACATCCGGGAGAAGGCGACGAGCAGGACCGCGAAGACGCCGCAGACCAGGACGGTACGGCGGTGCCGGGTCTCGCGGAGGAGGAAGTACGCGGCCACGACGGCGGCGACGGTGAAGGCGGTGTGGCCGCTGGGGAAGCTGTTGGAGCCGATCTCCGGGTCGAGGGAGAACTGCCGCGGCGGCCGCTCACGGGCCACGATCGCCTTCGCGATCTGGGTGCTGTTCCAGCCGACGGCGACCACGAGGAACGTGGAGACCGCGGCGGTCGGCCGGCGCCGTACGAACAACAGCCACCCGCTCCAAGCCGCGAGGATCAGCACGCCGGCCACCGGCGAGGCGCAGTAGCTGACCAGCTCCATCGCGTGGTTGAGCCAGGGGGTGCGCAGATTGGTCTGGATCGTCCGGTCCAGCGACAGATCGTGCGGCTGGATCAGCGTGGTGTGCGCGGCGACCAGCCCGAGCACGACCGCGACCGCGAACAGCAGGATGGAGTTGCGCAACCAGTGGCGCACGTAGGGCATGAGGTGGGGCGTCCTTCGTATCGGTACGGCGGCACCGGGGCGGCAGCACGGTATGCGTACGTTCGGGTGACGGGTACATGCCGCGCAGATGTCATCGGCGCGGCTGCACAGCAAAAGCTACACGCGCGACGTGACACCCTTCCGGCGCGGCCGTGGGCGCACGGCCCTCCATGTGACGGGGGTCACCCGGAGGTGGACGGCCACTCCACCAACAGTCGCTCGCCCCGTACGGTCACGGGCGTGCCGAAGGCGGCGCAGGCCCGGGAGAAGCGCTCGCGGATCCGCTCCCAGTCCTCGCCGCGCGCCGGCTCGGTGCGGCAGTAGTCGAGGCGGAGGGGGACGGCCTCCAGGCGGACCGGCCGGTGGCGCGGCGGAGCCGGGTCGCCGGGGCGCGCGGGGTTGTCCAGGGTGACGAGGAAGAGCAGCCCGAGGTCGTTGCGGAGTACGGGGTCGACGGCGTAGTCGTCCACGAAGTCGCCCATGTCGTGGATCACGAACCCGGCCACGCCGTGGAAGACGTGCGCGGAGTGCCCGGCGACCAGGGTCGCCCCGGCCGCCAGCAGCTCCGCCGCGGCGGCCCGTACGTGGTGGGGCGGCACCGAGGTCATATTGGGCCCCCAGTGGGGGGTGACCAGCACGGCGTCGGCCTCCGCCGCGGCCCGCCGGACCTGCTCGGTGAGCCAGGCAGGCACTCCCCTGTGCAGGTCCGCGAAGGCCACGCCGGGCCGGTCGGCGCCGGCGGCGAAGTCGTCCGGGTGGTCGGTGGCGCCGACCACGGCCAGCCGTACCCCGCGTGCCTCCAGCACCGTGTGCTCCCGGGCGGCGGCCGCGTCCGCCCCGGCCCCGACGACCCGGATCCCGGCCGCGGTCAGCAGCTCGCGGGTGTCGGCGAGGGCGTCGTAGCCGTAGTCGAGGGCGTGGTTGTTGGCGAGGGTCACACAGTCCACGCCCAGTTCGGCGAGGACGGCGGCGGCCGGCGAGGGTGCCCGGAAGAAGAAGGGCTTGCCGGGCGCGTCCCAGGGGTCCCCCCGGTCGGAGACGCAGCACTCCAGATTGAGGACGAACAGATCGGCCCCGGCGATGACGTCCCGGATCTCCTCGCTCAGGATCGTCGCGGGCTCCGGGGCCTCCCCCAGCCGCTCGCCGACCCCGCGCCCCAGCATGGTGTCGCCCGCCATCGCCACCGTGATCGGCGCCATCCGCTCCGCCTCCGTCCGGGCGGTGCCTCACGCACCCGTCCTCACCGCAGTAGTACCAAGCCGTGGCCCGGGGGTGCCCGTCACGCTCCGCCGAGCGTGTCGCGGCCCCGGCGGACCCTTGGCCGGTTCAGCCGCTCGGCAGGACCTCACGGAGCGCGGCGTCCAGCTTCTCGGCGATGTCCTCGTCGGGTGCGGCCCGGGCCGTGGCGGAGGTGTGGAGCGCGGCGAGCCGGGTGGTGAACGTGTGGGTGAACGCGCCGTAGAGGGGGGTGCGGGGGCGCAGGGCGGCGGTCTCCAGGGCGGGCAGGAGCGTGTCCTTGGCGTAGCGGGGGCGCCGGGCGGCGTCGCGCGGCATGTCGCCGCCGCTGCCCTCGCCCGGCGCGGCCGTGCCGGTCGGCGCGCGCCGGTCGGCGCAGGAGACGCCCGGGTCCGTGTAGGAGGAGGCGCGGGTGGCGGCGAAGCCGGCGTCCAGCAGGCAGCGTTCGCTGGTCCTGTCGGTGAGGAAGGCGACCAGCTCCCGGGCCTTTCGCACCCGGGCCTCGGGCATGGCGGGGCTGGCGGACACCGCGAGGTTCTGCGCTGGAGGTCCGCCGAGCCGGGCAGGACGACGGCCCGGGCGCGGTAGGGCGAGTGCTCCTTCTCCTGGAGGTCGTTCCACGCGTCGACCAGGCGTTTGCGGACGCCGTTCTTGCCGGTGACGTCCACGCCGGTGGCGATCACGAGCTGGGTGCCGGTCACCGGCCGCGCCGGGGCCGTCCCGGCGGGCGGGCCCGGCGGGCCCGGCTCGCCGCGGCCGAAGCAGCCGGTCGCGACGGGCAGCAGGGCGGCGCACCAGACCAGGAAGCGGACCCGGCTCGCGGCGTTGGCCTGCCGGTGCTTCTCCATGGTGTCGACGGCCTCGTCCACGGTCAGGGCGCGCGGCAACGGTCCGGTGGCGGCCGGCGGGCCGGGCGGCGGCGAGGCCGGGGGCTCCCCCGGCGCGCCGCGGAACGCCGCGTCCCGGAGGACCTTCCGGCCGTCGTTCGTCGCCAGCCAGTCCCGGAACCGCTGGACGGCCCGGTCCCGCTCCCCCTCGTCCAGGCGGGCGTCGTTCCAACCGCCCGGTCCTCCGCCGAGCTGCCCCGGGCCAGCCCGCAGACGAGGTCCTTGCCGGTCGGCAGGGACCGCCCCTGCCGCCGCTGGCCCAGCTCCACGGCGCGCGGCGCGTCCACCCGGTACAGGCCCCGGGCCGCCGCGAGCCCGGCGTCGGTGTACCTCGGGTCGGCCCGCCGGACCTGGGCCTTCTCGTCCTTCGCCCGCATCGCCGTCAGCAGCTCGGCGAGGGTGCGGCCCGTGCGCCCGCCCTCGGCCTCGGCGAGCCGGTCGGGCACCAGCAGCACCGACGGCGCGTGGGCCAGCGGCTCCGCGTCGTCGGAGTCCAGGGAGAGCACCGAGGGCTGGGTGCCGCTCTCGTCCCGCGCCCTGCGCGCGCTCGCCGAGGGCGCCGGGATCCACACGTCCGGCTGCGGCCCGACCGTGCCCACCGGGTTGAACCCGGACCGGCCGGCGTGGGCCCACTCGCCGTACTGGGTGCGGAACGCCTCCACGGTCTCGGCGGACCCGGCGCTGTGGACGGTGACGCCGGAGCGCCGGCAGCCGTCGCCGCCCGCGTCCAGCGCGGCCCGCAGCTCCGTCAGGTTGCGCTCGACCGCCGCGATGTCCCCGAGCCCCTCCGCCACTTCGAGCGGCCGGTCGCTGGCGTACTGCGACACACCGATGAGCAGGGCCCGGTCATATCGCTCCCGCCGCCCGGATCCGGCCATCGCGCTAGTCCCGCTCGTCGTCCCGCTCCGCGCGGAATCCGGGTGGGCTGTCGTCCCCGAGGGCCTGCCGGCTGCGCACCCGCTCCTTGATCGACGCCGTCACCAGGCGCACGATCTCGGCCGTGGTCGCGGCCCCGACCCATTCGATGACGATGTCCAGCTGGGGCCCCATCAGGGCGCCGGCCTCGGCGGGCCGGGCACCCCGCTTGACCTGCGCCCGGTCCTTCAGTTCGGGTTCGCCCCGGAGCCACGCCTCCAGGGAGGTGACGTCCCCCTCCGCGACGTGCCCGGGCGCGGAGACCCGCACCCTGTGCCGTAATTCGCCCTCTCCCCGCGTCATAACTGGACATGGTGACACGGAGTGCGGCGTTCGAGGAGGGGCCGGGGAGCGGCATTTCGTCCGCCGGGGCGCTTGCCGGAAGCGAACCGTTGTACGACGCTGTCCCGGCCACCCCGGATCTGCCACCCCC